>NZ_BAAATE010000055.1:0-38583 GCF_039533245.1 Nonomuraea recticatena | reverse complement strand
GTTCTGGAGGGGACCTTCGACGGCGTGCTGACCCGTTGGATCTTCTCCGACGTCAAGCCCGGCTCCTTCCACTGGCGCGCCGTCGAGTCATCGGACGGCGGCCGGACGTGGCGGCTGCGCCAGCAGATGGTCGCCGGCCGTCCCTGAGACCGGCCCGACGGAGGGGTAGGGGGCACGGCGCCGGCGGAGGGTCAGCTCGGGTTGGGGCCTCGTCGCCGCACAAGGGGCAGGTACACCTCGTCGACGATCTCGACGAGGACGTCGTCGGGCACGGTGGGCGCCCCGCGCACGACGAACTCGTTGCGCAGCAGGACGCCGGCCACGGTGGCGACCCTGGGGTGGAGCGCCTCGGGGCTGGCTTCACCGCGAGCGACCGCGCGGCCCAGGATGGTCAACCAGGGGGCGGCTGCGGCGTCGCCGGACTGGTCCTGCAGTTGCGCCAGGAGTTCCGACGTGCCGCCCGCCGCGGAGAGCAGTTCGCGCAGGAGCGCGCCGAGGGGGGAGCTCCAGTAGCGGTTGGCCTGGCGTAGCCACTCGAGGACGTCGCCGCGCAGCTCACCGGTGTCAGGGGGAGGGACCGCCGTGGCCAGTCGCCGATAGGCGGCGATGCCGAGCGTGAGGCGGTTCGGCCAGCGGCGGTAGATGGCGTTCTTGTTGGTGCCGGCGCGGGCGGCGACCTTGTCCATGGTGAACCCTGCGTATCCCGACGCGGTGAGTTCGTCCGCCGCGGCGCGCAGGATCACCTCCTCCAGCGCGGCTCCTCGTCGCCGTGTCTGCCCGGCACCTGGCTGCCTCGTCGGATCCGCTGTCATGGCCCCTTCTCGATCGGTACCGGCCGTACCCCCGCATTCTGCTTGTCATCCCTGCCTACAGGCAACTAAGGTACGCCGAGTACCGTAACAACAGCCTGAAAGGAGGCTCGGCATGCGAGCCAAAGGCATCAGCTACGACACCGGCTTCGTCTACAACGGAGTGATCGGCCATACGCGTTTCGATTCGGAGACGGTCAGGCGCGAGTTGCGCGTCATCCGCGATGACCTGCACTGCACCGCGGTCCGCGTCATGGGCGGCGATCCGGAGAGGATCGAGCTCGCGGCGGCGCACGCCGCCGACCTCGGTCTCGAGGTCTGGTTCTCCCCCTACCCGCTCGAACTGACCGACGACGAGATGCTGTCGCTGTTCGCCGACTGCGCTGAGCGCGCGGAGCGGCTCAGGCGACGGGGAGCCGAGGTCGTGTTCGTCGCCGGCGCCGAGCTCAGCCTGATGAACAAGGGGTTCCTGCCGGGCGGCGACATCGACGAGCGGATCGAACTGCTGCGTCAGCCGCATCGCGTGCGCGAGCACATCGCGGAGGTCGGCACCCGGGTCAACGACTTCCTCGGCAGGGCCGTGGCGCTCGTCCGTGAGCGCTTCGGCGGCAAGGTGACCTACGCCTCCGTACCGCTCGAGCGCGTCGACTGGGAGCCCTTCGACATCGTCTCCATGGATCTCTACCGGTCGGCCGAGGTCGCCGACCGCTTCGCCGCAGGCGTCCGTGACCTCGTCGCGCAGGGGAAGCCGGTCGCGATCACCGAGTTCGGCGCGGCCGGCTACCAGGGCGCGGGTGACAGGGGCGCTCTCGGGCTGGCGATCGTCGAATACGACAAGGACACCCGCGCACCTGTTCGGCTGGACGGTGTGTACGCCCGCGACGAGGCCGGTCAGGCCGCGTACCTGCGTGAGCTGCTGGAGGTCTTCGACGCCGGAGGCGTCGACAGCGCCTTCGTGTTCACCTTCGCGCTCCGCGACCACCTCCACCGCCCCGACGGCGATCCCCGCGATGACCTGGACCTGGCCAGCTACGGCATCGTCAAGGTCTACGAGGACCGCCTCGGTGTGACCTACCCCGACATGCCCTGGGAGCCCAAGGCCGCGTTCGCCGCCCTCGCCGACTTCTACCGGGAGCACTGAGAGGGCACGGTCAGAGGGCAGGGGGTGCGCCGAAGACGTGGGCGCCGGGCGCCTCGGGGTCGTCGCCCGACCAGAACTCGCTCCAGTGCAGGACGAACTCCGCGCGAGAGATGGTGCCGTCGCCGTCGGCGTCAAGGCGCGAGAACACGGCGGCGGTGTCGGTGGAGCGGCCGTTCCATGCCTCGATCATCCGCCGGTACTCGGCCGGGGAGATCCGGCCGTCGCCGTCCTCGTCGACGGCTTCGAACATGACCTCGGCGGTGGCGGCGACGGCGTCAGGCATCCGGCCGAGCAGGTCCACGACGGTGAGGACGTCCTCGACCGCGACCGAGTCGGGGTCTCGGGAGCTCGCGGCGAGCGTTCCCCACCAGCCGTGCATGATCGACCTCAGGCGCTCCTCGTCGCCCGCCGCGCGGACGGACGCCCAGCGCCGCGCGAGAGCCTCGAAATCACTTTCGCGCAGGATGCCGTCTCCGTCGGCGTCCATCGCGCTGAACACGAGTTCCACCTTGCCCCGCTGAAACATGCTCGCCATGCGCGGATCGTCCCCTCCGTCACGGCGGATGACTCCTGCCCCAACGGCTCCATCTCCTTCCCGTCCGGCGACGCAACCATCACTGTCGGTGATGGAGCAAGTGGCGGGCCTCGGGCGCGTGCGCGAATGTGCGCGCCAGGGGTCTTGCTCGATCGTTTCCACGCATGGTACGAATGGCCCAATATCGGCCTGGTCCGTAATAAGCCCCCCGAGAGGCAAGTGGATGAGAAGGATACGGTTCGTCACGGCGTTGACCCTGGCCATGGCTCTGGGCCTGACGGGCGCGCCCGTCGCGGCAGGCGCGACGCCCGTCGTCGAGGACCTCGGCCCGGCCTCGCAGGTGACCTCGATCAGCGCGGCCGAGTTCGTCGGCGACCGCCTCTACCTGGGCACCGGCGGCATCAAGCCGACCAGGATCGGCGCCTACGACCCCGCGCAGCGCAAGGTGACCTCGATCACCGAGCTGCCCAGCGGCGACGGCACGTGGGCGGCCGCGGCCGTCGGCACCGACCTGTACGTCGGCACCTACACCCCTGGCGACATCCACAAGGTCGACACCCGCACCGGCGCGGCCACGAAGGTCGCCGACGTACGGCCTGACAACTTCATCTGGTCCATCGACGCCGCCCCCGACGGCAAGATCTACGCCGGCACCTATCCCAGGGGCCGCGTCGTCGAGTACGACCCCGCCACCGGCCAGACCCGCGACTTCGGCCAGGCCGTCGCGGGCGAGCAGTACGTGCGCAGCATCGCCGTCGACGACACCACGATCTACGCGGGAGTGGGCGCCAAGGCCCACCTGATCGCCATCGACAGGGTCACCGGCGCCAAGCGCGAGCTCCTGCCCGCCGAGCTGGCCGACCGCACCTTCGTGGCCACCCTGGCGCTGGAGGGCGGGCTGCTGGCGGCGGGGCTGTCGGCGACGGGCGACCTGATGCTCATGGAGACCGCCGACCCCTCGCGCCACGTGCTGGTCGACGCGCCCGGCGACTCCTACGTCACCGCGATCGGCATCGACGCGCCCAACAACGACGTCTACTTCGGCACCAGGCCCTCGGGCACGCTCTACCGCTACGACCGCGACAGCGCGAAGCTCGACAGGCTGGCGGTGCCGTACGACGGGGCGTCGTTCAACCGGATCTTCGTCGGCGGCGGCAAGGTGACGGGCGTGCTGACCAGCTCGGTCGTGGAGTACGACCTGGCCACCGGCGAGCTCACCGGCGTGGACCTCACGCAGGCGGGCATGCCGCCCGCGCCCGAGCTGGCGATGGCGGTCACGGCGACGCGCGACCAGGTGCTGGTCAGCGGCAAGGCGGGCGTGCAGGTGCACGACCTGGCCACCGGCGGCAGCACCCGCACGTTCCTGCCGGGCGAGGCCAAGGCGATGACGGTGGTCGGCAAGCACGTCTACCTGTCGGTCTACACCCTCGCCTACCTGTTCGGCATGCGGCCCGACGGCTCCGACCTGCGCAGGCTGGCCCGCGTCGGCGAGGAGCAGAACCGCCCGCTCGACGCCCACTACGACCCCGTCAGCAGGCGGCTGCTGGTGGGCACCCAGCCCGAGTACGGCCTGCACGGCGGCGCGCTGGCCCTCTACGACCCGCGCGGCGACAGGATCGAGACGTTCAGGAACATCATCGCGAACCAGTCGATCCGCTCGGTCACCGCCAGGTCTGGCACCGCATACGTCGCCAGCGAGATCAGCGGCGGCCTCGGCACCACCCCGGTGGCCAAGCAGGCCGAGCTGGCCGCCTTCGACCTGCGCACCAAGCAGGTCCGCTGGTCGGTGGTCCCGGTGGAGGGCGCGACCGTGATCTCCGAGCTGGTCTCCCACGGCGCCATGCTGTACGGCATCGCCGACACCGGCGTGCTGTTCGAGTTCGACCCGCGCCGCAAGAAGGTCACCAGGACGGTCGCGGTGCCGCTCAGCAAGTCTCGCACCGGCACGATCGTGCGGGCGAGCGACCGTCTCTACGGCACCGACGGCGAGAGCGTCTACCGGATCGACCCGCTGACCATGACGATCTCCACCGTGGTCGACGGGCTCGCCGCGCAGGCCTACGGCTCGCAGCCGCTGCTCGCGGCCGCTCCCGACGGGGCCGCGCTCTACGCCCTGCGCGGCCGCAACCTGGTGCGCATCGTGCTCTGAGCCCGGTTCACGCTCCTGTGCGGCCATCGGCCGTACAGGAGCGATTTGACCGGTATTTGTCGATCACGTGATTGGCCTGGACGACGTCGGATTCTAGGGTCACCAGTATGACGTCAGTAAAAGGGGGTGAGCGGGAGCGCATCCTCAACGCTGCGACCAAGCTGTTCGCCGCGCTCGGCTACGACGCGACCGACATCGGGCAGATCGCTGAGACCGCCGGGTTGAGCGCGAAGGCCGTGAGCTCCCACTTCGGCGCCAAGCGCGACCTGTACATAGCCGTCATGGAACGCGCCCACACCCAGCACGCGGCCGTCGTGAAGGAGCGGATCAGGGACCTTCAGGTCGCGCCGCCCGAGGACAAGGTGGCCGCGGTGCACAGGTTCATCGACGCCTACATCGACTTCGCCGCCGAGCATCCCGAGGTGCCGTCACTGTGGATGCACCGGTGGCTGTCGGACGCCAGCGACGTCAGCAGCCTCGAGGCGCAGTATGTCCAGCCGCTGGCCGAGTTCGCCATCGAGAACATCATCCCGGCCTCGAACGTGGAGCACGCCGACGTGCACTACACGATCAACTCGATGATCTGGTGCGTGCACGGGTTCGTCCTCAGCGGCGTGTTCGACGCGGCGGCGCAGCGGCGCGGTCCCGAGGACCCGCGCGCCATGCGCCGCTTCCGCGCCCACATGCACCAGATGATCCATCGAACGCTCGGGCTGCCCGGGTCACCGCCGTGACCGGGCGGCCGCTCACTTGACGATCTCGGCGAAGGCCTCGATGAACGGGCGCTGCTCCTGACCGACATGGTGCAGGAAGATCTCGTCGAAGCCCTGCTCGGCGTAGGAGTGCAGCAGCTCGGCGTGGCGGCCCACGTCGGCGGAGACGTGCACGACCTCGGCCACCTTCTCCGGCGGGACGTCTCGGGAGACGATGTCGAACAGCTCCACGCGGTCCAGGTCCCAGCAGACCGGCGGCGCGAACACGTTGGAGCGCCACTGGTCGTGGGCCAGCCGCAGCGCCTCCTCCTCGGTGGGCGCCCAGCTCAGGTGCACCTGCACGCGCAGCGGGCCGCGTCCGCCCGCCTCCCTGTAGGCGCGCGCCACGCTCTCGGCCTGCGGCCCGCCCACGGTGATCAGGCCGTCGGCCCACTCGGCGCACCAGCGCGCGGTCTCCTCGCTCACGGCCGCCCCGACGAGGTGGGGCGCCTCGGCGGGGAGCGTCCACAGCCTGGCCCTGTCCACCGTGACCAGCCCCTCGTGCGTGACCTCCTCGCCGGCGAGCAGCGCCCTGATCACCTCCACGCACTCGCGCAGGCGGGCGTTGCGTACCTGCTTGCGCGGCCAGGGGGCGCCGGTGATGTGCTCGTTGGACGCCTCGCCGCTGCCGAGCGCGGCCCAGAACCTGCCGGGATACATCGAGGCGAGCGTGGCGATGGCCTGCGCGATGATCGCGGGGTGGTAGCGCTGCCCGGGGGCGTTGACGATGCCGAAGGGCAGCGACGTCCGCTCGAGGGCGGCGCCCAGCCAGGACCAGGCGAACCCCGACTCACCCTGCCGCTCGCTCCACGGCGAGAAGTGGTCCGACGACATGGCGGCGCCGAAGCCGGCCTCCTCTGCGGCCGCGACCGCGTCGAGAAGCGCCCTGGGCGAGACCTGCTCGTGCGAGGCGTGGAATCCGTACGTAGGCATGGCGCCGCTGCTACCCGATCACACCCGCGGCGAACCTCCTCGCACTCATCACGCTTGTGGGTGGATGCTAGAGATATGACCGCATCGTCACGTTTGTGACATTTGGAGTCGTCATGAAGACCCAGGAATGGACCGTCAAGATCCTCATCAGCGAGGACGACGAGGACAAGCGCACCGAGGCCACCGCCGTGCTCTACGCCCTCGGCAACAGAAGACACGAGAGCGTCGGCCACGCCCGCCGCAACCCCGAGGACCGTCCCGTCCCCGAGATCGGCGACGAGCTGGCGGCAGGGCGCGCCCTGATGGATCTGGCCGAAAAACTCCTCGGTGACGGGGCCGAGGACATCGCCGAGCTGTCGGGACCCGCCCGATCGGGAGGCGCGACACTCACCCCATCGCCCTGATCGAGGACACCACCCAGCCGGCGGCGCCGGCCTGCTGCGCTACAGGAGTCTGGCGGATTCGCTGATCCTGTCGCGCATGGGCCGGCGGCGCAGGGCCTCCAGCGCCTCGTCGACCAGGCGGCTGAGCGGGTAGGGCAGCTCGGCGTCGAGCTCGGCCGCGGCGGCGCTGGTGGCGGCCCACTCCCTGTCCAGGGCCGGCAGCAGCGCCTCGGCTCTGCTGGTCAGCCGCACGATGCGCTGGCGGGCGTCGGCACCGGGGGAGAGGGTGACCAACTCCTCCTTGGCCATCTGCGCGACGGTCTGACTGGCGGCCGAGTGCGTCACGCCGATGGCGCGGGCCAGGTCGCGGATGGAGGCGGGGCCCTCGGCGGCGAGCTGGCGCAGGATCGGGGTGAAGCGGGGGCGGAAGCCCTCCAGCCCGAGGCTGGGGTAGAGCGCCGTGACCCCGTCGTCGAGAAGGTCGAGGAGCAGGCGCAGCCGCGTGCCCAGCAGCTCACTGGATTCCATGGCCCCTCACTCTAGAGGCGCGTGGCCGCCTCGATGCCGTCCAGCAGGACGGTGAGCCACAACGCCGCACGACTTCGCCGGCCACTGGCGGCTCAGGCTCACCCAGACGACGCCCCCACCCCGGACGACCTCGCCGAGGCCGCCGAAAGAGTGGAGACCGGCTGACCGTACGATCTCTGCCATGGACATTCCCCGCGTTGCGCACAGGTTCGTCGAGGTCGAAGGGGTGCGCGTCTTCTACAGGGAGGCGGGGCCGCTGGACGCGCCGGTGCTGCTGCTCCTGCACGGCTTCCCCTCGGCCTCGCACCAGTACCGCAGACTGATCGACGCGCTCGGCACCAGGTACAGGGTGATCGCCCCCGACTACCCCGGCTTCGGCCACACCGAGGCCCCCGAAGGGTTCTCCTACACCTTCGACAGGCTCGCCGACATCACCGAGGGCTTCCTCGAGCGGCTCGGGCTGGCCAGGTTCGTGATGTACGTCTTCGACTTCGGCGCGCCCGTCGGCTTCAGGCTGGCCGAGCGTCACCCCGAGTGGATCGCGGGCCTGGTGGTCCAGAACGGCAACGCCTACGAGGAAGGGCTGTCGGACGGCGCCCGCTCCTTCGTCGCACTGCGGCCCGAGCAGCCCGGCGCCGAGCAGACCATCAGGGAGCTGCTGACCCTGCAGGGCACGCGCGGCCAGTACGAGGGCGGCACCAGCGACCCCGAACTCGTCGCCCCCGACGGCTGGACCCTCGACCAGCACTTCCTCGACCAGCCGGGCCGGGCCGAGGCGCAGGTCGCCCTCGCCTTCGACTACAAGTCGAACGTCGAGAGCTATCCGCGCTGGCAGGCGTGGCTGCGTGAGCACACGCCGCCCGCGCTCGTCGTCTGGGGCCGCAACGACCCGTTCTTCCCCGAGCCCGGCGCCCGCGCCTACCTGCGCGACCTGCCGGAGGCCGAGCTGCACGTCTTCGACACCGGGCACTTCGCACTGGAGGAGAACCTGCCCGAGATCGCCCCGCTCGTCGCGGACTTCCTCGACCGCGCCTGGAAGCGTTGATGTCGTGAGGGCGCGGGCAGTCAGGCGCCGCGCCCCGGCGTCTGGCCCAGCCTGCCGTTGTCGCGCAGGATCCGCAGGGCGTCGACGGTGACGGCGCCGCGCCAGTCCAGCGCGCCCGCCTGCGAGATCGTCGCGTAGTCGACGGTCCACCCGCCGTCCTCCCGCTGCAGGCTCTCCAGCCGGTCGAGGTCGGCGGACACCGCCTCGGCAGTGAACAGCCGGCGTGAAGGCAGGCCGGGAGCGGGGGAGAAGTCCAGCGGGCTCAGCATCTCGTGCTCGGTGCCGCCCTCCACGTGCATCTCCCCGTCGGGCGGCACGAACGCGCCCAGGCGGTCGAGCAGGTCGGAGGCCGAAGGCTGGGTGTCGAGGAAGCGCACGGCGAAGGCCAGGACGTAGGCGTGGGGCCGCTCCTTCAGCGAGGAGATGGCCTCCAGGCAGTAGGCGCTCGCCCGCGCCAGCCACGGGTGCGCGGCGACGGCGGGGTCATGGGCGGCCACCCGCCAGGCCGCCGCCGCCGTCACCGCGGTGATCTGCAGCGACGACTCCGAACGGTCCGCGCCCTGCCACCACGGCGCCGTCGCCTGCGCGACCGTCAGCGGCAGGGCGAACGGCAGGCCGCCGTCGGGCCGCGTCACCGTCTGCAACCAGTCGCACAGCTCGGCCGCACGGGGGCTCGGCGCCTGCTCGAACACCTCGAAGGCGTGCAGCGCGGAGCCAGGCTGGCTCTCGGGCGAGCGCAGGTCCGGCTCCAGGCCCCAGCCGTATCCGCCGTCGGCGTTGCGGTAACCCTCGAGCGCGGCCAGCGTGCCGGCGGGGTCGCCCTCGCCCATCAGCAACTCGAAGCGGCGCCTGTCGAGCAGTCGCGCGTGACCGGCCATGAAGGAGGCGACCTTGTCGATATCCATGCCGCCATCCTTCCTCAGCCCCGACCTGCGGTCTTGTACATATCGGCCGCCTGCGGCGGCCCTGTTCACTCTGCGGGGCAGACGGTGCCGGGCACCGGCAGCCTCAGCGTGGTGAGGTACCTGGTGGCGTGCTCGATGGGGCACTTCTTGCCCGACAGGTACATCACATGCCCGGGGCCGTCGTAGCCGACGGTGACCGCGCCACGCCCCGCGCCCGCCCGCCGGGGCGTGGGCGGCCTCGCCTTCGCGATCCCGGCCCGCCGGGATCACGCCGAGGCCGACACCGGCCTCGCCGTCTGTGACGGAAGGCTCCGCGTCAGGACCGGCCGAGGACGCAGAACTGGTTGCCCTCCGGGTCGGCGAGGACCATCCACGAGACGTCGCCCTGGCCGACGTCGGCGGGCGTCGCGCCGAGGGTCTGCAGCCTGGCCACCTCCGCGGCTTGACCGTCAACGGGGTTCGGCAGCAGGTCGAGATGGACGCGGGTCGACACGGTCTTCGCGCCGGGCGTTGTGCGGAGGAACTCAAGGTATGGCCCGACGCCCTTGGCGGAGCGCAGCGTCGCGTGATCGTCGGTCACCTCGTGCAGGGTCCAGTCGATCGCCTCGCCCCAGAACCCGGCCATGGCCCGCGGGTCCGCGCAGTCGACCACCACCGCGGCGATCGGCCCGGTATCCCGGTAGATCTCCCGAGGCTCCAGCACGCAGAACACGTTGCCCTCCGGGTCGGCCAGGACCGTCCACGGGACGTCGCCCTGGCCCACATCAGCGGGCGTCGCACCGAGCTCCTTCAGGCGCGCGACCAACTCGGCCTGATGGGCCGCGGAGGTGGTGGCGAGATCGAGGTGCACGCGGTACTTCACCGTTTCGGGGTCAGGGACCTTGACGACATCGACGTAGAAGGCGGCGGGGTCCGGCCAGACGAAGCCCTCGGGCTCGAGGTTGGTCACGCCGGGTCCCTCGCTGGAAACGCCCCAACCGAGCGCCTCCGCCCAGAACCGGCCGAGCGCCGAGTCATCCCGAGCTTTGAAATTCACCTGAACAAGAGTCAGTGCCATGCCGCCTTACCTTATGCCCACCAGACAAAACAGGAGGAACCACGCCTTCGGTTCTGCTGGCGGTAACGGATCTCGCCTCGCCCGGAACCGGAATCATCGTCGGCCAGGCGTGGCGGCAGGCCTCGCGTCGCCGTGCGGTGTTCGCCGGACGAACGGGGCCGGAGGCGATCGTGTCGGCGGCAGCCGCTGCTAATACGAATTACTTGAGTGATTACCCCTTGACGCCCCGTTGTGCCCGGTTACACAATGACCGCACTAATACGCATTATCAAGGCGACGGGTGATACGCACAGTGACTCCTTCAGGGCGGCGTCTGACGCAGCAGGACATCGCGCGCATGGCAGGCGTGAGCCAGACGACGGTGTCCCTGGTGCTCAACGGGAGGGCCGAGGGCGAGGTGCGGATCTCGCCCGAAACCCGCGACCGGGTGCTTCAGGTGATCAGGGAGACCGGGTACGTGGCCGACCCCGCGGCGCGCCGTCTCGTCGAACGCCGCAACCGCATCTACGGCGTGTTCACCTACGAGGCCGTCTTCCCCGCGGAGAGCGCCGACTTCTACCACCCCTTCCTGGTCGGGATCGAGGAGTGCGCAGAGGAGGCGGGCTGCGACCTGCTGCTGTTCACCAGCGCCAAGGTGGAGCAGGGCGAGCGGCGGCGGATCTTCAGCGCGGAGAGCCGGATCCGGCTGGCGGACGGCTGCGTCCTGCTCGGCCGGACGATCGACCGGGACGATCTGTCCAGGCTGCTGTCCGAGGGCATCCCGTTCGTCTCGGTCGGCCGCCGCGACGACGCCGGCGGGCCGGTGCCGTACGTCGGGGCGGACTACCCGCCCGCAGTGCGCGCCCTGGTGAAGCGGGCGGCGGCGCTCGGGCACCGGCGCATGGCCTACGTCGGGACGGGGCAGGGCGCGGAGTCCTACGCCGACCGGCTGCGCGGTTTCACCGAAGGGGTGGCCGCGACCGGCGTCGAAGGCGTGCACCTGGAGCAGGCTGACGGGGTGTTCGGCTCCGGCGCCACCGTCGTGTTCGCCGAGGAGCTGGCCGACGGCGCGGCCATCGCCGAGATCGCCAGGACTCGCGGCCTGGACGTGCCGCGCGACCTTTCCATCGTCGCGCTGGGCGCCCGCACCAGGCCGGTGTCCACCGACATCGACTTCAGCGGCTTCCGCATCCCCCGGCGGGAGATGGGCCGCAGGGCCGTCGAGCTGCTCACCCAGGTGCTGGAGCACGGCGGCGTCCCGCAGGAACTGCTGGCGTGCGAGCTGGTCGAGGGCTCGACGCTGGCACCCGTACATGATGAGAGGTAACCCCCACGTGGTTGAGATATCGGCAGACGCGCTCGTCGTCGGCGGCGGGCTGGGCGGCGTGGCCGCCGCGCTCGCATTGCTGCGGGCGGGCCGCTCGGTGGTGCTCACCGAGGAGTACGACTGGCTGGGCGGCCAGCTGACCAGTCAGGCGGTGCCGCCGGACGAGCACACCTGGGTGGAGCGGTTCGGCGTCACGGCGAGCTATCGCGCGCTACGCGACGGCATCCGGCGCTACTACCGCGACCATTACCCGCTCACCGAGCGGGCGCGGGCCTGGCGGGAGCTGAACCCGGGAGCGGGGCACGTCAGCAAGCTGTGCCACGAACCCAGGGTCGCCGTCGCGGTCATCGAGGCCATGCTGGCCCCGTACCGGGGCTCGGGCAGGCTGCGCGTGCTGCAGCCGTACCGGCCGGTCGGGGCAGAGGTGGACGGCGACCGCGTCACGGCCGTGCGGCTCGCGCACCGGGACGGAGACGAACGGATCACCGCCGTGGCGTCGTACGTGCTGGACGCCACCGAGACCGGCGAACTGCTGCCGCTGGCCGGGGCGGAGTACGTGACCGGCTTCGAGGCGCAGGGCGACACCGGGGAGCCGAGCGCCCCCGCGGTGGCCCAGCCGATGAACATGCAGGCCGTGTCCGTGTGCTTCGCGATCGACCACGTGGACGGCGACCACACCGTGGACAAGCCCGCCTCGTACGACTTCTGGCGCGCCTACCAGCCGCCCTTCTGGGGCGACCGGCTGCTGTCGTGGCGCTGCCCCAGCCCGCGGACGCTGGAGATCGTGGAGCGTTCCTTCACCCCGAACCCCGGCGACGACCCGCGCCTGGTGGAGGCCGATCAGCGGGTCAACCCGGGCGACGGCAACCTGTGGACCTTCCGCAGAATCGCCGCCCGCGACACCTTCGTGCCCGGCGCCTACGAGAGCGACATCACGCTGGTCAACTGGCCCATGATCGACTACCTGGAGGGCCCGGTCATCGACGTGCCTGACGCCGGCCAGCACCTGGCGAAGGCCCGCGAGCTGTCCCTGTCGGCGCTGTACTGGCTGCAGACCGAGGCCCCCCGCCACGACGGCGGGACCGGATACCCGGGTCTGCGGCTGCGCGGCGACGTCACGGGCGGGGCCGACGGGCTCGCCCAGGCCCCCTACATCCGCGAGTCCCGGCGCATCCGGGCCCTGACCACTGTCACCGAACAGGACCTGTCCGTGGCGGTACGCGGCGACAAGGGCGCCGTCTCCTATCACGACTCGGTGGGCGTGGGCATGTACCGCATCGACCTGCACCCCTCGACCGGCGGCGACAACTACATCGACGTCGCCTGCTCCCCGTTCGAGATCCCTCTCGGGGCGCTGATCCCGCAGCGGATGACCAATCTGCTGCCCGCATGCAAGAACATCGGCACCACTCACATCACCAACGGCGCCTACCGCCTGCACCCGGTGGAGTGGAACGTCGGCGAGGCGGCCGGCGCGCTCGCCGCTTTCTGCCTGGACCGTGCGACCACGCCGCACGCCGTGCGCGCGAGCGAGCGGCTCCTGGCCGACTACCAGGACCGGCTCACCCAAGACGGCGTGGAGCTGCGCTGGCCCGACGTCACCGGTTACTGACGCCGCCATCACGCCAGAAGGAGAACCCCCATGAAAGCACCAGGGAAGCTGGCGGCCCTCTCGCTGACCGCTCTCCTCGCGGTCACCGCCTGCGGCGGCGAGGCCGCTCCAGCCGCGCAAGGCCCGCAACCGCTGCGCATGTCGATCTGGACCTCCAACGAGGCTCACCTGAAGTTGTTCAACGAGATCGCCGCCGAGTACCGCAAGTCCCACCCGCAGGTCGGCGAGATCACCTTCGACCCCATCCCTTTCGAGAACTACACGACCACCCTGACCACGCAGATCGCCGGCGGCAACGCCCCCGACCTGGCGTGGATCCTGGAGAACTCCGCCCCGGACTTCGTCGGCTCCGGCGCCCTCGTCCCGCTCAAGAGCAAGATCGAGAACGCGGGCGAGCTGGTCCCTGCCGCCACCCGGCTGTGGGAGCGCGACGGAGAGCTGTACGCCTACCCGTTCTCCACCTCGCCCTTCGGCGTCTTCGTCAACACCGACCTGGTCAAGGCCGCCGGCCAGAAGATGCCGCGCGAACTGATGAAGGCCGGCCAGTGGGACTGGCAGCACGCCAACGAGATCAACAAGGCCGTCGCGGCGAAGGGCAAGAACGGCCTGACCATCCTCAACTTCGACTACAAGGCCTGGGACAACCTCGCCACCGTGTGGCAGGGCTGGGGCGCCAAGGCGTGGAGCGACGACGGCGGCACCTGCCAGTTCAACGCGCCCGAGATGGTCGAGGCGATGACGTTCCTGCACAAGGCGATCTTCACCGACAAGTCCATGCCGGGTCCGGGCACCGCCGTCGACTTCTTCTCCGGCGACACCGCGATGGCTGTCGCACAGATCTCGCGCGCCGCCATGCTGGAGGACGCGACGTTCAAGTGGGACCTGGTGCCGCTGCCCGCCGGGCCGAAGGGCGAGTACGCGGTCATCGGCCAGGCCGGGATCGGCGTGCTGAAGAAGTCGCCGAGGGCCGAGCAGGCCACCGACTTCCTCACCTACTTCACCAACGCCGCCAACTCCGCCAAGCTGGCCGCCTACTTCCCTCCCGCCCGCGGTTCGCTGCTGACCGCCGACACCATGGCGAAGACCAGCCCCATGCTGAACGGCGACCAACTGCAGGAGGTGGTGGTCGACGGCATCCAGAAGGGCGTGGTCAAGCCCTCCCACACCGGTCAGGCCGAGCTCGCCCAGACCGCCAGAGCCGCGCTCGACCCGCTGTGGAAGCCGGACGCCGACGTCAAGGCGGTGCTGGACGGCGTGTGCGCGAAGATCCAGCCGCTGCTGGGCGGATGACGTGGCGGCGACGGACCTCCTCGACCGGGTGGCCGTGCGCGCCGCCACCCGGACCCGTCCCTTCTGGACCATCCCCCGGCGCGACGCCCTCGTCGGCTACCTGCTGATCTCGCCGCAGCTCGTGGGAAGCGCGCTGTTCGTCCTGCTGCCGCTCGGCCTGGTCGTCTACTACAGCCTCCAGGAGTGGAACGTGCTGGCGAGCACGTTCGAGTACGTCGGGGGCGCGAACTACGCCAAGCTGCTCGCCGACCCCAACATGGGGCAGGTGCTGACCGGCACCGCGCTCTTCTCGGTCGGCCTGGTCGTGCTCAACCTCACCCTCGCCCTGAGCCTGGCCATCCTGCTCAACCAGCGGCTGGCCGGCACCACGTTCTTCCGCACGCTGTTCTTCTCCCCGGTGCTGGTGTCGCTGGTCGCCTGGACCATCGTCTGGCAGTTCCTGCTCCAGCAGGACGGCGGCGTCAACGGCCTGCTCGGCGTGGCGGGCGTCGAGGGCCCCAACTGGCTGCGCGGTGAGACCACCGCGCTGCTGTCGGTCATCGTGGTCCAGGTCGTCAAGAACGTCGGGCTCAACATGGTCCTGTTCCTGGCGGCGCTCCAGGGCGTGCCGCGCCAGCTGTACGAGGCCGCGCAGCTCGACGGCGCCGGCGCCTGGACCCGGTTCGCACGCATCACGGTGCCGCAGATCAGCCCGACGATCCTGCTCACCTCGATCATCACCGTGGTCGGGTCACTGCAGGTGTTCGCCCAGATCGCCGTGCTCACCCAGGGCGGGCCCGGCATGTCCACCACGGTCCTCGTCTACTACCTGTATCAGCAGGCCTTCCAGTTCCGGCACCTCGGTTACGGCGCCGCCCTGTCGGTCCTGCTGTTCCTGATCGTCGCGGCGCTGACGCTGCTGCAGTGGCGACTGCGCCGGAAGTGGGTCTTCCATGAGTCGTAAGCTCAGGCTCGGGCTGTATGCGCTGCTGTGTGTGCTGTGCGTGCCTTTCGTCTTCCCGACGTGGTGGATGGTCACCTCGTCGGTGAAGCCGATCAGCGACATCTTCGCGTTCCCGCCCGCGCTGGTGCCCTCCAGGTTCGACTTCTCCACCTACGGCCGGGTCTTCGAGCTGCAGCCGTTCGGGCAGCAGTACCTCAACAGCCTCTACATCGCGGCGGTGGTGACCGCCGGAACGATGGCGGTGGCCGCGATGGCCGGCTACGCCTTCGCCCGCATCCGCTTCCCCGGCCAGAACCTGCTCTTCCTGGTCGTGCTCGTCGGACTGCTGATCCCCAGCGAGGTGACGATCGTCCCGCTGTTCCAGATGTTCCACACGGCGGGGCTGACCGACACCCACTGGCCGCTGATCCTGGTGCCGATCCTGGGCGCGCCCAGCGTGCTGGCGACGTTCATCATGCGGCAGTTCTTCATCACGCTGCCCGGCGAGCTGGAAGAGGCCGCAAGGGTCGACGGGCTCGGCCGCTTCGGCACCTTCTTCCGGGTGGCGTTGCCGCTGTCCAGGTCTGCGCTCGGCGCCGTCGCCATCTTCACGTTCCTGCACTCGTGGAACCTCTACCTCGAACCCATCGTGTTCCTGTCCACCCCGTCGAAGTTCACCCTGCCTCAGGCGCTCACCCAGTTCGTCGACGCCTACGGCTCGCCCCTGTGGAACGTGCAGCTGTCGGCCGCCACGATGACCGCCCTGCCCATCCTGGTCGTCTTCGTGCTGGCCCAGCGGCAATTCATCGAGGGGCTCGCGCACACCGGTCTGAAAGGTTGACCATGCTCTCCCGCCGCACCCTCCTCCGAGCCGCCGCCCTGCTCCCGGCCGTTCCCGCGCTCGCACCCGGCACCGCCTTCGCGGCCGTCCCCGATCTGGCGCCGCTGCCCCCTCTGAACCGCACGCTGTTCGCCCCCCACGAGCAGCGCTTCGCGCGGTACCTGGCCACCCTCGCGCCCATGGTCAACGACATGGACGACACCGGCTTCTTCGCCGGCGGCTGGTGGCGCTCACCGTCCGCGCCGTACAACGCCCGCGTGCAGGAGCACGTCTTCACACTGGCCTGGTTCCACGCCAACGCCCGCCCGTGGAATCCGTACACGGGGAACGCCGACCTGCTGGCGGCGCTCGACGCGGCGCTCGGCCACTACCTGTCACTTCAGCACAGCGACGGGTCCTTTCCCGAGTACAACCGTAACGAGCACGGCTTGGCCCCCACGGGGTTCGGCCTGGGCTACCTGGCCAAGACCCTGGTGATCCTGCGCGCGACGGGGGCGCTGCCCACCCGGCAGTCCCAGCTCAGCGCCGCGTTACGGAGGGCCATGACCTGGATGCTGAACCCCGCCAACCGCACCGTCTGGCAGGAGCCCCTCCACTACTCCAACCAGACCGCCTCGGGTCTGGCCGGGGCCGCGGTCGCGCTCAAGCTCGACCCCGACCCCGCGCTCGCCGCGAGCCTGACCGAGGCGTTCGCCCGGATCGCCGCGACCGGTGTCAGCCCCGCCGGCTTCTTCCACGAGGAAGGCGGCCACGACATGAACTACAACTTCGAGGTCATGCTCCCCGAACTGGCCGACGCCTACCACCACAGCTCGGACCCGCACCTGGTGGACATGGCACGCGCCTTCACCGGTTTCCTGTCCTACAACCTGCTGCGCGAGCCTGACGGCGCCGGGTACCTGGTCAACGTCGCCCCTTCCACGCGCACCAGCACCCGCTGGTACGACGAGGTCAGGCCCGACCCCGACAGGACCGCGCTGAACTGGACCTTCACCAGCCAGGTGCCGCTGCTGTCGGCGTTCATGACCGCCCGCGAGGACCTGGCCGAGGCCCGCGCCGCCTGGGCCGCCTCCACCGAGCCGGTGACGCCGCTCGCCAAGCAGGACACCTCGCCGCGCATCCTCACGCACGGCCTGTACGGTGAACGGTTCCCCAGCCGGCGGCAACGGGCCGCCGCCATCGCGGACCTGCCCTATCTGGCCTCACACGATTTCGTCGAACTGCGCAGGGACGGCGGCCTGGACTTCCTGTACGTCCGCAAGCCCGGCCTCTACCTGGGCGGCTACTTCGGCGCCCGCGCCTCGCGCAGTCGCACAGGGCTGACCTTCCTGTGGCATCCGGAGGCCGGCACGATCATCTGCGGGCTCAACGACAACGACTACGCCTGCTGGTCCACCGTCTTCCCCGGCCAGGCGCCCGACTCCGACGGACCCCTGCCGGCCACCTACTTCCACGGCGCCCCAGGTGGCAGGGAATGGACCGGCGGCCGGGCCCCCGCCGCCCTCGGCATCCGCTACGGCAACGCGAACGTCACCACGGACGTCCTGGTCACGCGCCGGACGATCCGGCGCGCCGTCAGGGCGAACGCCGCCGCCACCGAGCAGATTCCCCTCGTCCTCCAGCCCGAAGACGTCCTCACCTTCACCGACGGCACGCGGGCCACGTTCGGCGGCTCGACCACCGCCACCGCCGACGGTCTGGACGTGCGCCGGGGTCGCACCACGATCCGCTTCCGCTGGGGCACCCCCCTGCAGGCGACCATCGCGGCTGGAAGCGTCCGGTACTTCCGCGACGGCGCCCGCCGCTTCCATGCCCTCCGTGTCCCCCACCAGGGCACGTTCGACCTCACGGTCATCCTGGGCTGAGGCGGCCCCATGGGCTCCGCGCCGGTCATGCTCGGCGACGGCGTCCGGCTCTTCGACCACCCGGGCGGGACCAACGTCAGGCTCGAACGCCTCAGCCTGGGTGAGGTGCCGCACGCGACGAACCTCTGGCTCCGCGTGGTCCGCTGAGCTCTGCGCCGGGGCCGTACGGCCGGAGCGGGTTCACGCGGGGCGGAAGGGGCCGTCCAGGGCCGCCCACTGCAGGAGCATGATGGTCTTGGCGTCGAGGATGGCGCCGTCGCGGATCATCGTGAGCGCCTGGTCGAAGGGCAGCTCCACGGTGGTGATGTCCTCTCCCTCCGCGGCGATCCCACCGCCGTCGGTGGTGGCGGTCGCCTGGCCGTACGGGGCGGCGAAGAAGTGCAGGCGCTCGGTGACCGAGCCGGGGCTCATGTAGCTGTCGAAGACGTGCTCGGCCGTACCGACGGTGTGCCCGGTCTCCTCGGCGGCCTCCCTGCGGATGGCCTCCTCGGGGCTGTCGCCGTCGAGCAGTCCGGCGGCGGTCTCGAGGAGCATCCCGTCGGGGTGCCCGTTGACGTAGGCGGGCAGCCGGAACTGGCGGGTCAGCAGCACGGTGCGACGGCTGGTGTCGTAGAGCAGGATCGTGGCGCCGTCGCCGCGGTCGTAGTTCTCCCGCTGCTCACGGCTCCAGTGGCCATCGCTGTGCTGGTAGTCGAAGGTGGTCTTGCGCAGGACGTACCAGTCGCAGGAGAGCACCTCCACATCGGTGATCCGTACCCGCGGGTTGCCGGTCAGGTCGCGGCCGTACCGTTCCAGGCCGGTACGGCCGCGCCGATCGGGGATGTCGATGCCGGGGGCGTTCATTCAGATGGTCAGTAGTAGCGGCTCATGAGCCTGGTGGCCCAGGGCGGCTGGACGACCGGATGGCGGGGCGCGAACTCGGCCAGGTACGGCTTGACGTCCAGGACGGGTGAGCCCGAAAGGGCGTCCAGGTCGGCGACGTGCAGGGTCAATCCGTCCACCGCGAGCAGCCGGCAGCGGGAGACGCCGAGGCGGTTGGGGCGGTACGGCCCGCGGTGGGCGAAGACCCCCACGGGCGCCGCGTCCGGGTTCCCCCTCGGCGGACGGGGCTCGTCGCGCACGTCGGCCGGGTCGATCCGGTCGAAGTGGAAGACGACCTCCAGATGGGAGAAACGCTCCAGGCCGAGCACCGCCGACGCGGTGAAGGACTCGCCGTCGAGCCGGATCACGGCCCGGACGTCGTGCCAGCCGTCCTCGAACATCTCGCTGCGCCCACCGACGACCTGTCCGATGGGTCGCAGGGTCACGGTGTCCGTTGTCATGGTGATCTCCAATGCCTAGCCGCGGTCGGCATTCGTGCGGAACCTGCCGCTCAGCTCGAACCCGTCCCTGACACTCATCGCCATGAGAGTCAGGCTGACCGCGCCCGCGAGCAGCTCCACCGCCTGGACCAGGGTGAAGGCCGTGGTGAACGGGGTGCCGGCGGACAGGTAGAACGCCGAGGGGGTCAGCACGAGCAGCCCGAGGCCCGCGATGACCAGCATGCGGCGTCGCTTGCCGTCGATCCGGGTGTCTGATCGGTTTCCGGCGATCGAGAAGCCGCTCGCTCCGGTGAGCGCCAGCGCGGGGATCAGGACGATGAGCCCCCACGGGATCGCCTGTTTCACGGTGACCACCAGTTCGTGCGAGCCGAACAGCTCGACGAGCACGGTGGAGATCCAGGAGGTGAGGAGGGTGAGGAACCCCGCGAGACCGGCGAGGGGGTGCAGCTGTCTGAGCATGGTCGAGTCACTTTCGGGTCAGAGGGGAGATTCGGGTCAGAGGGGAGTGGAGGACGCCGCGGTCTGAGCGCGCTCTAGGGACGGCCGAGGGTGCCGCGGCGCCTGGCGAGGTGCTCGAGCCGGTTGAACAGCAGCACCCCGGCGGCCGTGATGAGCAGTGGCTGGGTCAGCAGCCAGCCGAGGCCCCAGCCGGTCGGGAGGGTGGCCAGGGAATGGCCGCCGAGCAGGATGTCGCGCATGGCCTCGATGCCGGGCGCGATGGGGACCAGCAGCCGGCTGAGGGCGGCGACGGGGTCGGGCATGGCGGCCAGGGGGACCAGGGTGCCGCCGGCGATGGCGTAGACGGCCACGGACAGCTGCGTGACGATCTCGATGCGCCTGAACACCAGAGTCAGTCCGCACAGGATCAGAGCCAGTCCGCAGGTGCCCAGCACGATGGCGGCCAGCGGCACGATCACCTGCGCGTCGAAGGGC
Source organism: Nonomuraea recticatena (assembly GCF_039533245.1). Taxonomy (NCBI): domain Bacteria; kingdom Bacillati; phylum Actinomycetota; class Actinomycetes; order Streptosporangiales; family Streptosporangiaceae; genus Nonomuraea; species Nonomuraea recticatena. The sequence continues at coordinate 18,255 of NZ_BAAATE010000055.1, read as the reverse complement.
ATTCGCCCGCCCTGGAGGGTGATGGCGGTGGCCCCGGTGGCCAGGACGGCGAGGGCGGTGGGCAGGGCCGAGATCACGGCGGCGACCTGACGGCCGAGGATGCTCGCGGCTGAGGGCAGCGGGGTCAGGTAGGTCTGTTCCAGCACCCCGGACTGGATGTCGCCCAGATAGCTCCAGAACACCCGGTTGACCTGCTCGTGGATGAAGGTCAGCGCCACCATGCCGAGCAGTACCGGCAGCAGCAGGTCGGCACGCAACTGCCCCCGCCCCATGAACAGCACGATGAGCAGGTAGAACAGCGGGAAGGTGATCATCTGGATGAGGTTCTCGCGCCAGCCGGCGGCGAGGTTGAGCAGGCCCTTGCGAACCTCTGCGGCGAATCCGCGTGCGAAGGTCATGACGACTCCTGCAGGGCTCGGCGATGGTTTCGGACGAACAGCAGGCCGCCGGCGGCGGTGAGCGCGAGGGTGTGGGCGACGAGCCAGGGCAGAGTGCCGCCGGTCCAGATCTCGGCCACGGTCCTGCCCTCGAACAGCGTCTGGGTGATCGCCTCGATGCCGAGGGTGGTGGGCAGGACCCTGGCGAGAGCGGCCAGCCAGTCCGGATAGAGGGCCAGCGGCAGGAACGAGCCGTTGAGCAGCAGCACCAGCGAGGTGAACAGCGACTGCAGGGCGCCGATCATCGGGGAGACCAGGGCGAGGGAGGCCAGCAGGAAGGTGAAGGCCAGCACGTTGATCCCCAGCAGCACGGCGGGCAGGAGCGCCGCCCAGCGCAGCGGGATCGTGATCCCGGCCGTGAGCATCGGGACGAGAGAAGCGACGGCGGCCACCGCCAGGCCGAACATCGAGGCGGTGATCAACCGGCCGAGCATCGGCAGCCACGGCGGCGCAGTGGTCATCTGCGCCTGGGCGAAGGTGCCGGCCCGTTTCTCCTCGATGAGATCGGCCACCATCACCAGGGCCGCGTACTGCAGGAACCAGTATCCGCCGATCGCGACCAGGGTCTGCGGCAGCACGTCCTGCCGCAGCTCACCCTGGCCCAGGACGAACTGCAGGCCGAGGTACATCATGGTGCTGATCAGCAGCGTGATGACGTGTCCGATCGGATGGGCCAGCTGAACGCGCAGGCCCTTGCCGATCTCCGCGCCCAGCACGTCAAGCATGGGACGCCTCGTTCACCAGAGCGAGGAACACATCCTCCAGGTCGGGCTGCACCTGGGTCAGCGACTCCAGGACGACCCCGTGCGCGCGCAGGCGCTCGACCACGTCGTACACCTCGCGCGGATCGTTCACCCGCACGCTCATCGTGGTGACGCCCTCGCGGGTGACGGCGTCGAATCCTGCGGGGGCCGCGCCTTCGATGCGGATCTCGTACTTGTCGCGTTCGCGGAAGCCTGCCAGCAGGTCGCGCGTGGGCAGGTCGGCGACGAGCCGTCCCCGGCGTATGACGGCCACCCGGTCACACAGCTCCTGGACCACGTCCAGCTGATGCGAGGTGAGCAGGATGGTGGTGCCCAGCTCGCGGGCCAGTTCGGCGATCCAGTCCTTGACGACGCGGGTGGCCTCGACGTCGAGGCCGAGCGTCGGCTCGTCCAGCAGCACGATCGGCGGATCGGCGATCAGGGCGGTGGCGATCGCGACCTTCTGCTGCATCCCGCGCGAGAAGCCGCCGACCTTGTCGTCTCGGCGCTCCCACAGCCCCAGCCCGCTCAGCAGGTCCTCGGCCCGCTCGCTGACCTGGGCCTTGCGCAGGCCCTTGAGTCTGCCGAAGTACATCAGGTTCTGCCAGGCCGACAGGCTCCAGTAGACGTTGCGCGAGCCCTCGAGCACGGCGCCGAACTGGGCCATCGCGGCCGAACGCTGCCGGGCCACGTCGAAGCCGCCCAGCCGGACCTGGCCCGAGGTGGGGGTCAACAGGCCGGCAAGCATCTTGATGGTGGTGGTCTTGCCCGCGCCGTTCGGCCCCAGGAAGCCGAAGACCGATCCGGCGGGGATGTGCAGCGACACCTCGTCGACCGCCCGTACCTGCGCCGAGCCGTACACCTTCGTCAGCGCCTCTATCTCGATCATGTCATCTCCTCTGTTCGGGGGAGCCCCGGCCCCGGGGTCCGGGGCCGGGGTCGGGCGGTCAGAGCTCGTCGAGAATCTCGATGTCCTCCGCGGTGACCTCGCGGGCCACCGCGAACGCCGCGACGGCCGCCTCGGTGCCCGGCAGTGCCTGGCGGGCCGCCCGCAGGCAGGCGGCCGAATCCCAGCGCCAGACGCCGACCCACGTCTCGTCGCCGATCCGGCCGAGACGCGCCTCGGCGAGGCCGGACATCGCGGCCCTGGTCGCGGAGACCAGGGCCGCGTGCCGGGCCCGGACCTGGTCGGCGTCGGCGGGATCGGCCTGGAAGCGGGTGACAGTGATGACGGACATGGCTGGACCTTATTTCTAGAGTTGACTTCTAGCGAATTAATCTAGAGATAGACTCTAGCCATGAGCGATGTCAAGCGGACGAACAAGCGGGCGCAGAAGGCGAAGGAGACGCGCCAGCGCATCCTCGCGGCGGCGCTGGAGCTGTTCGTGCAGGACGGATACGGCGCGACGAACCTGCAGGACGTCGCCGACAAGGCCGGTGTCGCGGTGCAGACGATCTACTTCGTCTTCGGCAACAAGCGCGCCCTGCTGAAGGAGCTGGTCGACGTCACGATCGCCGGTGACGACGAGCCGGTGGCCACCATGGACCGGCCGTGGTACGCCGCCGCGCTGGCCGCCGACACCGCCCAGGACATGGTGCGCGCCTACGTCGCCGGCACGACCTCGGTCCTGGAGCGGGTCGCGCCGATCGGCCGGGTCCTGGAGGCCGCGGTGGCGAGCGACCCCGAGGTCGCCGCCCTGTGGCCGCACGACGTCGATCCGCGCTACGTCGTCCAGCAAGGGGCGGCCAAGGCCCTGGTCGCCAAGCCGGGCGCGCGGGCCGAGCTGTCGGCGGAGGAGGCCGCCGACCTGCTGTACGGCCTGCTCAGCCCCGAGCTGTACCTGCTGTTCGTGCACGAGCGCGGCTGGCCGCGTGAGCGCTGGGAGCGGTGGGCCGAGCAGACCCTGCGCGCCCAGCTCTGCTCCGGTTAACTTCGCAGGCACGTCCCCACGGCGGTCAGGGGACCCCGCATTGCCGTGACGAGCAGCGCGGCTACCGCCGTGAGGACGTGGAGTCCGTCGTGGACGTCGCGGCCGGCTCCGCGGTCAGAGGTGAAGCCGCGGCCAGGTCGCCGTGTCGCGCAGCAGCTGCCTGTCGTGGGTGGCCAGGACCACGGCGGCGCCCGTCGCGGCCAGCGCCTGCGTCAGCTCCTCCACCAGGGCCATCGACAGATGGTTGGTCGGCTCGTCGAGCAGCAGGAGGTGTGGTCGCGCGCCCAGCAGGACGGCCAGGTCGAGCCGCCGCTGCTGGCCGACCGACAGCTCGCTCACCGGCCGGTGGGCGGCGCCGGAGGGGAGCAGGCCGAGCTGCGTGAGGCCGAGCCGCTCCGCCTCGTCGAGCTCGCCCGAGCTGACGAGCCGGCCCATGGCGGCGTCGTAGACCTCGAAGGCCCGCCGCCGCGATGGCGGCGGCGACTCCTGAGCGAGCACCCCCACCCGCGCCCCCCGCTTGCGCTGCACGCTCCCCGCGTCGGGTGCCAGCGTCCCCGCGAGCACGGCGAGCAGGCTCGACTTGCCGCAGCCGTTCGGGCCGGTCACCACGAGACGGTCACCGGCCCGCAGGAGCACCGAACGAGGTTCGGGGACGTCCGTCACTGGTCGGGTCGAGGTCCAGCACCGCGGTGACGATGTCGGCCAGCAGCGCGCGGTCGTCGCGGCTGCTACGCGCTCCACTCCCCGGGTCCGCCAGGGATCGGGGCGGCGGGGTCGTACGGCTCGCGGGTGAAGATGAAGGTGTTCAGGTCGAGGTAGCCGTCGCCCGCCCTCAGCACCTCTCCCGCGTAGTAGCCGTCGAGCCCGAGCCACGTGCCGTCCTGCTGGGCCACGAAGTGGGAGGCGCGTCCCACGCCGCGCAGGGGCGTCAGGGACAGTCCGCGCTCGGGCAGCAGCCTCAGCACGTACGGCGTCGGCCCCCAGTGCCACAGCCCCGTCATGGCCAGCAGGTCGGGGTCGGCGGCGACGGGCTCCCACGGCTCGGGCAGGCGCGGCTCGTGCTCGTCCAGGATGGTCAGCAGGTCGGTCAGCAGCGTGCCGCGCACCCCCGAGGTGGTGTTGGCCATGAACAGCACGCCGACCCTCTCGGCGGGGTCGGCCCACACGGTGGCCAGGAAGCCGGGCATCGACCCGGTGTGGCCGGACAGGCGGCGTCCTCCGTCGCGCAGCAGTTGCAGGCCGAGGCCGTAGCCCGCGCTCCAGGCGTCGCCGTCGGCGACGGTGGCGGGTTCACGCATCTCGGCCAGGGTGGCCTTGCCGAGCACGCCGTCGCCCGATCCGGTCAGGAAGATCGCCCAGCGGGCCAGGTCGCCGGGGGTGGACCACAGCTGGCCCGCGGGCGCCATCGAGACCGCGTCGTGCTCGGGCTCGGCCAGCAGCACGTCGGCGAAGGGATGCACCGCGTAGCCGCTGGCGTGCGGGGCGCGCGGCCTGGCGGTGGTGTCGTTCATCCCGAGCGGCTCGAGGACCTCGCGGCGGACGGCCTCGAGCCAGGGCATGCCGCGATGGCGGGCCACCAGCTCGCCCAGCAGCCCGTATCCGAGGTTGGAGTAGTGGAAGCGGCGGCCCGGCCGGTGCCTGGAGTTCTCGGGGCCGAGCCTGGCGAGCAGCTCGTCGGTCGGCAGCCCGGGCGTGCGCTCCCACCACTCGGTGGGCGGCTCGGCCGTCAGGCCCGCGGTGTGCGAGAGCAACTGGGCGATCGTCACCTGCTCGAAAGGGGTGCCCTCGACGTGCTTGCCGATCGGGTCGAGCAGGTCGACCAGGCCCTCGTCACGCAGCCGCATGACGACGGTGGCGACCATGCTCTTGGTGATCGAGCCGAGGCGGTACTGGGTGTCGAGGGTGGGCTCGCCCTCGCCGACCCTTCCCCTGCCGCCGAACCACGCCACCTCGCCGTCGCGCACGACGGCGGCCGTCAGCGACGGCACCCTGGACTCACTCTGCTCCACGGCCAGCCTGCGCAGCAGCGCCCTGGCGGTGGACTCACCCACTTGGCTCATAACGCCGAAGAGTACCGAGCGAGCAGGGAGACGCTGAAAAGATCGCCTTTAGGATGGTCGGCGTGGAGAACGGCAGCGTGCTGGAGGCGGTGCTCGAGCGGATCACCTACGCCAACGAGGAGAGCGGCTACACTATCGCGCGCGTGGCCACCGAGCGTTCGGGCGCGGAACTGCTCACCGTGGTGGGGCCGCTGCTGGGCGCGCAGGTCGGCGAGTCGCTGCGGCTGACCGGCCGCTGGACCTCCCACCCCCGTTACGGCAGGCAGTTCGAGGTGTGGTCGTATGCCACCGTGCTGCCGGCCACGGTGCAGGGCATCCGCCGCTACCTGGGCTCGGGACTGATCAAGGGCATCGGCCCGAAGATGGCCGAGCGCATCGTCGACCACTTCGGCACCGACACGCTCGACGTCATCGAGACCAGCCCCGAGCGCCTGGTCGAGGTGCCGGGCCTGGGCCCCAAGCGCACCAAGCTGATCGCCGTCGCCTGGGAGGAGCAGAAGATCATCAAGGAGGTCATGATCTTCCTGCAGGGCGTGGGCGTGTCCACCTCGATCGCGGTGCGCATCTTCAAGCAGTACGGCGAGGCGTCGATCTCGGTCGTGCGCGGCCAGCCGTACAAGCTGGCCGACGAGGTGTGGGGCATCGGCTTCAAGACCGCCGACACCATCGCCCAGGCGGTCGGCATCCCGCACGACAGCCCCGAGCGGGTCAAGGCGGGCCTGCGCTACACCCTGTCGCAGGCCGCCGACGACGGCCACTGCTACCTGCCCGCCCCCAACCTCGTCGGCGATGCCGTCAAGATCCTCGAGGTGACGCCCGAGCTGGTCAAGAGCTGCCTGGAGGAGCTGGTCGCCGAGGAGGGCGTGGTCCGCGAGGACATCCCCGCGGGCGACAACGTGGTGCCCGCGGTCTACCTGCTGCCCTTCCACCGCGCGGAGCTGTCGCTGGCCGGCAGCCTGCTCACCCTGCTGCGCACCGGCCGCGACCGGCTGAAAAGCTTCGCCGACGTCGACTGGGTCAGGGCCGAGCAGTGGCTGCACGGCCAGACGGGCGCGGAGCTGGCCACCGAGCAGCGTCAGGCGGTGCGCCTGGCCCTGACCGAGAAGGTCGCGGTGCTGACCGGCGGCCCCGGCTGCGGCAAGTCCTTCACCGTGCGCTCCATCGTGCTGCTGGCCCGCGCGAGGAAGGCGAAGGTCATCCTGGCCGCCCCGACAGGACGGGCGGCCAAGCGCCTGTCGGAGCTGACCGGACACGAGGCCACCACCGTGCACCGCCTGCTGCAACTGCGTCCTGGCGGTGAGGCCACCTTCGACCGCGACAACCCGCTGGAGGCCGACCTGGTCGTGGTCGACGAGGCCTCCATGCTCGACCTGCTGCTGGCCAACAAGCTGGTCAAGGCCATCGCCCCAGGAGCCCACCTGCTGCTGGTCGGCGACGTCGACCAGCTGCCCTCGGTCGGCGCGGGCGAGGTGCTCAAGGACCTGCTGGCCGCCGACGACATCCCCCGCGTACGGCTGACGCAGATCTTCCGCCAGGCGCAGGAGTCGGGCGTGGTGGTCAACGCCCACCGGGTCAACACCGGCCGCCACCCGGTGCTGGAGGGCATGAAGGACTTCTTCCTGTTCCCCTGCGAGGAGCCCGAGGAGATCGCCACGCTCACGGTGGACGTGGTCGCGCGCCGCATCGCCCGCAAGTTCGGCCTCAATCCCCGCCGCGACGTGCAGGTGCTGGCGCCCATGCACAGGGGCGCGGCCGGCGCGGGCGCGCTCAACCTCGCCCTGCAGGAGGCGCTGACCCCCGCGCGTGAGGGGATGCCCGAGCGGCGCTACGGCGGGCGCGTCTTCAGGATCGGCGACAAGGTCACCCAGCTGCGCAACAACTACGACAAGGGCGCGGCGGGCGTCTTCAACGGCACCGTCGGCGTGGTCACCGACATCCGCCCCGACGACCACAAGCTCACCGTCCTGACCGACGAGGAGGAGAGCGTCGACTACTCCTTCGACGAGCTGGACGAGCTGGCCCACGCCTATGCCGTCTCCATCCACCGCTCCCAGGGCAGCGAGTACCCGGCGGTGGTCATCCCGCTGGCCACCAGCGCGTGGATGATGCTGCAGCGCAACCTGCTCTACACCGCGATCACCAGGGCGAAACGCCTGGTGGTGATCGTCGGATCGCGCCGGGCGCTGGCCCAGGCCATCCGCACCAAGGGCGCGGGACGCCGACACACGGGTCTGACTCACCGCCTGTCAACTGGTTGACGCTCTTAGGTGTCCTAATTGTTACCGAACTCTCCCATATGATTCGGCATCTAACAGGTATGACCAATAAAGTCTTGTGGTGCGCTTTGCTGTTCTGGGGGAGAGATCTGTGTTGAGTGTTGCGCCAGCTTGGAGGAGGCCCGTCGCGGGAGTCGCGGTCCTCGTGGCCGCCGCTTTGACGGCGTCCTGCTCGGGCGGCCCAGCCGCCCCGGGCGGGCCCGCCGCGGCTGGGAAGTCGGCGACGGCCTCGCCCTCGCCCGCTCCCGCCATCAAGATCAGCCCAGCGCAGGGCAGCTCCAAGGTGAAGCCGAACAAGAAGGTGGTCGTCACCGCCTCGGGCGGCGCGCTGGACGAGGTGGTCGTCCAGGGCGGCGGCAAGCAGCTCGAAGGCTCCTTCAACGCTGACAAGACCAAGTGGGTCTCCAAGGAACCGCTGAGGCCGACCAGCAGCTACAGCGTCTCGGCCAAGGCCGGGGCGACGACGGCGGCGGCCAGCTTCAAGACCCTCAAGCCCGAGGTCGAGCTCGAGGTCGCCGACGTCACCCCGAACCAGAAGGGCGAGAAGGTCGGCGTGGGGGCGCCGATCATCCTCACCTTCAACAACCCGGTCTCCGACAAGGCGGCCGTGGAGGGGGCGTTGGAGGTCGAGGCGGAAAAGCCCGTCGAGGGCGCCTGGCGGTGGATCAACGACAAGACCGTCATCTACCGCACCGCCAAGTACTGGCCCGCCCACCAGGATGTCAAGCTGACCGCGCGCCTCAACGGCGTGCAGGGCGGCAAGGACATGTACGGGGTGAAGGACTACACCACGACCATCAAGATCGGCGCCAAGCAGATCAGCAAGGTCAACACCAAGACGCACATGATGTACGTCTACCGCGACGGCAAGAAGGTCAAGACCATGCGCATCAGCGCGGGCATGGCCACCACGCGGGAGTACACCACCACCTCGGGCGTCCACCTGACCATGGAGCGCGCCAACCCGGTCCGGATGATCTCGCCCGGCCGCAAGAAGGGCGACCCCGGCTACTACGACGTGATGATCAACCACGCCGTGCGCATCTCCAACTCCGGTGAGTACGTCCACGCCAAGAACAACGTCTGGGCGCAGGGCAGGCAGAACGTCAGCCACGGCTGCATCAACTCCCGCCCCGACCAGGCCAAGTGGTTCCACGACACCATGCAGCGCGGCGACGTGGTCGACATCACCGGCACCAACCGCGAGCTGGAGTGGAACAACGGCTGGGGCTTCTGGCAGCTGTCGTTCAAGGAGTGGAAGAAGGGCTCTGCCCTCGAGGAGACCCGCTAGCTGTAATGACCACGAGCGTTGTTAACAGTGGTACTTGATCAACAAAGAGACCTCCGGTGTGGTGTAGGTGTCGAATCTGCAGCACACACGGAGGCCTCGTGTCCCACCGTAACGCCCGGCTGACCGTTCATGGTCGTCGTCTGCTCGTTGATCGCATCCTGTCCGGCCGGCCGGTCGCCCATGTGGCCGCCGAGATGGGCATCTCACGCTCCACAGCGCACAAGTGGCTACGGCGATGGCGCCAGCACGGCGAGGCGGGACTGCACGATCGGCCCAGCCGGCCACACACCACCCCGCACCGTACCCCCGCCCACATCGAAGCCGAGGCGTGCCGGCTACGCACCGTGCGCAAGCTCGGCCCGGCCCGCATCCTCCAGCCAGCCGTCCCAGCACAACCGCTTCAACGCCCGATCGGCGGTGCTCTTGCTCATCCCGGTGGCCAGCGCCAGACGACGGCAGTCCAGCTCCAACTCACCCGCCACCGCGTCCAACGCGCCGTTTAGAAGGAACAACCTCGCTCCCTGAGGACTCGAGCAACCTTCGAGGCCTTAGGTCCTCAGGGGGCGTTCCCGTCATCACGCATAAATCGCTTCCCCAAGCTAGCCGGAGCGTCGAGGTGAATGTCAACAATGCGCACAACCTGAACCAGGACTACCCGACCGGCTGAGTCGCAGGTCACACCATAAGCCCGACGCGAGAACAGAGGCTGGCGGTGATCCGCCGGGCGGCAAAGCCGGTTCCGGCGACGAAACGCAGCATCGGCCCGAACGTGGGCGCCGCCATCGATCCGGCGAAATACAGGCCCGACACCGACGATTCCAGGCCGGGCGACAGCCGCGGAGCTCCGGAGCCGGGAACCCGGGCGATCGCCCTGCGCAGCTCCGGTGCCAGCAGGGACAGCGCATCCACGTCGATGCGGTAGCCGGTGGCCGCCAGCACGTGGTCGGTCCTCAGCTCGCCGGCGTCACCTGCCAGCGTCAGGCGGGCAGTGGAGCCGTCGAGCCGGGCACGGGTGATACGGCGTTGGAGATGCACCGGCACGACGTTCTCCACGCGGTCCCGTAGCCACCAGCTTCCCGAGGGTCCCAGCGCGCGCCGGTGAAGCCACAGACGCTGAGAGGCGGGAAGAAGGCGCACCAGGCCCGGCGCCCAGCACAGCCCTCTCAGCGCCCACCCCGGACCCAGAGGCGAGGAGGGATGGGCGATCCGCTGCCACCATGGCCGCCTTGCCGACGGCGGCGTTCCCCATCGCACTCGATCGCTGCGCACCAGGACGTCCACCTCGGCGCCCAGCTCGTACAGCAGCGCGGCGCTCTCCAGCGCGGACTGACCGCCGCCGACTACCACCACGCGTCGCCCGCCGTACCTGGACAGATCTGTCTGCTGGCTGGTGTGCGACAGCACGGCCTCGGGCCCCATCCGTCCCTGCGGCGCGAGCGGCACGAGCTCATCGGGCACGTACGCCAAGGGGGCCAGGCCTGCGGCGAGCACCACCGCCGCCGCCTCGACCCGTTCGCCGCCCCGAAGCATGACCTGGAAACCGTGGCGCCCGCGTGCCACACGCGCGACGTGGTTTGGCTCGATCTCGCCGGCGAAGTGGTCTGCGAACCATTTCCCATACCGGGCGAAAACCTCGCACGAGATCGGGGTGAACTCCGTCAACTCCGGCTGCCCCACCTCCCGGCGGTAGTCGGCCAGCTTCCCCCCTGGCTTCGGGGTGGACAGGTCGGTGGCCCTGGGCGTCGACTTCAGGAACATGCCCGTCGCGGCCGGATGCCGCCAGCTGGCCATGACCTCGCCGAACACCCGCACGGCGACCCCTGCCGCGCGCAGGTGCGCCGCCACTGACAGGCCGTACGGCCCGGCGCCCACGACCACCACGACACCGCACGGCCCCCGGTTCTTCGCCCGGGCGGCATCCATTCCGGCTACCGGCCTCATCACTGTCCCTGGCTCGCAACGTTCACGCATGACCAGCCGTCCCCGATGGATAGGCTGTGCGGCTACCGCCCCGGCCAGTGTGGCCGACCACGCGCAGCCGCGCACGCCCTTCGGCGGCGTGTCGATGCACCTCCGGGGCCGCATCCTTGTCGCCGGGGAAGAAGGGCGCCATGGACACACGTCCCGGTTGTGCTGCTGTGTCGCCTTCATGTCTCACCCATCCCTGCGAGTGGCACCGCCGCGTTACGTGCTGCGCTGGCACGAGGGCGGTCTCCAGTTGAAGAGCGCGCGTACCACTATGCGACCTGGGTTTGGGAGGCCGCATATCCTCCGCGGTCGCCGACTGGCCTGTGACATCCAGAGGGCGAGCTCGATCCTCAGCCTCTGGATCCAACACCACCACCCCGTCGGCCATCCGCGTCACCTGACGGAGTGGTGATGCGATTAGGTGCCCGAACTCACCTGATGGCTCGTCCGGACGTGGTCGGTCACCGTTGCACGGCGCGTCGTAGGCGGCGAACAACTCAACCAGCGCGCGCACGGGTGGATGGGCCTCGGTTACATAGAGGAAGCTCCGCTCCAGGTTGACCACAGCGATTGCGCTGGCCCACCCACTCCCGAGCCCACATAGCCCGCCTCTCGGAAGCTAGCCACGATGGTGTTGCTGTGGGCCTTGGCTGGGTTGTCAGCGGTCGTGGACAACACCCCCTACGTCGCATGGCCGCATTCCGAAGGCCCTCACTCAGGTCAAGATGGTGGTGGAGTTCGGCCTGATGGCCCCCTGCGGCGCCCCCACCCCCAGGGCGTCATCACCGCCTATGGGGCTACCAGGGCAAATGCCCGGACTACGCCATCCGCGGTTAACCTGCGGACCCCAACACCGGCGATCTGACACCCAAGAGGGCCGAGGTGACGATGACCACGCCCGCACAGGAACGCACGATCCGCGCGATCCCGTTGCTGACCGCACTGGCAGTCCTCGTTCGCGAGCGCGCGAGCGGAGCCATTCCCTTGCGGGACCACGATGCGGTCATCGTCACCTCGGCCGGCGAACTCGCTCTGGACTACGACACCACCCCGGCGCAGATGGCCAGGACGCTACTCGCCAACCCTGCGCAAAGCGCAACAGCTTCCCATGCGCCTCCAACCGACTCACCGGCGGTGACCGTACGCGATCAAGCACCAGGGTGAGCGTGGGCCTTGGCGAACAAATCAGCCAGAGTGGTGTCTAACCTCACAGCGCACTCCATTCAGAATCGAACAGAGGAGCCGGCGTTGCTCAAGAAGCTGATTGGGCTGGGAATTGCCGCCATGGTGCTGGTGACCGGCGCGGGCGAGGCTGTGGCATCGTCGTCCGCCTCCCTGCCTAAGGGATTCCTGCTGTACGAGGCCCAAGCCGCGGCACCCGCGAAGTCATGGGAGGAGTGGAAGGTGGGCAACCAACTGAGCAGGCGCCTGGAGATCAACCCGTGCCAGCGCAATCCCGGCGCGAAGAACCGGGTGGCGGCGCGCACCATCACGTACTTGGCCGATGTCGATCATCTGAGCGAACAGGTCGTGATCTACCGCAGCAAGACCGCCGCCCGCCGGGCGTTCAACGACGTACGCGCCGACCTCAAGCGATGCGCCACGGGCGGCACCAAGCCCTACACCTTCGCGTACCGATGGAAGAAGACCGAAATTGGCGACGAGGCGCTGCGCATCGGCGGCTTCGGCTTCGAGGGCAGGTTTCGCTACGTCATCGTACGGAAGGGCAAGGCTCTCGCCATCTACGTCAAAGACGGCAATGTGACCAAGAGCCTGAAACCCTCCCACTTCAGCTCGGTGCTTATGGACGCCCGCACGATGACCGGCAAGCTGTGCAGCCTGCCGGGCGTCTGCTCCTAGGCAGGAGTCACGGGATGGCGGTGACGCGCCGCTCGAACGGCCCGCCTGCCCCGGCAGACGGGCCTCGATTTGGGCGGCGCCGTCGCGCGTCGAGGACGATTCGACAGGCATTCAGCATGCGGTCGGTAACTGCTCAGATCGCCAACGTTCATGCCCGCTGGTAGGCGCGGATGGTGGCTTCCACCTCGCCGCACTCTTCCAGCAACTCTGCATTTTCGGAGTTCTTCCCTTCTGAGACTCTGCTGCCTCAGCGAGAGAGCGATAGCCATTTCACCATGATCAGGCAGGGGTTGCCTGGCCAGAGATCTGCGGTCTCCTCCAGGGGGAGAAAGCCAACAGACCGGTAGAACGCCCTGGTTTGGGCGTAGCCAACATCCGGGTGTGCAGCTCCCAGCGTCTTCACCTGAAGCATCTGGCAGCCGTCTGTGCTGACGTTCGAGGCAAGCACGTTGACGAGCGCTCTGCCAACCCCTCGCCGGTGCCAGGAGGGGGCAACCGCCATCAAGTGGATCTCGGCGGCCTCGACGAAGTGTCGCCGATGCAGCAAGACACCAATGGCCTCTGTATCGGCTGTATCGGGGCGGGCGACGAGGCCGGGGAGGCGGGTCGCCGACTCTACGTACTCCGCGTTGGACTCTGGGATGCCGAACCATGACGGCAACTGGCCAAGTAGTCGCGCAGTGATGTCCGCCAACTCGACCGAGCCTGCCACCTGGGATATGTGAAAACACGCGGGGAGCATGTCACCGGGTTCTGTAACCGCGCACCTCGTTTTCGAGGGTGCCGCACCCATCCCGACCGGCACGCGAACAGCGACACCTTCGACTGCAATGGGACACCTCCAGATGCAGGGTTACTACGGACGTCACGCGGCCGGTGGCAAGGTAAGTCTGGACATGGCAAGGTTCGCGCGAACCGGACAGTGAGTGTCCGGTTCAGGCCTATTTAGTCTCCTTAGCTGACAGTTGACCTGTAAGTCGTCAGGTTGTTCCGAACGTTCGATGGCGGGCACGGCGATGCCGCGCTTACGTATCGCTATGAGGGTTGACGATGTAGCGGGGCACTTGGTTCGCGTGAACGTTGGGGCAGGTCAGATGCCCCCAGCCATAGCCACCCTGCTCATAGTCGGCGGGTTCCTCCTGTCCAACCCTGACGCAGAGCAGGTGATCATCGACTCGGGCAGGCGCGACGTCGACACCCCGACGACCTACGCGCGGCTGTCCTGCTTGGCGTCGGCGTCCACACGGCCGCCGTCGTCCGTGATCTTGAGCTTTCGTACGGCGGGAACCAGCACGTAGGGTAGGAAGCCCGCCGCGTAGCCGAGGCAGGCGATCCACAGGAGCTGGTGAACGGTGAGGGCCTCGCCCAGCAGCCCGCCGACGACACCGCCGAGCGGCAGCGAACCCCACATGAGGAAGCGGAGGCTGGCGTTCATCCTGCCGCGCAGGGCCTCGGGACAGATCGCCTGGCGGTAGCTGCCCTGGGCGACGTTGAGCATGACCCCGACCAGGGAGATGAGCGCCATGCCGATCGGGTACAGGGCGAGCCGCCAGCCTGGTCCCGTGAAGGCGACGAGCACGAAGAGCGGCAGCATGAGGACGGCTGCGCCGTACATCGTGGGGCCGTGACCGAAGCGGGCGATCACGCGTGGCGCGAGGAGCGCGCCGAGCAGGCCGCCCGCCCCCGCGCCCGAGATCATCAGGCCGTAGGCCGTCGCGCTCACGCCCAGCTCCTTGACCAGGTACAACGGCTGGACGATGGCCCAGATGCCGCTGATGAACATGTTCATGGCGCCGACGAGGCCGATCAGGCGCAGGATGCGGTGGCCGAGGACGTAGCGCAGGCCCTCCATCAGGCTCACGCGCCCCCCGGAGGGCGTCTCCTTGGCCTTGACGGTCGCCAGCAGGGTGGCGGAGATCATGTAGCTGACCGCGTCGACCACGATGGCGATGGGCGCCGTGAGCACCTGCACGAGCCAGCCGCCGAGCCCCGGGCCGAAGAGCACGGCGAGGCTGCGCACGGACTCCAGGGTCCCCATGGACTTGGGCAGCTGCTCCTTGGTCACGATGGAGGGCAGGAAGCTCATGTGGGCGACATCGAAGAAGGCCGTGCCGATGCTGACGATCACTGCGACCGCGTAGAGCTGCGCCAGCGTGAGCGCGTCGAACAGCGCCGCGATCGGGATGGAGACCAGGGACACCGCGCGCAGCACGTCGGCGGTCACCAGGATGGGCTTCCTGCGCAACCGGTCGACCCACACGCCGGCGGGCAGCCCGAAGAGGAGGAAGCCGATCATCTCGGCCGCGCTGAGCAGGCCCAGCTCTAACGGGCCCGCGTCCAGCACCAGCAGCGCGACCAACGGGAGGGCCACGCGCGTGACCTGGGTGCCGAACTGGCTGAAGCCGTCGGCGGTGACGTAACGACGGAAGGCGGGGGGCATCTGATCTACCCTAGGGGTTTGTTGGCGCTTGCGAAATTTCACAGGGCGTCATCACCACCCCACAGCCGGGCTCACCCAGACCCACCCGCGCCCAGCAAGTCCTGGACCTGCTCGCCGCCCAGCCCACTCGCCTCTGGCATGCCCGGGATCTGGCCGCCCACCTGGGCGCACCCGGCCTCAACAGCTTCTCCCCCCAGTGTCGACGATGGCCAGGCAGGGCCGAATATACAAGATCACAAAAGCGGTTACGCTCTCAGCCCGGTCCCGGCGGACATCCATATTCCCAGGCAGAGGCCACCACACACAGTCGAGCACCCGGACTTGACACTCACCGAAGATCTTAACTTCGCGGCCTTGGTTCATGAGTCCCTCGCCACACCCGACCGTGACTGTGACTCGGCTTCTCCCTCCCTCGCCGTCCCCTACCCGCTTCAAGCAGCCAGCCCGGAAGCCACACAACGGGAAGGCCAGCACGCGCCGACACGTGGACACTGCGAGCAAGCCGCGAACCGGCAGGCCGGTTGCGATCGCCCCGCCCACGCGCGGCCGGTGTGCGGGCAGATGTCGGCGGCCGCCGGACGGCGGGCGGGGACCGGGCGCCGCTCGGCCAGGAACAGCGGACCGTGGGTGCGTGTGCTGCCGTCCGGGAGCCGGAGTAGCCGGGGCAGCAGATGGGGCGGTGCCGCTGTGCCAGTACACCCACTCGACGGCCCCGCCCTTGGAGCGGACGGGGGCGCGGCGGTGCTCCAGATCGAGGTCTTCGACGTTCAGCGCCAGAATCTCCGCGGCTCTGGCCGCCGTTTCGTAGAGCATCCGCCCCAGGGTCTTCTCGCGCAGCGGAATGTCGCGGCGCGACAGCAGCCGGTGGATGGTGGTCTTGGCGACCGCGCGGGTCTCATCGGCGCTTTCCTTGCGGCGTTCGGCGTCGGCTGGCACCGAGGGGGCGGCCCAGTGCTTCTTGGCCTGGCACCAGGCGAGCCAGGAACTGATGGCGGCGCGGTTGCGGTTCCAGGTCGCCGGCGCGCATCGGCCCCACAGCTCGGTGAGCGCGGCGCCGATCTCGGTGTCGGCCACCTCGGCGAGCGGACGGTCTCGGCCGAGCAGGGCGGTGACGATCTTGAAGCCGCCGACCTGGGTGGATGGCGAGTCGTCGGTACGGCTGAGGCTGGCCTTCACTTCCGAGATCAGCCGATCTCGGAAGTCATCTCCAGGCTGGACTTCCGAGATTCCGCATCCCAGGGCCTCGGAGAGGCTCCAGTCCCCGTCCGAGATTACGAACACGATCGGCCCGCGGCCGGTTCTGGCCGTATCTCGGCCGGACCCGCATATCCGTTGGATTTTCCGTGGTTACTACTGAGACCTCCTTGAGGGTGGTGCCGGGGGGAAGCCGGGGTCGGGGCAGGGGGATCCCTCATGGCCGCGGGTGAGAGCCGCTGAGAGGCTCTAGATCATGAAATTTGAGGATTCGAACACGAGGCGTCCCCGTTGGTTCCGGCGCGCGTGCGTCGCCGCGGCTGCGACCGGCGCCGCCGGGCTCGTCGGGGTGGTGGTGCTGCCTTCGGCCGGGGCGGCCGGCGCGACGGCGTACGGGAAGGAGCGGCTACAGGAAGACGTGGACGCTCTCAAGGCCACCGGGATCAGCGGGGTTCTCGCCGAGGTGCGCACGGCCGGGAACACGTTCGCGGCGCGCGGCGGGGTCGCCGACCTGAGGAGCGGCGACGCGGTGGCCTGGAACGCTTATCACCGGGTCGCCAGCACCACGAAGACCTTCGTGGCGACCGTCGTGCTGCAGTTGGTGGGCGAGGGCAGACTCGCCCTGGACGACACGGTGGAGCGGTGGCTGCCGGGGTTGGTGAAGGGCAACGGCAACGACGGCGCGAAGGTCACGGTGCGGCAGGTGCTCGGGCAGACCAGCGGCGTCCCCGAGTATGCCGGCGTGCCCCTGGAGACGGTGACGAGCGAGGAGGGCTTCCGGCGGGAGCGCTTCCGGGCCTACCGGCCCGAGCAACTGGTCGCGATGGCGATGCGGCATCGCCCGGCGTTCGCGCCCGGCGCCGGATGGGCCTACTCCAACACCAACTACGTCCTGGCCGGGATGCTCATCGAAAAGGTCACCGGCACCTCCTGGGAGCAGCAGGTGTTCGAGCGCATCACAGAGCCGCTCGGCCTGAGGAACACCTTCGCCCCGGGCACCTCGTCCTTCCTGCCCGGGCCACGCCTCTCGGCGTACAAGCGGTTCGTCCCTGGCGGCCCGCTGGTGGACGTGACGACGTACGTCGCCGGTCACGCCGACCACTCCATGATCAGCACCACGAAGGACGTCAACCGCTTCTACCGTGCCCTGCTCGGCGGACGCCTGCTGCGCCCGGCACAGCTGGCGGAGATGAAGAAGACCGTCCCCGCCACGCCGTACCGCGCCTTCTGGCGCGACGCCGGCTACGGGCTCGGGCTGATGAAGCGCCGGCTGCCCTGCGGTGGCTGGGCCTGGTTCCACGGCGGAGGCAACTGGAACGCCATCTCCGACAACGGCGTCACCTCCGACGGCCGCACGGCCGCGACGGTCTTCTATGCCACCACGGTCGGCCCCGGCCAGTCCCCCGTCCAGCAGATCAAGGCCTCGGCCACCCTGATCGACCGGGCCCTCTGCGCCGGCCAGTAGGCCGCGGCGCTCGCGGTGGACGAGCCCGGGCTCCAGTGGGGCTTGAGGCCTTCCCCTCCGTCGGCCCGGCACCGTCGACGGCTGCCAGGACCCGGCCTGCCGTTAAGCGGGTCCGGCCGAGATACGGCCGCGAGCCGATCATGTTCGTTTCGGCGTCGGTGAGCACGTTGTAGTGCGGGCATGCGGCGTCGCTGGCCTCGCGCTGCAGGCCGATGGTCAGCGAGCCTGCCAACGCCACCGTGGTGAAGACACGACCAATCGCCTCCTCGATGCGGCCGGCGTCTTCGTCGGTCAGCTCGACCTCGTGCAGTCGCTCGGCCAGTAGGGCGACGTGGGTGTGGAAGCGGTCGCAGGCGATCAGCAACGCGGCGAGCGGATCGGCGCGAGGGGCTCAGCGGTCATGACGCCAGGGTGCGACAGGCGGTGCGGGCCGGGCGGCAGATCGCGCGCACGCGCGTAGGGGTGTCACGAAAGTCCAGAAACGCACGGTGAAATCTCACCGTGCGATAGATGCATGGGGCTTTCGTCACTCGCTGCGGTGGGCGCCGACGGACGACGAATCCCGGCGATGCGGGCGCTGTCAGTCGAGG
>NZ_BAAATE010000054.1:0-40394 GCF_039533245.1 Nonomuraea recticatena | reverse complement strand
GCAGGAACAACTCCCACAACTCATCAGGCACCAGCCGTCGAAGGAACGCATCCACGAACGGTCTAACGATCAATCTCCAAATGAGTCACGGTCTTAGTGAGGTGTTGGAGGAGTTGGCTGGTGGTGGTGTTGGCTACACGGGTGGTGGCGATGGCTTGGGCGGCGGTGAGGGCGCCTGCGGGTCCGGCTGCGGCGCTGGCGGCCATCTGCTGGGCGCACCAGGCCAGCCGGGCTAGGACGCCGGTCTTGTACAAGACGATGCCCCCGCTGGCCAGGCCGAGTAGGACCGTCACACCGGCGGCGATCTGGAGGGGGTCGGCGGAGCCACCGGTGTCACCAGAGCCTGTGCCGGTGCCGGGTTCTGAGCCGGTGCTGGTTTCTGGGCTGGTGGCAGGGCTGGCGGCGGGGCTGGCGGCGGTATTGGTGGTGAGGGTGTTCAAGTGCTGGGCGAAGGCTTTGGATTCCGCTCCGCTGGTGGCGGTGGCATAGCGTGCCGCGGCGGCGTTGGTCTCGTGGGCGCCGGGTGCCGCCTGGTTCAGGAAGGTGTGCAGGTGGGTGGCCACCCCGTTCGGGCCGGCCAGCGCGTCCTCATTCCACAGGAATACCGCGGCGGCACCGGTCACCGAGGCGAGCCACGCGACCTCCTGGTGGAGCGTCACCGCCATCAGGCATCACCCATCGCAGTGTTTCCCTGCAGGGTGTTGTCTGTCATGGTGGTGCCCGCCACCGCGACGGCGGCCGTTTCGGCCTCCCGCACGCTGTCCACCGAGGCGGACATGCCAGCGGCGGTGGAGCTGTAGGCCAGCGTCATCCGACCGGCCGCCTCCACCAGCGCGCCGGTGAACTCATTCAACGCCGACACCAGCTCTCCTTCCGGCCCCACCGGCCCGACACCGGCCAAACCCTGAGACAGCCGCTCCACATCCGCGCCATAGGCTTCCGCACCCCCGGCCATATGCCTGCCCGCCGACTCAGCCCCGGCCACATCCACCCGCATAACAACACCCATCCATCCAGCGCCCGCACCCTGATATGACCGGCCCGGCTTTCGCCTCTGGCTGGTCTCGACCAACGAGTCCAGCCCGTCTACGTCTCACGGTCCTTGTGTCTCGGCCCGCAGGCTACGTCACCACATTCGCCCGAAACATCACCCTTCAAAGAAGCCCGAACCATGCGCACCGCCCGGAACGGGCCCAGCCTCTTCGGCCGGGATTATGTATTTAGTGGGCGTTGATCCTGCGAGTTCCGTCTGATCGGTGTTTCAGGTGCCTCGCCAGGTTGGAGTGGATTCGCCGGTGAGGCGGCGGGCCATGAGGTCGATCATGGCGATGTGGATCATGGCTTCGGAGCGGGCGGGCAGGGCCTCGTAGTCGCGGGCCAGGCGACGGTGGAGCATCAGCCAGCCGAGTGTCCTTTCCACGACCCAGCGCCTGGGAAGGGTCGCGAATCCCTTGGTGGCGGGGTTGCGGAGGACGACCTCGACGTCGATGCCCAGGGCGGCGGCGTGTTCGATGACGGTGCGGTAGGCGCTGTCGGCCCAGGCCTTGGTGATGGTGGGATGGTCTGCGGCGACCTCGGTTAACAACTGCACGCCGGCAGCGCCGTCCGAGACGCCGGCGGCGGTGACCAGCACCGCGAGCAGCAGGCCGAGAGTGTCGGTGACGATGCTGCGTTTGCGGCCCGTGATCTTCTTGCCCGCATCGAAGCCCTGGGTGGCGGTGGGCGCGTTGGCGACGTCTTGACGCTCTGGGCGTCGATCACGGAGGCAGTCGGGTCGGGGGCGCGGCCCTCAGCGGCTCGCACTAAGCGGCGTAGCAGGCCGCTGAGCTGGGCGAAGACGCCGTCGCCGATCTACCTTCGTGATCTTCCTCGTCCTTCAAGATCATTCGATGTGCTGTCGGTTCTGATCGACGTGCTGTCCGTTGTGGGTCTCGGCTGTTCGCCTCGGGTTCGGCGGCTGCTCTCGCCGCGGCCTCGCATGGTCTCCTCAGCGGAGCGACCCCGAAGGGGACACCCACCGCAGGTGGGCCCAGCCGCCCGCCATGCGGGAGACGAGTGACCGCGATCAGGGGCCCTGTACGCATATCTTGCTGCAGCTCGTTTCTTTTCGTCCGGGACGAAGAGGCCGTGGGTTCAAATCCCGCCACCCCGACCCAGAAGTTGCAGGTGAGAAGGGGCTTCGGAGAGATCCGGGGCCTCTTTTTCGTTCTCTGAAGGTCGATGGGGAGCCAAACGGGGAGCCACCTCAGTCGGACTGTTCCGTGCTGTCGCCGAAGATGGCGTTCATGGTCTCGGCACCCTTGGTGATCACCGGCTTCAGTTGATGCCGGTAGACCTCCTCTGTGACGCTGGTGCCGGAGTGCCCGACGAGATCGGCGATGGTCTCGATGGACACACCATGGTCACTCATGATCGAAACGAACGAGTGACGGAGTTCGCGGGGAGTCCAGTTCTTGCCGACCCCCGCCTGGGCTGTGATCTTCCTGAAGGATCGCCGGACTCTTCCGGCGTCCAAGGGGCCACCGGTATCGGTGGTGAACACCAAACCGGAGTCCTCCCAGACTTCGCCGACCTCCTTCCTGAGAGCGACCTGCTTCGCGTGATGCCCTCGGAGCGCATTGGCCGCGAGCTGGGGCAGCTCCAAGGTCCGGCGAGACTTGCGCGTCTTGGTGTCGCCTCCTACTCGATCAGCGCGCCACACGTAGATGGTGAACCGCTCGTGAGCGAACCCCACCTCCGTTACCGGACGCCAGGATCTCCGAGACTTCACCCAGGCGACCACGTGATCCCAACGCAGCGCACGGGCTTCCTCGGTACGGATGCCCGTCGTGAGACTGAGCACCACGTACGCGTGGAGGTCTGACGACTCTGCAGCCTTGAGCACCGCATCGGCTTGTTGCTGGCCGAGCGCTCGACTCGGCCGACCGCGTCTGCCCTTCGGCGTGACCACCAGCTCAGCCACGTTCCTGAGAACCAGATCACGCGCTTGGGCGTGGCGGATGGCTCGTTTCAGAACCGCGTGGACTTCCGCGAGGCTTCGGGTGGCCAGCTCGTGGGAGAGCTTGTCCAGCCACTCCTCCACGTGATCCGCACGGAGGCGTTGGAGCTTCTCCTTCCCCAATCCCGGTATGACGTGCGTTTCGGCGAGACTCCGCAGCTTGGCCACGGTGCCTCCCGAACGATCCTTAAGCCCCCTGGAAAGCCAGTCTTCGACGGCTTCGCGGACCGTGTAGTTCTCCGATGACTTGACGCCTGCTTCAAGCTCTTGGGCTACCTTGATCAGCTTGGCTTTGACCTCTGCCTTGGTCTTGCCCTTGCGCTTGACGCGTTGGCGCTTGCCGTCCGGACCGAAGCCGAGAGAGATGGCACCGGTGTACCCGTCTCCCTCGGGGTAGATGGTCGCTTCGTACTTGCCGATCAGGATCTTCGCCAAGGAATCACTCCTCCTGCTCGTGACGGTCCAGGTACTCCTCCACCGCCTTCCTGATCACCCACGACACATCTCGCTCCTGTGAGGCGGCGTACCTGCGGAGACGCTCCTTCAGCTCCGCGTCCACCCGCACGGGTGGCAGCGTTGTACGGTCGCCCGACATAGGCGGCTTCCTTTCTGTGTCTGGAGTTATCAAGAGGCGCGTGCCCGGGTGTACGACTAGCGCCGCACACCCGAACCTGTATAGCAACGTAGCACGCTGTTCTACGCTTGGTCGATGGGTTCCAGCGAGGAGACGAAGTCGGCGAGGTGCTGATCGGTGATCCGGCGAAGCTTGCCGATCTTGATGCTCTTGAGCTGTCCAGTGCGGAGCAGGAAGTAGACCTTGTCACGTCCGATGCTGAGCATCTCGGCTACCTGTTCGACGGTGTATGCCTGCATGCGCATCCCTCCTCCCTTGTCGATTGCGCCGATGCGGCTCCCTTCTGTCGGGGGTGTCCGCCCGCCTTTCGATCGGCGTGCGGATCCCCTGGCGCTACAGTCCGTAGTTATCTCAATGTCTCGTCTCATCGGTTTGTCTTACGCCTATGTGCAGGCGCGCGTGAGACAGCGAGACAATGAGACATTGAGACGATTACCCTTCGTCACCAAACGCCGGACTGTCGGCGTCGGTAGCCGTGGCTCTCCAGCGGCCACGAGAGACCTGTACGGCCATGCCTTGATCTTCGAGCAGAGCCAACCGGCGGTACAGGGTGGGACGACTCATGTCGGCAGCCTCCATGAGATCGCCGACGCTGGCTCCCTCGCGCGGCGCATTCCGGAGAGCTGCGCTCAACGCGTCCTCTGTCGCCTGTGACGCGGCTTGGCGGGCATGTCTGCCCCTGGATTGTTGTGAGCCCTCTACGGCGTCTTCGCGCTCGTGCGGGGGCTCATGGAGGGCGGCGAGTGAGATCGCATCCAGGGCAGGACGGCGGTCGGCGTGCTGGACCGCTGTCCGTTGGACCGTGTCATCGGTGAGGAGGTATGTGCGGGCACGGCGGGGGATGTCGAACTCCGGTGCGCTGAGCAGGAACTTGCCGGGTGCGTCCAGCTTGTCGGCGTGCCATCCGCTCTTGTGCATCCCCGCACCGAGGATCAGGTCGGCGTCTCTGCGTTCCCGTACCCGGAAGCTGACGCGGATGTCCATCTGGGAACGAACGGCGCTGTTGCCCATTGCCTTCTGGGACGGGCGTTGTGTCGCGGCGATGAGGGTCTCGGCCACGGCGCGGCCACGGCGGGCGATCGAGTCGGCGTAGTGGATGGCGTCGGGGGCGTCGTCGACCAGTTCGGCGTATTCGTCGATCAGGATGATCAGCGCGGGTGCGTCATGGGCGGGTTCCCATACGCGTAGGCCCTGCATGGCGAGCATTTCGGCGCGCCCGTCCAGCACTCTTACCGCGTCCCTGAGCAGCGCGGTTGCTTCCTTGGGCGTGACGGCGACGCGATCGAGGCAGGATTCCCAGGGCAGCAGTTCCATGCCGCGTTTGAGGTCGATGCCCCAGACGATCACGTCAGGGCAGGCGGACAGGTTGCCCATGAGGACGTTGACGGCCCCGCTCTTACCGGCACCCGCTACCCCACCTACCAGGGCGTGACGGCGTTTGAAGGACACCCGCACGGGGCTTCCGTCTTCGAAGACGCCCAGCTCCACCGGGTCATGAATGGTGGAGACGGACGGTCCGGGCCATGAGATGGCGTCGGCGTGCGGATCCGTTTCGATCACCCGTAGTTCCAGGCGGTTCGCCTTCTCTGGAACGGGTTGGATGCGGACGGCACCACGGCGGGTGCCCAGGGCGGATTCGATTCCTGAGATTCTGGCTATCGCGTCTTCGACCGTCTGGCCTCGGGCGAGCGCGATGCGGGTGCGATAGCCCCACAGGTCCACGATCGCCGATTGGACGCGGGATCCGGCCAGGCCGATGGCTTGGGAGATCTCCGGCCAGGCGGCGAGCGTGCGTTCGACGCGGACGCGAGCGCGCCGGCGACGGTGCGCCCACCAGGGGATCGCCAGCACCAGGCATCCCAGGGCCAGGACGGCGGGCAGAGGGCTGGAGAGCGGCCCCAGGATGGTGGCGGCGGTTAGCCATCCACCGAGGAGAGTTGCGGCGATGGCGGCATAGCCGCGTTCAATGGCGCGTGTCAGATTGAGCCACCGTCCTGCGGTGGCCAGCGTGCCCGCCGTGGTGGCGGTCATGAGGGCCACGGTGGGCCACCAGGTGGGATACCAGCGGTGGAGGACCGTTCCCGCAAGGAGGGACAGGAGTGCGATCGTGATCGGTGTGACTTCGGAGCGGTAGCGCCACAGGAAGCGGGCGATGCCTGCTGTGATGAGTTCGGCGAACTCGACGTCGGTTACGTCGGCGATGGGCTGGACGCCCAGGCGGCGCATGCGGCGTGCCTTGCGGCGCATCTCATGGCGGGAAACGCGGTGACGGCTCATTGCGGCTCACCCGCTCGCTGGTCGGTGGCGAGCTGGGCGGTCAGCTCATCACGCAGGTAGTACAGCGGGTCGTGTTCGCCCTCATGGTGCGCGGCCAGTGTGGCGCGTGCGGCGGCGACCAGGTTCGCGCGCTGAGCGCGTGTGGCGGCGAGTGCGGCGCGGAGGGCGGTGATCTCGGTAGCGAGGGTGGGGATGTCGGCGAGCGCCGCCGACAGCAGCGACCAAAGATCATCGAGTCCTGGAGTGGTCCGGGCGAAGATCGCTAGTAGGTGTGAAGCGGTCCGGTGTCGGTGGTGAGCCTCCTGGAGATCGGATGGTGGATAGGGGTGGCGGTAGGGCACTAGGCATCCCTCCTTCGGTCGTCGGATAAGGTCAGTGGCCGGTGATCCAGGTCAGAGCGGACCGGATCGCGCTCCAGATCTCGGGAGCGAACGTGGTGGCGGCCAGCAGGAAGCCAAATAGCACGGCGATCACCGCGTGCCATGCCCGCATCCCCAGGTAGCGCCAAGCGATGAACAACGTGGTGCCTATGAGGAGCACCAAGGGGATCGTCACGGTCACGGATGCCTCACCTCCTTTCTGCGGGTTGTGCGGGAGCCACGGTCTGACGGCGCAGGGGTGCGTCCTGGGCCACGGCCCGGAGTGTTGACGTACAGCCCCATGAGCCGGCGAGTGAACCGGGCAAGCGTCGTCGGCGGCTTGCCGTACTGGAGGCGGGTGTCCTCGTGCTTCATCACGAGGGAAGCGATGAGGATGGTCAGGACCGTCAGCACTAGGAGCGTGGCGGCGGCGATGGCGACAGCTACGAACATGAGCGAGTCCCCTCCAGAGCGAAGAGAACCCTGCGCCGCTTCCACCGCACTCGTGCCACACACTTGCGGCACGAGCGGCTTCCCCGCTCGATCATCGCGCCACAAACGCATGTACCTGAGAACCTGTCGGACACCGGGATACGCATCTGCGATCACCTTCCTTCCGTGTCGGTGGTCTGGCGCAGTGAGGTAGGTTCTGCGCCGCTTTCGAGGAGGTCCGCCAGCAGGTGGAGCCCGAGCACCAGCAGCGAGATCGCTGCGACGCCAGGCAATGCTTCGGTCCCGAGGTCCAAGAGCTCTGCGAGGGCACGCACGCTCACGAGCACGTGGGGGTGACGGGCGCTGTTGAGAATCTGCGCCGCTATCAGCCCCGCAAGTGCGATGAGTGAGGAGAGGGCCATTTCGCATCGCTCCCTTCGATCGGTGGCGAACCTTTTCCGGACACCGTGAAGGTAGATTCAGACGAGAGAGCAACCCATTTCGCGATGCGATATTGCGGTGTGATCAACGCATCCTGAGGTGAAATATCGTCGTGTAATAGTCCAGGCTTCTACCTGGGGAAACACGCAAAAGGCCCCCGGCAAGGTTCGTGGGAACGAGCGCCAGAAAAGACGCTGCCGAACCTTGCCGGGGGTGTTGGAGACGCGACGGCAGCCGGATCAGGATGGCGCAGACCCGGCTATTTCCGGAGTGCGCACCCGTGCCGCCGCATCGGCTCTAGCGAGCGTGGCCAGAGATCAGCGCTTCCCAGAGCGCTTGGGCGTCCTTGACGCGTACCCGGTCACTCTCAGACACCATGCGTTGGCCATGCTCGCCTTGCACGGTCTTGCGGATGAACCCCTGACCGGAGGCGTGACACAGCTCGTAGAAGACGGCACGGCAGTCACAGGTCCATGCCCGCACTCTGACGCGGTCAGCGTGCAGTGGAGCATTCCACGTGATCCTCCACGGCTGACCACCGCGCTGCGGCGACGGTAGATGGATGCTGTGAAACCTGCCGAGATAGTCGGCGGCAATCCCCATGGTGAGTTCCCTATGACATGTCGGTGCTGGTCATCGGAGGACGGTCCTGAAGCTCCATCAGCCGCCGGGCGACGCGGCGCGCGGCGGTGGTCGGATCGTCGGCCGGGCAGAAGGCCATGACCCGCCCCCGTGGCGATGTCCGGCCCGACCACCAGCGGTAGGAGGTGGTATCGCACCAGACGACCAGATCCGCCCAGACCGACACCAATGCGATCTTGCTGTCAGCGTGTACGTCGGCAACGACATCGAAATCTTCTAGCTCGCGACGCAGCCGCTCAGCAGCATCAGCGGGAGTGCTTGGCTTGCGGTTCGGCGTGATCAGCATGCGCATGCCTCCAATTCGGTCGTGACGAAATGAAGAGCCGCGCGGCCGTTCCCCTAGCCCCGCTCGTGACTGCGTCACGGTGGCAGAGTCAACAATCCGGCCGACAGAACCCTTGGAGAATGCGCGCGTGATATATCACGATGGGATTGACAGGCACGCCGAGATTCCCCCTCCGGGCGGGCTGGACGAAACGGAAAACACGCACTATGGCCTTGGACCAGCGTGATCTTCGCGAAACCCTAGAGGGCGTCTTCGCACGTCAGGACATGTATGAGGCATGTCAACGGCGCGACGTCGGGATGATGGTTCGCATTCTGAGCAAGTACGGCATCACCCAGGGACAGATCGCAGGACTCACGGGGATCGCGCAGGGCCGGCTGAGCGAGTACAAGCGCGGCAGGCGACAGGCAGAGGATTTAGCTACCTTTGAGAAGGTTGCTGATGGCCTGTCCATGCCCGCCCGGTTGCGTCAGGCCATGGGGTTGACCGCACCAGGCGGCATGCAAGGCACGGCCAATCACACGACCGGCAACGGCCTTCAGCTGCCGACCGACACGTTTGACCTGCAATTGCTCGCGGAAGCAATTGGGAAGAGGGGCGACGACGTGAAACGCCGCGAAATGCTCGGTATGGCCGCGAAAGTCAGCGCCACGGCGATGGCCGCACAAAGCGAAGTGTGGGAGCAGCTGGATTATGCTCTCGGCGAGTCCATGGTGCTCAGCGAGGCCACTGTCCGCGAGATGGAAGCGCGCACTGCGGGATTCCATCGCTTGGAAGAGATGCTTCCCGGAAACGTCATCTTCAGAGGGCTTTCCGTTCACATCAAAGAGGTGAGCACACTCCTACGCGGCTCAGCCGAGCACTCCAAGAAGGGATTGCGCAACCGGCTCATCACTACGGCCGGAGAAAGCTGCGTGCTGGCAGGGTGGATCGCCAGCGACATGGGCAGCACCGCCACGGCCCGCAACTTCTACGACACCGCCGAACGCGCAGCGAAGGAAGCCGGGGATCCTGCGATCGTGGCCTGTGCGTACGGGTACCGCAGCTACATCCCCAGCGGGAAGGGCAACCACGGGCGCGCCCGTGCGCTGCTGGGCAACGCTCTAGATTTGGTGTCAGACTCCATCTCACCCGCCACCGTGGCGTGGCTGGCCGCACGGCACGCCGAGGAGAGCGGTGCGCTCGGAGACACAGCCACAGCTCTCCGGTCATGGCACCAAGCCGAAGACGCCTTCCATATCGCCGATACCGCAGACGATCGCGTCTGGACACGGTTCCTCGACGAAAACCGCCTGGACTCCTTCCGTATCTCCACGTACTCCAAGATCGGAAAATTGGAGGAGGCCGAAGAGGCGGCGCGGCTGATGATCGCTCGACTCCCCGAACTGGACAAGAAGCGCACAGCCATCATTCTCGGAGATCTGGCGTCAGCCCATCTCGTACGCGGCTCAGTTACCGAGGCGGCAAGGCTGGCGAGAGAAGGGCTGGCTGCATCGCGCGACATCGAGTCGGCCATTTGGCTGCCACGCTTTGACGTGCTGGCGCAGGGGCTACGTCGCTGGCAGCACCAACAAGCAGTCCGAGTGTTCCTGGAAGACCTAGCCAAGGCTAAGAGCGGTCTGGCGTGGTCTCGGCGCTCACCCACGCCAAGTATTCGGCACTCCCGCCGATGATGGGGGTTGCGATGATCTCGGGAACCTCATAGCTGTGGTTCGCCTTTATATATGATTCAAGCGCAGACAGAGCATCAGAGGTTGTCTTTATTACAAGGTGCCACTCCTCTGCGTCTTGAACCTTCCCGACCCACCAATAAATTGATCGGATAGGGCCCGCGATCTGCACGCAGGCGGCAAGCCGAGCTTCCGTGATACCGCGAGCAAGCCGTACGGCCTCTTCCTGACTGCTCGTTGTGGAAGCAACCTGCAGGTAGTCAGTCATGTCCACCTCACCGTTGAGCAATCTACAGGCTCCAAACCTTGCACCCCCACCATATGAAATGTCGTCCCAAAACGCAGCCGTGGACCGTAACCGAAGTCATTAGTTCATGCCTCTTGCTCAATGCCAACTGCCATGCACGCATGGCTACACGTAACCCGGACGCATGCTCGGCAAGCAGTGAGAGCGGCGCCCAAGCCACTTGTTGAAGAGCTTCTCCCACCCTCCACGGCCATCCCCGCGTCTGCGGGAAGCACCGCTGACCTGTGGATACTGATGCACTAACAAGGAGACATCCCCGCATGCGCGGGGAGCACCCGGATCTTTGCCGTTCGCGGCGTTGGGGCGGGGGACCATCCCCGCGTGCGCAGGGAGCACACCAGGGCCTCGTCACCGAGCTGGTTCACGAGGGGGCCATCCCCGCGTGCGCGGGGAGCACAACATCACCACGCTCCGTGGGGCGATCGGCCAGGGACCATCCCCGCGTGCGCGGGGAGCACCGGTCGCGTACCCCATGGCTACACCGGCGGCAGGGACCATCCCCGCGTGCGCGGGGAGCACGGTAAGACCGATCCCTCGATTCTCAACATGACGGGACCATCCCCGCGTGCGCGGGGAGCACCACCTCTGCGGCGCGGCGGGCGGCCGAGACCTGGGACCATCCCCGCGTGCGCGGGGAGCACCTGCGGTCCCAGGCGTCGAGCTCCTTGGTCAGGGGACCATCCCCGCGTGCGCGGGGAGCACAACTTTCGCATGCTGCTGCAATTCCATGGCGCGGGACCATCCCCGCGTGCGCGGGGAGCACAAGACCGGGATGACAGCAGAGCTGATCGTGCCGGGACCATCCCCGCGTGCGCGGGGAGCACACCGATCCGAGGATTCGAACCCCGAACGCCCGGGGACCATCCCCGCGTGCGCGGGGAGCACACCCTCCGCACCCCAGAGTCCAGGGCCCTCGGGGGACCATCCCCGCGTGCGCGGGGAGCACTCCGTCCCCAGCGAGCAGGAGATCGAGGACGAGGGACCATCCCCGCGTGCGCGGGGAGCACGTCGGGGCAAATGTCGACTTCGGGGGCGAGGAGGGACCATCCCCGCGTGCGCGGGGAGCACAGGACGTCCATGTGTGCTTCTCCGTTCCTGCGGGGACCATCCCCGCGTGCGCGGGGAGCACGTCATCTCCGACATGCCTGAAGGGCCCCCCATGGGACCATCCCCGCGTGCGCGGGGAGCACCACCACAAGCGGCCCCCGCGGACCGGTAGAGGGGGACCATCCCCGCGTGCGCGGGGAGCACCAGGTGAAGGCGAAGGCCGAGCAGTCGCAGTCGGGACCATCCCCGCGTGCGCGGGGAGCACGCTGGCCTGGTCGACACGTCGGTCGAGGTGACGGGACCATCCCCGCGTGCGCGGGGAGCACTGTCGCACACGTTCTTTTCCAAGGTGCCGGGGGGGACCATCCCCGCGTGCGCGGGGAGCACGGCGGCGAGGGAAGTGTCAGTGTGACGGAGTCGGGACCATCCCCGCGTGCGCGGGGAGCACTCCAGGTCGTACGCGCGTGCCATGTGGATCTAGGACCATCCCCGCGTGCGCGGGGAGCACACTGACTGACCTGCACGTTTAGGCGGCCGATAGGCCAACTTTGAGCACTTTCAGTGAATCACACAATTCGGACACAACGGCGCCGGCACACCTGGGCGCCAGGATTCGTGGTCCGACTCCAGGTCGCTGGACTACGCGCAGGCGCGACATCAGCTTTGACGGTATCTGCGACGTCTGGCAGCTTTGCTCCATCCGCTGGGCGGAGAAGCTGAGGCGGAGGCGACTGCAGGCCTGTCCTTGGGCCGACGGATCAACACCAGGCCGTCATGGTCGATCGGTTGCCATTTGTGATCGTGAGTTTCGAACGCGAACCCTTGTTCATTGTTGGTGGAGTACACCAACAGCGCTCGGCCGGTGTCGGCGTACTGACGCACCTCTGCCCACAGCGCCTGGCGGATGCGCGCAGAGGGACCGCCGATGAAGACGCCAGGCGAGATCTCCATCAGCCAGCGGGTGAGGAACCCACGCAGCCCGACCGGGCAACGAGTAAGCACGATGACTGTCACCAGGGCACCTCATCGCTGTCGGAAAAGTCATCGGCGTAGTTGCGGCCGGCGGTCAGTTCCATCCCACGATCGCTTTGTACAGTGACGCGGTCGACGTCCTCATCGATGGCACCACCAGGCAGCAGTAGTAGCTTGATGTCCTCCACACACCGCTTGAGCAGCCCCACCTTGTTGACCTGGTCGCGAATGGCGCGACGGGTGCGGGAGCCGATGTCATCAGGGCTTTCCGCTGCCACTTCGAAGGCGACTGGGATGGCTATCTCGGTTTTGTACAAGTCGGCGATGTCCAGGACGAAGGCCAGTTCATGCCCGGAGTGGATGAATCCTAGGCCAGGAGCACATCCGAGGGCGGTGACGGCTGTCTGTGCGATGCCGTACATGCATTGGGCGGCGGCAGTCACCGCCTGGTTGGCCGGATCACCGGAGGCGAATTCCCCGGGCAGGTACTGGCGGCCGTTCCACGCGATGCCGGTTCTGGCGGCGTGGTGCCGGTAGCACGCCTTGACACGGCGTCCCTCCCGGCCGAGGAGTTCATGCCGGGTCAGGCCAGCGGGATCTTCATCGGGAAATCGCATCCGATACATCTGGCGGGCGGTCTTCAGGCGGGTGCGCTGGTTGGCCCACTTGACGGCTTGTGCTTCGACGAGGGCAGAGGAGCGGCTGAGCGATCTTCCTCCGGAGTAGAAGCGAACTCCGCGCTCACCGACCCATACGACCCCGGCACCGCTGTCTCCCAGCACGCTCATCGCCTGGTGGGTTACGCGCGTCCCAGGACCCAGGAGCAGGGTGCCGATGGTGGCGGAGGGGATGTGGGTGACGCCATCGGCGTCTTCGGCGGTCAATGCGTTGTCTTCCCGATGGACGGTGCAGCGCTCGAGATAGACGAAAGACAGCCGGTCCGCCATTCGGGTGAGGTCACGCGGCGACGAAGCGCCGCGCCTGCCGACCGTGGCCACGTTCTCACACCGCCGCGAGCGTCATGAGGCCGCAACCGTAGGCTTTGGCCCTGCCCAATCCGTGGGTGAGCGTCCGCCGGAAAGCGTCGGGATCGGTGATCTCCAGCAGTCCGTCATAGGTGACGGTCATCAGGGTGACGCGCTGGCGTTGGCCGGTCTTGCCGAATGCGAGCTGGCGGCGATTGTGGATGACGAGTTCGTGTTCATCTCCCTCAGGAAGGTGCCGCCGGTCGGGCGGCTTGTGCAGGATGGTGAATCCTGCGCGCTGCTGGCGTTGCAGCAGCCAGTCGGTCTGGTGCCGGACGCCGACGTGCGCGGTGATCTTCGTGGGTTCATCGTCGGTACGGCGTGCGGTGTGAACAGGGTTGGCGGTAAGGCGGAAGGACCACCGGTCTCCTTCGGCCAACCTGGCCAATAGGGGGGTGTAGTCGTAGGTGTCCCACCTACCGGTCTGGGGCCAGCCTGCTTGCTCGACCAAGTGAGTCAGATCGGGTTTGTCCGGGCTGACGATGTAGAGGTAGGTCTCAGCCCGGCTGTTGGCATCGATGCGCCAGAGCACTCTGGGGCCCTCACCTGCTGCAGGAGGAATCTCGGCGAAGGAGGACATCACCGCGGCGTGCAGGATCTGCGGCGAGGACAGCAACCGGCGGGCGCCGACGCGGGCAGCGTTGAAGCGAAAGCGGGTCAGATGCATCACGCGCCTCCCAAAAGCGCGGTGGGGTCATGGTTAGGGCGGGTCGCGGTGAAGCTGTCGGCGGCGGGGTTCGGCACCTCGGTCCAGGTCTGCCGGATACCGCGCAGCGCGTACTGCCGGTGTCGAGGGTCAAAGCTGATCGGCTGATCACGAAGGGTGTCGGTGGGCCCGTCCTCGGCGATGGCCTCCAGCAGGATGTTCAGCCTGATGGCGGGCTGACGGCGGTGGCGGCGCTGATACCAGTAGGCCGCGTGCCACTTCTGCTCTTTCAGAGCCTCCTCCAAAGCCTTATCGTGCTCGACACCCAGTTCCAGTCGCCTGGCGGGCGGACACGAGCGGCGGCCGAGGTAGGGCAGGAAGACCGGGTCACGCACAGCCTGATGGAGCTGCTCGATCAGCTGGGAGTCGCCTTCGACGGCCACCACGAAAACAGCATCAGCCAGGTAGTAGCGCTCGGAGACGGGCAGAGACTCGCCGGTGAAGCGTTGGGTGGTGTGGTAGTCACGCAACAGCGTGCCCGGCTGGTCGGCGCGGACGCCGAAACGCAGCGCGACCAGATCCGACACATCGTCACAGCGTTGCCTGCCCAGGGCCGCGGCCAACAGGCCGATCGCGCCGCTCTTGGTGGGAGCGGCCTCGGTGGAGCGGCGGGCGAAGCGTGAAGCAGCCCCCCAGGACTGCAGTGGGCCGGCGAGCTGCAACAGCAGGACGCTCATGCCCCGTCCTGCCGTCGGGCGATCTCCCCGCTCACTGCGTTGACCAGCTCAGCCAAGGACAGTTCGGTGCCGAGCCCGGACAGCGCCTGTGTGTTGGGGCCGACCCTCAGCAACCAGCTCGGGCCCTCGTCGATGAGCCCATAGACGCCTTCCAGCTCAGGAATGTACGAGGCCAGCCGCTCGCACGCCTGTCGGAGGTGACCGCCGGTTTCCGGCTCGGCCCGGCACGGTTCTTCGTAGGCGGCGACGAAGTTGATGGGCCGGGAGGAGCGCAGCTTGACCAGCACGGCGTCCGGCAGCGTGTGGTTACCGAACGTGTTGATCTTGCCAGTGGGCAGCGAGGTGATGAAACCGTGGAGGAATGCCTCTACGGCCCGGCAGACCGGCTCAGTGATCGGCTGGTCTTCCCGCAGGCCGGCGCCGAGGTTGCGGCGCAGCAGGTCGACGTCGACGGCGGCGTATCGGTAGAGGGTGGCGGAGTTGAACTCCACTGTGCCAATCATGCCGGCGCCCAGGTCGTCAGTCTCCCGAGTTTTGTAGTCGTCGACCGCGGTGTAGTAGTCGGACTCGTTCTCTACACGGTGGACGCTAATGGCGTGGGCGACCTGCGCGGCGGCGTCCACGTTGATGTCGGCCCCGTCGGCCACCATGCGGCCGAACAGCGCGATGTCGAACGAGTGGCGCGTGTTGGCGATCTGCTTCGCTTGGTCTTTGGCGGCCTTGTCCTTGAAAAAGGTCTTGATGTCGTCGCGCCCCTTGACCGCCAGCTCGGCCAGGCCGTCCAGCTGGTGAGCGCTGAGGAAAAGCAGATACTTGGATTCGGGAGCCGGCTCGGGGCCCTGCTTGCCGGCGTTGCGCTTGGGGGTGTCGATTTTGGATCCGGTGGCGACTTGAATGGTCTCGGCGGCCAAGGCCCACGCTCGGGACTGCTCGATGGTGTCGTCCAGGTGATGGATGCGGTCAGCGAGCAGCTCTGCGACCTTGCGGGTGCGCACACCCAGCTCCATGGGATCCAGCAATTCTCGGAAGGCTCGGCGGGTGGCGCGTTTCCACGCCTGGCTGGAGACGCGGGCACGTAGCACCCCGCCGTACATAGCAGTTTTCGGCGTGCCGGTGTCGTCCCGGTTGAGGCAGCTCGGGGGGACGGTCTGCAGCGCGTGGAGCTCCAGGATCGTGCGCGTCATCGGCTGTCCTTCTCGGTGGGAGTGACCGTGGGCTGAATGGCAGTGTCTGCGGGTGTGGCGTCACCGGCTGGAGAGGCGGCAGGAGGTCGGTAGGCGTGGAAACTGCGGCCCCAGCGCTGCCTTACCTCACGCATGCCGTCGGGGTGCTGAGCCTGGTAGAGCTGGCCGGCCAGCAGGGCGTAGTCCAGTGAGATCGACTCTCCGCGGAGCAGGGAGACAATCTCGCGCAGGCGCTGAGCCAGCGTCTGGCGGGTGCCCGCGGTGCCCACTCGGACGAAGCGACGACGGATCGGCTCGTCGATCTCTCCCTTGGGCATCAGGCGGCGCACTGCCTCTCCCAGCTCGATGTTTCGGCGGTGCATACCCTTGTCGGTGCGCGACTGCTGGTGCAGCGCATACAGGGTGACAGTGACGAACAGCGCGGTCTCGGCCCGAACCATGTCGGCTTCGTTGAGATCGCTCTCGTAGAGCCGGTCGGTTCCGGTCATGCCCCACAGATCAGGCACATCCTGGGGCAGTTTGCCCGCTCCTCGGCGCAGCCGGGCCAGCAAGGCGACGGCCCAGCTCTGATCTGCGAGGTAGCCCTTCTGGAGATCAGTGATGAAGTCGCCGGCGATGGCCTGGACGACCTGCGCTACCGAAGGCCGGGTGGAAGGCGTGACTGTGGTCATGAAGGTGCCTCCGCGCTGCTACGTAGGAAGTCGCCAGCGGTTGAAGGATCGGTTTGGGCCCCGGGCAGAGCCTCGCGGAGCCTGACACGAAAGCTAAGGTCCGCCTGTCCTGCGGTCAGCCAGAGATCCCGCCCCTGCTTGGTTACGATGACGCGTCCTGCCCAGACAGCTTCGGGGGCGGTGGTCAGTATCTGCTCGCCGGCTCGGAGGATGATGCGATGCGCGTGGCGCTGCCAGGCTTCGCGCTGCTGCTGCGCAGGGTCGCGGAGGTTGAGCTGAGCGAGCCAGGCGCGGAACGCTCCATCCAGCGCAGCGAATCCTGCTGTCTTGGCGGTGCTGCGGTGGGCTTCGGAATCCGCCCCTGAGGCCCGTGCCAGGTCGGCGGCCAGATCGCCGAGGATGGCGACCGCCCTATCGGCGTCCGCCACCGCGTCGATCGCCGCCTGCGCCAGGCCTGTGTCGTCGCGGTGAAGTAGCACCACGGGCATCGCCACTGCGTCGTCGATGATCTCGTCGATGACCGACTGCTGCGTGCCGTACACGACACCGAACAGCCTGGCCCGGATGAGGAAGTCGGCCGGCAAGTCGCCTTCCACGGTCAGCCGGGCGACCCAGTCCATGATCCGCGGGCGGACCAGCGCGGCGGCCTCTTTGCGCTGTTCGGATCCCTCTGCCCTACCGGCGACGAGGGCACCCAGCCCACGCCAGGCGGTGCGGTCGGGATCGTGCTCGCGCGGCAGGTACACCTGGGGCTCGCCGAGTTTCTTCTCCTGGGCCGCGCTGCGCCGCCAGCCGGTCATCGGTTCCTGCAGGTGCCGGTTGTGCGGAGTGAGAGGGTCGCCGTAGGCCAGCACCACCCCGTGCACCGATTCGGCGTCGAAAGCGAGCCGTATCCGACGGGATTGCCAGGTGTACAAATCACGCAAACCGGCCGGTCGCGTTTTCGATTCTCCGGGGTCCGCCGTCTGTGGGCCCGACGGTGGTCGTCGCCAGGCGGGTAGGTCACGATCAGGATCGATCTGCAGGTTGAGGGTGTCGAAGGCGATCAGGTTGAGGAGCAGCGTCTCACTGAGGTTGTCACCCTCTGCCAGTACTCCGCCGAGGTTGCCGCTCCAGGCGACGCCTTGTGGGTAGACCTTGCCGTTTTGGACGCGCGGGTCGCCCACGGCGCCGGTTTTGATGCCGGAGGTGTCGAAGGCGTGCGCGTGCACCAACCAGCGGGCAGCCTCGGCGAAGTCGAGCCGCCCGGCTCCGCGTGCCCTCATGGTGAAAAACGGCGCTCCGTTGGGAACATCGGCGACCAGGCGATCCAGCGAGCTGATCTCACCGGTGGCGTTGCGCAGTCCGGCGGTCTGGAAGAACGGCGTCTCGGGGTGGAGCAGGTCGAAGCGACTGCGACAGCCATCCAGGTAGGTTTCGACACGGGCAGCGGGAAGACCTTCGTTCCACAGCTCGTGCCAGTCCTGCAGGTCTTGTGGCCCCTCGATGGCGTCGTGCAAGATCGCCAGCAGAAGGCGCAGCAGCGCGAACTCCTGTGTGGGCACATCTCCCACCAGTCGGCGCAGCTCATGCGCCTGTGCGAAGACCTCTCGCAGTGACAGTAAGTCGGCGCGGCCGTCATGACGCTGCACCGGCAGCCAAGGGCTGCTGGTCAGATCAAAGGACGGCGGGTCACTCGGCACGAGCCACCTCCAGACCCTGGGAAGGGGTGTAATGCAGGTCGTAGCCTGCCAGGCTGGTCCGACAGTTCTCGTCGAGCATGAGGATCAGCTCTCCTGCCAGCCAAGGGCTGTCGGGCGACTGCCAGGCCGGGATGCAGGCGGCTTCGAGCTCCCCAATTGCCCGATCGATCGTTGGGGGGACTGAGAAGTGGAAGGGCAGCCGAAGGCCACAGGAGGCGACGATGCGGGCCAGTTTCGGCTCGGGCTGAGAGTCGGTGGGCAGTACTCGCCCTCCCCGGCCCTTGCTGAGGCCCGGCAGCGTGGCCAACGTGCCGTCCGGGCGGCGCTGTACGACCAAGACCTCCAGGGCCTCCATCCCATCGCGTACCTGTGCGCGCCCACGGCGGGTGTCCTCGGCGTCCCCGACGCCTGCCTCCAGCCAGCCCACCAGCGCGCGGCCCTCCCGCCCCACCTCCGCGAGCTGGAATGCCCCAGCCTTGTCACGCTGCGCCGCCTGGTGGAGCTCCTCGTCCTCGAGCGCTCTTTCCATAGCTTCCTGCCAAGCCTCAGGTCCGACAGGTTCAGACCCGTAGGCGCCTTGGACCAGCGGGCTGATGTCCTCGGGCAACTTCAAAGTCTGTCCCGACAGGTACGGCTCCAGCACAGCAGCCGACCTCAGGAGCGCGTGCAGCCGGTAGATACGGCATGAACCTGATGCCGGCCGTACTGGAACCGTTTCCCAGTCGACGCCCGTCACCAGACACCTTGGCATCCGCAGTCGCGGCGGCCGCTCCCGCACATGCCGGTGCAGCCGTCCCAACCGCTGCAGCAACAGGTCAACCGGACACAAGTCGGTCACCAAGAGGTCGAAGTCGATGTCCAGCGACTGCTCCGCGACCTGGCTGGCCACGACAACGTGCGGCCTTGTCGGACGACCCGCGCTCTTTTCCGGAGGACCGAAGCGCGCCAGCAGATTGGCGTCCTTCTCCGCCCGGTCGGCGTCCACGAAACGAGCGTGTGCCACGGTCACACCGTCCGCGCCGAACAGCTCCCGCAACACCGCAGCAGTTTCCAGCACCCGGTCAACCGTATTGCGCACCACCAAGGCGCAACCGCCCTCGGCCAGCTCCGCTGCCAGTCGATCACGCAACTGACTCAGGTCATCTTCCAGCCGCTCCAGCCGTACCTCCGACGTGCGTGCAGATCCGGAGACCTTCACGCTTCGAGCCAACCCGCCCGGCTCTACGGTCGTCACTACGGGATAGGCCTGAGCCGGTTCACTTTCCGAGCCACTCGTAGCACCGGCGTAGGCGGCGGTCAGCACACGGCGACGGTCCGCCGGAAGCGTTGCCGACAACACCACCACCGGCACGCTGTAGGCACCCAACCATGACAGCACCCGGTCCAGGTAGGAATTCATGTAGCTGTCATAGGCGTGCGCCTCATCGATGACGACCACTTTCCCGGCCAGAGCCAGGTGCCGCAGAGCCAGATGCCGACTTTTGAGCCCCATGAACAACAACTGATCCACCGTGCCGACCACGAAGGAGGACAGCATGCCCTTCTTCCGCCCACGAAGCCACTGATGCGCGACCAACTCGGCTGAAGAAACCATGTGATCCCCACGACGGCTCCACTCCTCTCCTCCACCGTCGACATTCACCTCACGTACGGCACGTCGTCCTGCGCGCACCAGCTCAGCGAAGTCCTCGTTCAAGGCCGCCTTGGAGTGAGCCAGCAGCACTGAACGGCGGCCCTGTCCGACCGTTCGATGCAGCCAGGCCAGCATGCGAGGAAACATCGCATTGCCCGTCGCCATCGTGGGCAGCGCGACGAAACAGCCACCTGCTCCCGATCTCGCCGCGAAGATCTCCGCCACCGCCAACGCCGCCTCGGTCTTGCCCTCCCCCATCGGCGCCTCAATGATCATCAGTCCGGGGACCGTCATGGAGCGTGCCAGCTCAACCGCGCGCACCTGCACTGGACGCGCACGTGCACCTAACGGCAGATCGAAACGGGAGACGATCAGCGCATCCGGTTCCTCCACCGGTTGATGCGGGCGCCACGGCTGCGGCAGATCCAGGCCACGCCAAGCCGCCTCCACCCGCTCCGACCCACTCTGCCGCTCGGACTGGGGGAAGTACGGGAACAGATCAGCGTTGCTGGCGATCCAGTCCGCCACGATGACCAGCCCGGTCAGCAGTACCTGCGCCGGCTGTATGAGCTTGACTTTCTGCCAACTCGATAGCAGGTCCGGCATCCCGCACGCCTCGGCGCAGCGGTCCAGCAGCTCGAACTGCACGGCCTTCCACAGCGGCGCGCATCCCGGTGTGCGCAGCAGGTATGGCCGCACGTTCAGGTTCCGGATGTCGTCGAATGTAGGCGGCACTCCGTGGTGGCCACCTGCGATGATCGCCACCTGGATGGTCGTCGAACCCGCCCAGCCGTAGCGCTCCGTCAGCCATTCCTGTAGTAGCACCTGACCTGCGAGCCCATGCGGTGCGAGTTTGCGATCAGAGAGCCGCTTCACATCCGGCATGTCCAGCCCTGCTGCCCGCATCTTCTCTGCCAGTCCGTCCACCTGGCAGGCGAAGGCCGGCGACGCCTTGCCGATGTCATGCACTGTCGCCAGCCAGATGGCCAACCGGCGTGCTTCTTCCACGCCGCCTGGGAGGTTCTCAGCCACGGTCCGGTGCACCTGGGATGGAAGCCACTGGTCCCACAGCAAGCCAGCCACCGTGCCGCTGTCGGCCATGTGTCGCCATAACGGCAACCAGCCGTCGCTGGCCCGGTCATGCTTGGCCCAGACCGTACGAGCTGCCACCGACAACTCGCGACCCAGACGCTGGAGAAGCGGCTCCTCATCGAGCATGCCGATCATTAAAAGGCACGCCATCGATCACTCTGCGCGGAGTCCCTGACAATCGACGAAGAAGTACGCCCGAGGAGGGAAATTATCCTCTGAAGCGGAAACCCAGCCTTCATGCGGGGTCGCAACCCCATGGAGCCGTGAGGAGATGGGATGGCCGAGCGGAGCGCTTCGAGCGCAGAGGCCGGCAGCTGGATACAGTCCCGCAGGGTGATACTGCCCCAGGAAGGCAGGAACGCCTACGGCGCATCAAGTAGGAAATCCGTTCAGGCGGTTGTATGACCAACTGCTCCGGAAGGCAGGCTCCAAGACACCCATGCGAAATAATTTCCTAATGTCCGTTATGTCCAATTCTCTAAAAGTGCTCGAAACTCGCCTCTTCGCCGACTGTTCATGCAGGTGAAGCAGAGTGCTCCCCGCGCACGCGGGGATGGTCCCGCTCCACCTGATCCGACAACGTGGCGCTGTCTGTGCTCCCCGCGCACGCGGGGATGGTCCCATCCACATCCGGGTGACGAATCCTCTGCGGAAGTGCTCCCCGCGCACGCGGGGATGGTCCCCCGCCCGTCCTCGCCGGCCTCCTCCTCGAAGCGTGCTCCCCGCGCACGCGGGGATGGTCCCATCGGCGCCCTCATCGTCCAACGCCGCGGCGTGTGCTCCCCGCGCACGCGGGGATGGTCCCACCCGAGCCGAGGCGGCCGCAGACTTCATGCCGTGCTCCCCGCGCACGCGGGGATGGTCCCCTCAGCCAGTGGGTTGGACGGGTAGATCGTGAGTGCTCCCCGCGCACGCGGGGATGGTCCCAGGTCGCCGACCGCGCGCGCGATCACGAACTCGTGCTCCCCGCGCACGCGGGGATGGTCCCGAGCTAGCCGGCGCATCGCTCGGCAATCCGGTGTGCTCCCCGCGCACGCGGGGATGGTCCCGACGACCCCGCCCGCACCCAGGAGCAGGTGACGTGCTCCCCGCGCACGCGGGGATGGTCCCGTTGTGTACGTGACTGTTGACCAGCTCGACCCGTGCTCCCCGCGCACACGGGGATGGTCCCGCGGGCGTGATTTTCCCTTCTGGGCACACGTCGTGCTCCCCGCGCACGCGGGGATGGTCCCGCTCCGGCGGGGTCAGGCCGGCCCAGATGCCGGTGCTCCCCGCGCACGCGGGGATGGTCCCTCGGTCTTCGCGCGCACGTTCGTCGACTCGATGTGCTCCCCGCGCACGCGGGGATGGTCCCTCCGCCGTCACGTTCTGGGCCCCGGACCCGCCGTGCTCCCCGCGCACGCGGGGATGGTCCCGCCGCCACGACCTCCGCGACAACCTCGTTTTTGTGCTCCCCGCGCACGCGGGGATGGTCCCGGATCTCGAGTTGGTGGGCAGGAACACCGCTTGTGCTCCCCGCGCACGCGGGGATGGTCCCGAGGGTCAGTACCTGCTGGGTGCTTTCGGTTAGTGCTCCCCGCGCACGCGGGGATGGTCCCTTGAACCGCTTGAACTTCCGGGGGATGGCCAGGTGCTCCCCGCGCACGCGGGGATGGTCCCCGGTTTGACGGGCTCTCTCAGGCCGATGCGGAGTGCTCCCCGCGCACGCGGGGATGGTCCCGACTCGTACGGGTAGTGCTCGCCCTTGTCGAGGTGCTCCCCGCGCACGCGGGGATGGTCCCCGCCCGACCCCGGCCCCGGAACTCCCGGTGCGGTGCTCCCCGCGCACGCGGGGATGGTCCCTTCGTAGGGGGTGAACTGTTCGAGGACGTCTCGTGCTCCCGCGCACGCGGGGATGGTCCCAACTTCGCGAACAACATCAACACCCTGGCGAAGTCCTCCCCGCGCACGCGGGGGTGGTCCCATTTCGCCGCACAGCTGGATGTCGACGCGCATGTGCTCCCCGCGCACGCGGGGATGGTCCCCATGGATCAACCCGTGTGACCTGGGATGGAACGTGCTCCCCGCGCACGCGGGGATGGTCCCGAGCAGCACCGCGGGCAGCTCCGCATGGCCGAGTGCTCCCCACGCACGCGGGGATGGTCCCGACCGGCCTTACGGGCCGCGTCTCGTCGTGGGTTTGCTCCCCGCGCACGCGGGGGTGATCCTGTCATATTCATGGCGTTAGGAAGCGTCCGTCATTGATGCCAGGAAGGTACCCATTGACCTGGCGACTCGTGATCACTCCTCTCTTGCTCGAGAGGAGTCGCGGGGAGCCAAATTCGGGAGCCACTGGCCTTCGGCTCCCTCAGACTTCCCACGATCTTCCTGGAGTGTCAGCGCAGGTGAGGAGCTCCCCGCCGGACTCACATCGACTACTTCAGACCCATGAATTTTCCTTCGGGACGAAAAGAGCCCGTGTCTCAGAGGTGCAGGCGCACCGCCAGGAACGACCGGCCCTTAACGGCTGGCCGGTCGTTCCTTCGGCGACTTGTCCTGCCTCAGGGAGTCCGCAAGAAGGATGTTCCCGCGCACGGTAGGGCGCGGCTCTGGCCCCGTGGGAGATCTTTGGCCGGGGGCGGGCCAACATCGTGTCCGCCTCCGTCAGGGTGGCGTGAGTGGTTCCACGTAGCCGCCGCTGTCGCAGGCGTAGGCGGCGTGCCCGCCACACACCGGTGTCTGGCCGCCGTCGGCGTCGACGACGCGGTGCGTGGCCAGCTCGGCGCATGGGACGACCTCTCGCTTGTACTCCCAGGTGCGGCCGCAGCCGAAGACGGCGCAGCGGGTCACGGTGCCCATCGCGATCAGGGTGCTGCCGTGCTCGGGGCAGACGCCCCAGCCCATGCGGCAGAAAGTGACCGGCCGGTGCTGCGTCGCCCGGGTCAGCTCGGCGGCGCTCTCGGCCAGCTCCAGGGCGGCCTGGCGGATGAGGCCGGCGGCGTTCGGCAACCGGGACCCGGCCCGTCCTTCGGGATCGGCCCGCGACAGCTCGCCCGCCACGGTGTCGACGACGGCGGCGAGATCGTTGGCGCGGGCGACAAGCTCGTGCAGTACGGCGGGCGCGGACATGGCCGCCGCCCTGCCTCGTTCCGGATCTCGTGTCGAGGTCATGGCCCTTCCCCCGGTTGGGCGCTCGGACCCTGCTGCCGGCTGCACCTGGCCCTGCTGCCGGAAGTACCCCCGCTAGCAGGGCGAAACCCGCTCTGGGCTGGCCGGTAGCAGGGCGTGGGCCTGGCCTGGCGGGGAGGGGTCTGGGCCCGGTGTGGCGGGGTGGGGGCAGCCTCTTCCAGGTGTGGTCTGATCGGTGGTGCGGGGCCGGGGCTTGCAGCGGCAGTCCCGGCCCTGCTTAGACCGTGTCCTATGTGGTGAGCCGGGCGTTCGTAGGGCGTGGGATAGGAACGAGTGGGGGTGGATCGTCCCGGACGGGTTGTGGGAGATCACCCGCCCGCTGTTGCCGCCAGCACGGGTGCGTCCCTCAAGGCGGCGGCACGCAGAACACGCCAGATGAAGCGGTGTTCGCGGCCATCATCTACGTGCTGGTGAGTGGGTGCGCGTGGCGGGCTCTGCCGCTGTGTTTCGGGATCTCGAAGTCCACCGCGCACCGCCGCTTTGTGATCTGGTCGCGGGCCAGCTTGTCACGCCGGATGTGGCCGCCACGCAGCGTGAACGGCGGGAACAGGCCGCCCGGGTCGCGGCCGCGGACCGTCAGCCAGGCTTCCACGCGGCCGACCGTGGCGGAGTTGATGTAGACGAGCCGTTCCTTGTCGCCCTTACCGCGCACCTTCAGGGAGCGCGCGGCCGGGTCGTAGTCGGCGAGGGCGAGCCCCGCCAGTTCTGCGCGGCGCACGCCAGAGCCGTACAGGACGGCGATGACTGCCGCGTCCCGCAGAGCCCGCCCCCGTCGTTCCTCGCGCCGTGCTTGGTCGCGCGGGCCCTCGTCGTCGGCAGGGGGAAGGCTGGAGTCGGCGTCGCATTCGGCGAGCAGCGCGCCGACGCGCTCGATCGGCACGTGCTCACCGGCCCGAAGCCGCTTCCCCTTGAACGGGTCGAGGCGTTGGGCGCGGTCGCGGTCTTCGGCGCTGATCAGGCCGAGCCGCCATGCCTGGTCGAGGACTTGCCGGAGCGCGACCAGGTGCTTGTTGCTGTGAGCGGGCGACCACGGCTTGAAGGTTCCGTCGTTCTGCCGGGTGGCCTGCTTGGCGATGATG
The DNA here is from genome assembly GCF_039533245.1 of Nonomuraea recticatena. Classification (NCBI taxonomy): domain Bacteria; kingdom Bacillati; phylum Actinomycetota; class Actinomycetes; order Streptosporangiales; family Streptosporangiaceae; genus Nonomuraea; species Nonomuraea recticatena. The sequence continues at coordinate 15,412 of NZ_BAAATE010000054.1, read as the reverse complement.
GCGCGGACTTGGATGGTGTGCTCGTAGCGGAGCAGGTGCCACGGGAAGCCCTGCCCGGTGATGACGAGCACGGCCGGGTCGACCTCGCCCGTCTCGGGGTCGACTCCGTTCGGGTCGTGCCCGGTGAGGATGCGGGCGATACGCTCCCTTCCTGAAGGGGCTGGGCCGAGGCATCATGCTCTGCACTTGGCTGCTCTTGACGCTTCATCCTTATCCGTATCCCTTCCACAGCCCTTGGTCGATGACGTGTCGCCGCAGTTGACGATGACGACTGCTGCGAGACCGACGACGAGACCGAGAACGGTCTGAGAGCCGAACGGTTCACCGAACATCAGGGCTCCCCAGACGGCCGTGACAGGAGCCATGAGGAACATCAGCGTATTGACCTTGGTGACCCCTGAGCGCCTCAAGATGATCCAGTACAGCCCGTACCCGCCGAAGGTGGACATGGCTACGAGCCAGATGATCGCGCCCCAGAACGTGAGCTCAGCAGGCGGCTCTGCGGCCCCGACGCTTATGGCAAGTCCAGTGAAGACAGTGGCACTGGTGAGACAGTGCACGGTCATCGCCACCGCGGGCGCCACCTGCGTGCGGGAGCGGCCTTCGAGGAACGTGGCTGCCACCAGCGAGAGCATGCCAAGGAGCGGTATGAAATAGGCCCACCAGACCACCCCGGCTCCAGCTGCGGCATCGGCTTTGGTGACGATGACGACGCCACCCGCCCCCAGACATAGGCCGAGCCACTGCCGACGGGAGACGTACTGATGCAAGAGCGGTCCGGCAAGCGCTCCAGCGACGAGGGGCTGGACACTGTCGATAAGGGCCGTGGTGCCGCTGGAAACCCCGAGTTGGATCGCGTAGTACACGGTGAGCAGATAGCCGCTTTGCGACAGGACTCCGATTGCGGCCTGCCGGGCCACGTCCCGCACCGCGAGGCCCCGCCACGACGTCTTGGCTGCGGCAATGATGATCAGGATGACAGCGAGCGGCAGGAACCGCCACATTAGGATCGTGACGGCGGATGCACTCCCCGCGCCGAGCTTGGCTCCGATGAAACCGGAACTCCAGCAGAGCACGAAGGCGGCCGAGAGTAGGAAGTTCACACCTCACCTCACTATACAGATCGGTATACTCGTTCGCTCCGCCAACTATACAGATCGGTATACTCCTGGGGTATGGGCACCACGGAGAAGCTTCGACGGATCACGATGACGCCTGCCGCCCTGCGCATCCTGGAGGCCGCGGCCAGGCTCTTCTACGAGCGCGGAATCCATGCCGTCGGCGTCGACCTGATCGCTTCCGAGGCCGGGGTGACAAAGAAGACGCTCTACGACCGATTCGGCTCGAAGGAGCAAATTGTGGTGGAGTACCTCGCGGATCGCGATGAACGCTGGAGAGCTTTCCTCACCCAGCGCCTCGACGCTGCGCAGCCGGAACCGCTGGCTCGCGTTCTGGCCGTCTTCGACGCCTCACTCGCTTGGTCTCAAAAGAACAGTTTCAAGGGGTGCAGCATGGTCAACGCCCACGCCGAGATCAGCGATGCATCCCATCCCGCGCACCCGATCATCATCGGGCAGAAGGAGTGGATGCTTGCCCTGTTCATCAGCCTCGCCCGGGGGATCGCTTCGGACCAGGCCGACCATCTGGGCCGAACACTCATGCTGCTTCATGAAGGAGCACTCGTCGCCCACGGCCTGAACATCTTCCCGGACCCCATTAGCCATGCTCGCGATCAGGCACAAGTCCTCCTCACCGCAACTGGGAACACCACGACGAGACGCTGAACTGATACCCAATGGGCTGCCTTGAAGAGCACAGAGAGAGGAGCACAGTGCAAGATGGGACTGTAAGAAGAACTGGACAGACCCGGAGACGGAGTCGGATCCGAAGGTGAAGGCGATCTGGGAACTGCACCTCAACATGGAGCTCGAGCACCTGCGCCTGGCGGCCGAGCTGTTCAAGAAGCACGACGGGCGCAACCCTGAGGAGGTGGCGGCGCCCGAGCTGCCCGCGCCGGTGACCTTCGAGCCGAACAAGGCATACCTGCGCGATCTGATCGCCACACAGATCGACTACACGACGCTGGGCACCGGCTACGTGCAGGAGGCGCACGAGCGGTTCGAGAAAATGCAGGAAGCTCTGATGGGCGGGGAAAAGGCGCCGTCCGAGCGGGTGATCGAGGAGAACCGCGCCAAGTCTGGCGAGGAGTATCGGCTGGAGACTGAAGGGCCGCACCCCGTGGGCAGCCTACGCCTGGACCGCTGACGCTTCCTCGGGCCTCTGCGGCACCAGATCGCGGAGGCCTGTGGGCGACCTCAACCCAGCCGGTAGAGCTGCGTCTCGAGCCACGCCACACAGCGCTGGATCTGTTCCCGGCTCAACCCTACCCACGGCTGAGGTACGTGATGGGTACCGGCCGCCCCTACGCCCGGCAACCCCAAGGCCCACTGCGAGTTCTTCCTCGAGAAGGGCAGCGTCATCGGGATGGTCCTGGGACTCGACACCCAAAACTGCGTCAGCTGAGTCCCTCTTCCAGAAGGACCTGAGTCGAATGCCGGTCACCCGAGTCAGCGACGAGCAGGCTGTCGGGGCAGGTCCAGGCAACCGCGGCCGCGTTCGAATAGACGTAGAGAAAATATGCATTCGATCAAGTCCCTCGACTGCGTCCTTTCCCGCACCAGCGCGACGGGACCGGTCACGCTCACGCTCGGCTTCTCGAGAGCGGCGCTGTCGGTCGGCTATCTCGCGTTCGGCGTGCGAACGCCCTGTCTCCTCGATCCGGAGCCGTTGTTCGATGAGCCGCTGGTCGGGGGCAGGTCGGCGCGGCGCTCGCGCTCGCTGAGGCTGGCGGCCAACTGCGGTCTGGCGCGGTCGAGGGTCAGTCGTGCGGCGACGGCCCGGCTGCCGGCGGCAGCGACGTCGACGCCTCGGGCGCCACGCAGGGCAGCCGCGAAGTCGCCGACCAGGTCCTCGTGGCGGCGGCGGATCATCGGCCACACCACACGTCGCGGAGCCTGCGCGATACTTTCCCGTGCGGCCTCCTCCCGTGCTGGATCTTGCACGCGGATCACTGCCCCTTTCTCCCGTCCTTGGTCTGCCCCCACTTACGGCTGAAAAATCCTCACTTGTAACGCGTCAATCACTATGAGTTTATGGCGCCGGTATGGTCCTACCCGGCGCGCTGACCGTCCGCGTCCTCGACGCCGAGATCGCCATCCGCACGCGGCAGGCACCCGGACCGGCCACTACCGGCTGCTGATCACCCTCCGCCTCCTGCCCGCCCGGCGAGAGCATCAACATGATCACAAGCAGCCCTTGACGCCGCTACCCCAGCCCTAACTGAACGGCGTTGCCTCCAGGTCGAGGGCTACCGCACGGAGTAGTCCGACAGTGCGGTGGCCTTCCTCACCAAACCGATGCTTGCCGAGGACGCTGTCCACGTTCCCGCTGGCGGGGGATGCGATGAGAGGGCCGGCACCCGGCCAGAAGCGCTCCGACCGGTCAGGTCAAGCCGCCGGCTCGATGCGCCATCCGTACGGCCGTCAGGGTCAGCAGAACGAGCGCAGCACCGAGCCACAGCACGCCGGAGACCGCCACCAAATTCACGATGAGTCCGCCGACGAAGGCCCCAAGCGCGATAGCGAAGTTGAACATCGAGGTGTATAGGGAGGTGGACGCCTCCGCCGCGTGCGGAGCCGCCTTCAGCATCCATGTCTGCAGGCTGACCGACACACCGCCGAAGGCCAGCCCCCATGCGATCAGAAGCACGACTCCCGTGATGGGGGTACGTCCCAGGAGCGGGAAGAGCGACAGCGCCGCGGCTAGAGCGAGGCTGATCACCAGCAGGGTACGCAGGACGTGCCGGCCGGCAGCCGCTCCGGAGACGAAGTTCCCGGCGATGCCCGCGACGCCGTAGGCCAACAAGAGCGGCCCCATCGCCTCCGAACCGATCCCCGAGATGTTCCGCAAGGCGGGAGACAGGAAGGTGAAGGCCGCGAAGTGACCGGTCACCAGCAGACCTGTGGCCAGGATGCCGGCTCGTACCCGGGCATCGCGCAACCCCGCCAGCAGTTCGCCTGGCCGCACCGGACGGGTGGCGGGCAGCCGGGGCAGCACCGCCAGGAGGGCCAGCAAGATCAGCAACCCGAGGCCGCCCAGCGCCGCGAAGGCCGTCTGCCAGCCGCTGAGCCCGCCGATCCACGTCCCCAGGGGCACCCCGAGCACGTTCGCGGCCGCCACGCCGCCGAACACGATCGCCGTGGCCCGCGGCACGGACCGCTCGGGCACCAGGCGGAGGGCGAGACCGCCCGCGATCGCCCAGAATCCTCCGATGCTCACCCCGACCAGCACCCGGGCGGCCAGCATCACCGCGAAGCTCGTGGTGATGGCCGACACCGCATGCGAGGCGGCCATGAGAGCGATCAGTCCCGCGAGAACCCAGCGCCGATCCAGCCTGCCGATCACGATCGGCAGCAGCGGCGCGGCGAGCGCAGCCACGAGCCCGGGGACCGTCACCACCAGACCCGCCGTTCCCTCCGAGACGCCCAACGCTGATCCCAGCGGCGTGAGCAGCCCGATGGGCAACTGTTCTGCGGTGACCAGGGCAAAAATGCCCAGCGACACGGTGACGACGGCGAACCAGCCACGGGCTGTCGCCACTGGGAGGTCCTGTGCCGCCGACGTTTCGATTGCAGTCATGCGATCCACGGTCGGCCTCCCGGCCCACGAACATCAACGGTGGACTCTGCAACAATCGATGAGCGACACTCATCGATCGGGATCGACCATGGAATACCGGGCAATCGAGATCTTCCTTACACTCGCCGCCGAACTCCACTTCGGGCGCACCGCCGAACGCCTGCACCTGTCCCAATCGCGCGTCAGCCAGACGATCCGCCAGATGGAGCGCCGCATCGGCGCCCCGCTCTTCGACCGCACCAGCCGCCGCGTGTCCCTGACGCCGATCGGACAGCGACTACGCGAGGACCTCGAGCCAGCGCATCGCCAGATCCAGAACGCGCTTGCCCGCGCAGAGGCCGCCGCACGCGGCGTCACCGGTGTGCTGGAGATCGGCTTCGAGGCCCCCGCCCTGGCCGACGAGCTCGGTGCCGCGCTGGACGAATTCCGCCGCCACCATCCCGACTGCGACGTACGCATCCGCGAAGCGCCCTTCCACGATCCGCTTGCGCCGCTACGTAACAGCGAGATCGACCTCCTGGTTACGCTGCTTCCCGTGGACGTACCTGGCTTGAGCGTCAGCCCGCCTGTCTTCACCGAACCCATGGTGCTCGCCGTGGCCGAGCGGCACCCGCTCGCAAGACAGACCACAGTCACCCTGGAGGACCTGGCGACGGACACGGTTCTGGCCTCTGCTCGTCCGGTGGCCCCCTATTGGCATCCCCGACCTACCGCCTGGACAACCCCTGGCGGCGAGACCGTCCAGAGCGGCCGGCCCGTTTCCACCTTTCAGGAACTGCTAGTGGCGGTCGCGGCGGGCGCCGGTGTCTGTCCCGTGGGCGCCCACGTATCGCGCTACTTCGCCCGGCCCGGCGTTACCTTCATCCCGTTCCGCGACGCCCCGCCGGCCCGCTGGGGCCTGGTGTGGCGTAGCGCCGGCCGGACCGCCAAGGCCAGCGCATTCGTCACGCTCGCCATCCGGCGCCGGGTAACCGTGCGAGGGGTGCGACCGGTCGGGTCGCCCCGGGCGTCTCAGCCAGGGGCTCCACAGAACCGTGCGTAACAACGGCATTCCCTTGTCAGGGGATACGACCACGGTGCCGAAGGCTCCGTGGTGGCGTCCATACCGCGGGCACTGCCCCGCGCACCAGCCGGATCAGCACTTGAGAGCCGTCACCTATTCGGCTGCTGGATGCGCTGTCACTGTGACGAAGTTCCACCGATGATCGGTAGGTGAGGAGGTGCCGACGATGACCGGTCCAGCGGTCTCGACCGGCTCAGCGAGACGCTGCACCCAGAAGGTGTCACCGACCTCCGTGTTCACCGTCTCACTGACGATGGACTGCTCGGGCAGCAGCGTTCGCGACACGGCCCCGTCCCAGTCGTTGCCACGCCGAAAACCAGCGAGCCAGAAGACGCCTGGGCGGTGGCCTGGGCAGCGCCGTCGGCGCCGCTTGCCTTACTGAAGGCGACCTTGGGACGGGCACCGCTGAGCACGGTGACAGTAATGCTCGCGGCGTATCCGCCCGTCCCGAGGCGCGCCTTGACGACGCAGTCGGTCAGGGGCTTGTAGCTCACCGCGTAGTACGCCGTGACAATTCCCGCCTGATCATTTGCGACGTGGTCGGGCGTCTCTCCTCCACTGCCGAGCCAGCTCAGCCCGCACCCGTTGATTCCCCAGATCGACTGCCGAGCACCGGATGGACCGTCGGCGGCCACATAGGCAACCAGCACCTTCGGGTCGGTGCCGCTGGTGGTGAAGCTTGGGGATTCGATGCTGCTGACAGAGTTCTGACTGTCAGTGACGACCTGCTCGATGGTGATTCTCGCGTTAGCCGTCGCAGGGGAGCTTGTTGCCACCACCGCCGCCACGGAAACGGTCGCTGTAACGATGAGGCGCCCCATGTGCCCTCGTCCTTTGGACGAAAGGAGAAACCTGGGCTTGATGTCCGCCCCCCGGTGACCTGTGCCCAATACGGAGCCCATTCGATCCCTTCTTCGACTGACGATGCCGATGGCCGTTCATCTCGCAGAGCCGACAAACCCTCATCCCAGCAGTTGCGATCCCTGGTCGGTTTTGTCTACGCCACTCAGCATCCTGGGCGCGCCCAGTCTCCCAGCCGATCTTCAGATGATCGAGACTCAGAATGGCCAATCTCCGTGACTTTTCTGCCGATTCACGATCCTGGACGACAGCAGCAGTGGCCCGCTTTGCTTGACCTCGGCCCTCACTGGCTTGCCGATCCACCCGGCCCGCATGCTGAACTTGTGGACGAGCTGGATCAGACGACGACCCGACATGGCGTGGTCAGTCGGAAGGCTCCGGGCCGCTCGTCTGATCGACGCCTACCTGTCTATCGGAGCTGGACTCCTCCGCGCACGCTGTGCGGGTTGGACACTGGCGGGCGGTGATCGCAGTGGATCGAGTGACCGCCTGCGCGGATACTGGACCTGGGGTCGTCTACCAAGGTCGAGTGCCTCGGTCTCCTCCCATCACTACCGGCTCTCCTGCTGTGCCTGGTCGTCCACCACCACAAGGTGAAGAACCAGGCTTGGCCGCGTCGGCCGTGTCTGGACCGTCGCTCCCTGGAAGCACCCCGGCCCAGGGCCAGCTACGCCCCTCGTCGGGCCGAAGACGACCGGGCGCTCCAGCGCTCTGCGCAACAATCGGCTGCCATCCGGGGCCCGGCAGTAACACCTGACCGGCATCGAGGCGCCGGTACTGTCCCCTTCCCGGGACAGCGTCTGCCCAGATCAGCGCAGCCGGACCGCTGCGGGAGCTCATCCGGCCCCAATCCGGACACTGCCATCCCCATCCCAAACCCGGCTTCCACCAGCTGCCTGACCTGCCATTCCAGACGACGCAGCCCGTGCCTGGCGTATCCCGGTGGCACCCGTCCACAGGCTTCCGGCCGAAGCGGATCCTCAAAGACCAACCCGGAGCGGACCGACGCGATGACATCGTGTTGCTGCCTGGCGGGTGAGTCGTCGTCCCATCGCCTGCCTTTGCTCCGAGTTTCTTTGAAAGGTACTGTTCGGGCGAACGCGGACGCGTAGCTTCGGGCCGAAGCAAATTACTGTGACACATGGGCGGCCGGACCCGGCTGAAAGGATACGTACTTCCATACGGACGGGCTATGGCCGGAAGGCAGATGGCCGGGGGCGCCGCAACCTTCGGCGCGGCTGCCGAACGGCTGCCTCAAAGTTGGCCCCGTATCGGGCCGGTGGTTGCAAAAGGAGAAGTGGTGTCAGCGTTGAATGATGTCACCAACGCGCTGGTGGAGGCGGCAGGCCCGCGCAGGACTACAGCTCCCTGGCCGCATCGGCGAGCAGCACACGGGAAGCCGATACCCGCCAACGCAATGTCGCGCACCACTATGTCCGGGGGCGCTTGATGGCGCTGACGCTCCCCCAGGAACACGCATGGCTCGCCGCAGCGACCGGTGCCACCGCGATATTCCTGTGGGACGAGGACGCACTGGCCGGCCCGAACGGTGTGGCCGCACACCTCAGCACCTTCCTCAACCAAGTGACACCCGGCGTGCACGAGACCAATACCGCCGCGGCACGGTATGCCGCAGCCACCAGTGGACCGGAATCTCACGCCTTCGCCCGGCACTGGAACACCTTCACCGCCAACACGGGCACCAGCCCCGAACCCGGCAGGGACTCAGAAGCCGGCACCGGCACAGACATCGACTCCGCCCCTGGCGACGCCGGTGGCACGACCGACCCTCTCCAGATCGCCGCCGGGGCGGCGGTCCTGCTCAGCCTGGCCGCCGCAGGCATCGTCCTGTTCAAGACCGGCATCTTGGCCCGGCTGGCCTGGTGCGCCCAGCAACTGGCCTTCAGCGGCGCGGCCGGCCCCAGCGGCGCCCTCACCGCCGCCCAAGCCATCGCCACCACCCGCGTGGCCAACACCGCTACCACCCACCAACTCCTCCAACACCTCGCTGACAAGATCGCCCCCAGACTCCGCCACTACAGCGCCGCCCTACTCCGCGGCCGACACCCCGCGCCAGACAGTCTGGGCGGCTACGGAAACGCTCCCACCCGCTTCGGCAGGCCCGGAGCCATGAAAGACCCACGCACAACTTTGCCAGCAGCCATGACTGCGCCGTTGGCAAAGAAAGGCACTGGGCCCACCAGGGGGATGCGGCCTGATATTCAGGAAGCTGTGCTGGAGATGGAAAACGCGGGCTGGCGAATCGAACAACGAAACGGGCATGCGAAGGCGGTGGCCTTCTGCCCGGCGGGCGAGTGCAAGCAGTCAATTTATGGAACACCCGGCCAGGGTCATGCAAAACATCTTAAACGCGTGCTGAAAGCCTGCAAGGACCAAGGGCACGTGAAATAAACCCACCAACACAGGGACAGTCCTTAAATGCAGCCGATAGACCTATTTGCTCAATTCACCTGCCGCGGCTGCCGCCGCCACGAAACCATGGTGTACTCCGCGTCTCATCGGGTACACAAACCGGCACGTTCGGCGTCCGGGCCGCTGCGCCGCTCGGGCCGGACGGTCGGAAGCGCGGAGGTCGGCGGCGAGGGTGCGGGCGTTCCGGGGCTGTGCGCGGCGATCTCACGCTCGCTCAGTCCCCCGTCGACCGCCACGCGGGCCTGGCCGCTCCAATGCGCTTACGGGCACTCTTAGCCGCCCCCAGTTCCCCGAGATCGGCCAGCGTGACAGCGAGGTTGTGCATCGACTGAAGGGTGTCTGGGTGGTCGTCGCCCAGCGTCCGTCGCCGCCTGCGCAACGCCTCGCCATGCAGTTCCCGGGCCGCCCCCAGCTCCCCGAGATCGCGCAGCGTGGTGGCGAGGTTGTTCATCGACATCAGGGTGCGGGGATGGTCGTCGCCCAGCGTCCGCCGCCGCCTGCGCAAGACCTCCTCAGACAGTTCCCGAGCCGCGCCCAAATGGCCCTGGCTAGACATCACTGCAGCGAGAGCATTCATGGCTTTGAGAGTGTCGGGGTGGTCCTCGCCGTAATGGTTGCGGTAGCCGGCAACAGCCTTCTCGGTCAGGTCGCGGGCGTAGTCGAGCCGACTTGGGTCGCGGTACAGGGCAAACCCGAGGATCGCCATGGTGGCCAGAGTGTCGGGGGTGCCTGGGGCCCAGCAGTCGGATCCGGCCCGTGAGAGCCTGCTCGAGCAGATCGATCGCGAGGCGATCTTGGCGGCGGGCCTCCAGATAGTCGCCATAGGCGTGCTGGAGCGCGGCCAGGGCGGGCGATGCCAGCTCCCATTGCTTGGCGCGCTCCAGCAGGGCGAGGACGTGAGGCAGCAGCATGGCGTAGCGGGGCCAGGCGCGGTGGTCACCATGCGGGTCGGGCGGGGTGGCGGCGAGCAGGAGGTCGATGGCGCTGACGACCCAGCGCCGGGTGGACCAGCTCGTGGCGCGGCGCGGTAGCAGCTCAGCCAGTTGGTCCACAACAGTGGTGGGGGTGCTGGGCATGGCGGTGAAGCGGATGTGCTCCTGGATGACCGTCTGCACCAGCTGATGCAGCATCAACCCCTCGCCAGGGATGCCTTCGTTGCCGGGATCGCTGGGAGTGAGCAGGGAGTGGGCCAGCACCGCAGCGATGGCCGCATCGACGGCCAGCGGATCGACAGCGGCCCGGCGTAGCCCTCGGGGCAGGGAGCGGACCTGGTGCAGCGGCAGGTCGCGGGGGATGGGCGCGGGAGCCACGAAAGCCAGCAGGCGCAGTAGTTGTCCGGCGGCCAGCGTCGATTCATCGAGGTGTTTCAAGGTCAGCTGCCAGGTGACGATCACTGGCACTGGGTGGTCGGGTGGGGTGCCCCGAGCCAGGATCTGGGTTCGGTCGCTCTGGTAGCGGCGCAGGTATTCGGCCCAGCTGATCGAGGCCAGGATGCAGTAGGCCGCTGCCTGCTCCAGCGCCAGCGGCAACCCTCCTACCTCCTTGACTACGGCGTCCAACGCCTGCTGCTCTGTCTTCGAGATCGGCGCGTCGGCCTTGGCTTCGGGAAGACGGCGTCCGCGCAGGAACGAGATCGCCTGATCGCTGGTGAAGCCGTCGACCGCACCGGGTGGGCCAGAGCACGCCAGGCCTGACTTGTCGAGGTAATCACTACTGTGCCGCCGCCTGGCGGCAGGAGTCCTTCCACCACCCGACGGCAGGCTCGCTCCTGGTCGTCATCGACGAGCCTAACCGTCTCCACGGTCCTTGCCTCGTCCTGTACGCTATGCGCCCGCATTAGCCCGAAACGTCACCTTCAAAGAAATCTGAACCATCTGGAGGCCTTTGCGTCTCTCCCGGCGAGGCCTGCGGCCAGGTCGCCGGAGACACCGCCTGCGTGGGTACGGGTCGCTACCGTGGCGCCCATCGCCGCCGGACACATCGAGGGAAGGGCCGCCGTGGGCACAGCGAGCACCGTGGGAACTGCAGGCACCACGGGCACCGTTCACCAGCTGAAGGTCACCTTGTGCGGGTTCACCCGCCGGTCTGGCGGCGCGTCCACGTGCCGTCGACCGCGAGCCTGCAGCAGTTGCACGAGATCATCCAGGTCGCGATGGGCTGGGAACAGCACCACCTGCACCTGTTCGGCAAAGAAGACCTCGAGTACATGTCCACCTCAAGCAGAGGCGCCGCCCGCATCGAGCCGCTGTGAGCGAGGCCCGGTACTGTCGCTGCCAGCCCTGGCCCCGCGCCACCGCCTTTAGCTGCGTGGGATCGTCTCAATGTCTCCCTGTCTCGCGCGCGCCTGCACGCGTAGGGCCACAAGCACGGATGAGACGAGACATTGAGATGATCACGCTTCGTGATGGCGTGGAACGTCCCTACCAGCCGCCGATGTCGCGCCGGAGGTAGCCGCCCACCATGCTCGCGCTCGGCACCCCTGTGCCCGACCGCGCTGCCTGGCTGCGGCCTCTGCCGCTTGTTGTGCCGCCGCTGCTTCTCGTGCTCTTTGCTGGCGCTCCTGCTCAAGTTGGAATTCCAGGTCCTGCTGACGCCTGTCTTCTTCCTTGCGGCGCTCCTTCTCACCCACCTGCTTCAGCCCTTTCTGGCGCTGTGCCATGTTCACAATGGACGCAATATCGCCCACTTGAAAGGAGGGCAGCAAGATAGGCGCTCAGGGGCTCTGATCGCGGCACGGCCGGATGGACGCTGACGCTGACTCGGCCGGTACTGCAGGAACCCCCGCCCCGGCGGAGGCGCGCATGGACGCCTACGGGCGTCGCATGTCTTGGGACAGCCAGATGGGGCAGAAAGACAGAACAGCAAGATGAACGGAGACTCAGCCTCGTCACCACCTGGAGGCGATGGGCGCCGCGCCGAACACGCGAGGGACATGACTCAGTTGACGATCACGGTGGATCGACGTCCGGGCTGCTCCCTGGTGAGCCTGGCCGGTGATCTCGATCTGCGGACGCGGCCTTCGGTGGTCGACGCCTTGGATCGGCTGGTGCTGGGCGAGGAAGTTCCGCGGATTGTGATCGATGCTTCCGAGTTGGGCTTCTGCGACTCCTACGGGCTATGGACCCTTTACCACGCCCAGCGTCAGGCAGAAGCGCGTGGCGGCTGCCTGCGGCTGTTCGGTGTGCACGGGATGCTGGCCAGACTGCTGACCATCACCCAGATGGTCGACCAGTTCCCCCCATACGCCGACCTCGCCCAAGCCTGCCGGTGACCCGGCCCCGGCTGGGCACACCATCCTGCCGGCTGGCTGTTCAGCCCTCCGCCATCGAGGACCGCTGCACCCAACAGCTGGTCTGCTGGGTCGGCTGGGCTGTCGACCGAGGCGGGTGGAGGCTCGTGCGCAGACGCATCCGCCAGCCGCCGTCGTGCTGATCGATGACGACGTCGTCGCACAACTGGGCGATGATCCACGAGCCGTAGCCGGGTGCCGCGATCGAGGGCTGCACCGCGGCGTGGTCGGCGAAACGCTCGGCGGTCAGCGTGCCGGCCGGATCGATGAGCTCCACCCAGATGCCACCGTCGTAGCTGTAGGCCAGCAGGGTTCCGCCACCGCCGCCGTGTTCCACGATGTTGTCGGCGGCTTCGTTGACGGCCAACACCACATCCTGTAGCCGGGAGCCGGAGAACCCAGCGGCCGCGGCGAAGCGGCGCACCCGCTCACGCAGCACGCTCAGATCCGCGGTGATCGGGCAACACAGCGGCATTGGATCGCCCATCCTTGCGCTCCTTTCACCGCGCGACCTGCCCGAAAGCTTCCCACGAGCGACCCATGCATGCGGCCTCAACGGCTGGGGGCGTTCACGAGTACGGCTGAGCAGCGATGATGCCAGGGGTGCGAAGATCGCTTCCCGGCTCGGTGTTGATCGTTTCCCAGTTCTTGAGTACCCGGTTCAGCGGGTGGCCTACGCCGACCACGAGCGCCAGCCCCACGTCAAGCGTCTCGTCTCCGAACGGCAGGCGATGGTGCTGGCCACCAACGTGATCGAGCTGAACGTCAACGCGGCCAAGGTCATGCCCATGGTGATGTTCCAAAATGGTTTGCCCCTGACCTGGCTCTTCGGCTACCACTTGACCCATGTTGACCGGAGACCTCGTCCGCCTGCGCGCCCTCGAACCCGCTGACAGCGAACTCATGTGGCGCTGGTACCACGACCCGGAGGTGGGCCGCTGGATGAACAGCGCCCCACCCATCTCCCTGGCCCAGAACATGGCCAAGGGCCTGGACCGCCCCCGCAACACCTTCGAGCAGATGCTCCTGGGCATCGAACCCCTCGATGATCCCCGGCTGATCGGCTACGTCTCCCTGGGCGACACCGACTTCGTGGCCCGAGACATCACCCTGCAGAGCTTCGCCGTCGGCGACCGCGACGCCTGGGGCAAGGGTTATGCCACCGACGCCCTCCGGGTGGCTTGCCGGTTCGTGTTCGAGGAGATCGGCATGCACCGCGTCACCCTCTGGGTGGCCGCCGAGAACACCGCCGCCATCCGAGCCTACGAGCGCGTGGGTTTCGTCCAGGAGGGCCGCAAGCGGGAGTCCTTCCTGACCGGAGGCAAGTTGCACGACTACCTGATGATGGGGCTACTGGAGAGCGAGCTCATCAGCTGAGGGCAGCCCGGAGGCGGTCTTCGGAAACGCGCCAGTAGTCGTGCTCGATCCCGTCCACTTTGGCTCGGCCGGGAAGAGAACTGATCGCACGTCGTCCTATGCGGCGACCGCCGCGCCACCTCGCCCACGAGCCGGTCGCCGACCAGCAGATCGCCGACCGGCTGGCCGACGAGCGCGGATTAATGTGGATCGGCGAAGGCCTGCGCGAGGTCGGCATCACTCCGCAGATGCCTTGACGGCCGATCAGCACGAGGCGGCCCAGGCGCTCATGAGCGGTATCGACCCGCGCACCGGTGAGGTCCTGGTCGAGGCCAAGCACTTGGCCGACCCGCGCGCCAAGCTGGCTGGCGAGCCGCTGGTGGTCGCGTTGGAGGTGGCGGCCGCCGAGCGCGGCGTCACGGTCGGGCGGATGCTGGCGGCGCGTCCGGCGATGGTCAAGCGCGCCGCCCAGCTGGCGCGCGGCGTCGATCGCGAGGGCCAGGCGCACCTGATCCGGATTCACGACGTGGAGAAGCTCGCCAGGGCAGCCGGCCTCGTGGCCCAGGTGTATGAGGCCGAGGACCTGGCCTACGCGCGCAAGTGGCGCGATGCCACGGTGCGGGTGGGCAACCGCGGCTACGACCTCACCTTGGCGTCACCAAGAGCGTCAGCGTGCTGTACGGCTTAGCCGATGCCGAGTTCGCGGCCGCGATCAAGGGCGTGTTCGCCGACGCCGTAGTGGAGACCGTGGCGGCCGTCGAAGGGTGGGCCGCCTACGGTCAGCGCGGCCACCAGGACGACGGGCAGCGAGCCGAGCGGATGGACTCCACCGGCCTGCTGGCTGGGCCGGGTGATGTGGCACCGCACGGCCCGCCCGGTCAACGCCAGCCGCCCGACCCGCCCCTCCACGCGCACGTGGCCATCGCCAACATGGCGCGCGGCCCTGGACGGGAGATGGTCCGCGATCGGCGCCGGCTGAAAGAGCCTGCGTTTAGCCCACTCAGCAGCAGTGATTGCCAGCCGCTCCCACGACCGTTGGAGCGGCGCCCGGCTCAGGGTCAGCAACAGCCGAGGTAGAGGTCACCAGCACCGCGGCGACGACGAGGGCACTGACGGCAAGAATGCGGTGACCCAGGCGGGAACGCAGAGCGAACCTCCTGCTTTCCTGACGTGTCGACACGCGGTCGAGCAGCTTGCAGACCGGCCCCGATTGTGACAGCCCGTCCACTGCTCCACAACATGATCACGTTCGGTGACCTTGCGGCGGCGGGCTGACCAGCGGGCATGTGAAACCAAAGGAAGGTGGTGGTCTGTCCAGCTTGTGTCTACGATCGGTTCGCACTGATCGAATGGGCGAGGCAGAGCGCGACCAGGGCGGTGGAATGCTGACCGATATGCATGCGGGCGTGATCTGCGAGGCCTTCGACAACAGCGCCGATTGACGCTGGACGACCTCAGCGGATCCCAGCTCTCGACCCGACGGCTCACACTGCTCGAAGACGGCGTCGACGCCACCGCGCAGGAATTGCGGGACCTGGCCGCCATGCTCGGGTGCTCTCCGCTCGTCCTGCGCCACGGGCTCACGGCCGACCGTGGCGCGCAGATCAGGCAGGAGGGGGCTTCCACCCGAAGACTGGACACGGCTTATGCAGCTGATGCCAGCGTAGATGATGTTGAGTGGAAGGCTGTCTCGTAGGTCTGGGGAGCTCGTT
>NZ_BAAATE010000053.1:0-40451 GCF_039533245.1 Nonomuraea recticatena | reverse complement strand
TGAAGGACAGGTCACTGAAGACCGGGGTGTCGTCAGGCCAGGAGAAGGACAGGTTGGAGCAGATGATGAACGCATCGGACATGCGGAAGACCTCGTAGGAGAACACGGGCGCGCCGAAGCCGCCCGGCGAAAGGACAGGGATTCGGGGAACGACGACCGCGGCCACGTCGGCGGCGGTCATGTGCGCCTGCCGGGGCCGGTCAACCTCCGGTATCACCCGGAGATGTCGTCGTCACCTGCCATGTCTGCTCTCCTACCTTTCAAGCGTCTTTCACCTTAGCAGCCGTATGGATCAGCGCGTCCCCGCGCTTTCGTCAGTCGTCCATGCCGGAAACGTCCTGGCGGACGAACAGGTTCAGGTCCCGCTCCGCCCACAGCTCCTCCTCCAAATGGTGGTCTCGCCAATGTTCCGGGGGGTCGGCCAGCCAGTCGTGGCCGAAGATCGCGTACGGACGGTCCGCGCGCACGCGCTCCAACTCGTACTGGCCCAGGTAGTCCATCAACGGCCGCCACAACCGTCCGTTCGCCACGACCAGGTACGAGGCCGCCAACCCCGGTTCGTGCAGCCAGCCGCGGATCACCCACGCCTGGAACACGTCCGTGACGGGAGACGGCTCGGCTTCGAAGTCCGGGCAGACCAGATGCCGCGTGATCGCGATGTGCGCCCTGGGAGGCACAGGCACGCGCCGGCTCACGTCGTGCCAGATCTCCCCCACGACAGGGTCGCCCTCCAGTTCCTCCTTCTCCGGCGTCCGCAGGGTCAACCGGCTCATGAAAGCACGTAGGCGGTTGCTCTTGCGGCACCGGAGCAGGGAGAACGCCCCCGGCTGACGGCTCAGCCAGAACCGGACGGACGCGGCCGTGAACTCGCCGTGGCTCTCGCGCGCCATGGTGACGAGTTCGTCGTGGTCTGCGGGGGTCGCCCGAGACGCCCGCACATCTTCCTCGCCCAGCCTCGAGACGTACCGGCACACGACCCCGCCGCGCCGGCGCAGATGACTGATGGTCCGCATGACCGCCACGCACGCGTGCGGGTCGCGGGCGTCGCGCAGCAGCTCGCCCATGACGTAATGGCGAATCCGCCGGTGCATCCGCTCATAGCCGACGGGGTCCCGCCACCGCAGGTGGTAGTCGAGGACTTCGCGCAGCACTCCGTTGACGTCGAGGCCGTGGGCGGCGGTCTCGACATACGGTTGCGCTCGGAGCCAGTCGAACAGCTCCGCCGCCTGACCGCCCGGCACCACCGCTCTGAGGAGATCCTCGGTGGTGTGGCGGGCGTGCGCGCACACGTACCGCGCCCATCGGTGCGCATCCGTCGGCACGCTACCGGCCAGGAGCGCGAGCACGTTGTCGACCACGTACCGTACGGCCTCACGGCGCGACGGCTGTCCCGTGGCCGACATGCTCCTGCCGACCTCCGCGGCGAGCGACAGGGCAAAGGGGTGGCCTGCGGCGAAGTCCACGATGGACCTCTGGAGGCCGGGGTCCACGCCGCGGGCTTCGACCAGCGCGGTGGACTCCTGGACGGTGAGGGCTTCGAGGTGCCGGATCACGATCGTCCCTGACCAGGCCGGATCAGTGAGCCAGGCGGCGCTCGGCCCGGTCCTGCCCGCCACCACGATGATCGCGTTGCCTGGCAGCTTGCGGAGGTACTCGTCGCGCAGCCACGGTTCGAGGTCTCCCAGCTCCTCGAAGGAGTCGATGAGGAGAACCGGGCCGAAGACGCCGGAAAGCTCGTCGGCGAATCGCTCGAGGCGTTCGCGCGCGTCCGCGGTCGCCGAGCCGTGGAGGTGCCGTACCTGCCGGCCGGCGGCGGTCGCGTCGTCGGCGAGTTCACGCAGCAGCGTCGACTTGCCGATGCCGGCGGGTCCGCGGACGAAGAGAAGACCCAGACGTTCGCCACGGCTCCTTCTCAGCAGGTCCTGGAAGGCGGCGCGCTCCGTGCCCCTGCCGACGAACTGCCCGTCCGAAGTCCGGTCCGGCTGCGTGCCCACTAGCGCAGCGGACATCTGTGGGGGGCGTGCGGCGGGCCGCTCGGCCCATGGGTCGGGAGCGAACTCGTCGTCGTGGTCCGCTTCGGCCCGGAGGATCTTGTCGTGCATCGCCCGTAGCCGCGGTCCAGGACTGACGCCCAATTCCTTGCCCAGCAGGTCATAGACCGTCCGATAGATCTCGAGCGCCTCTGCCCGCCTGCCGCTGCGGTACAGGGCGAGGAGATAGATTTCGTACAACGGCTCTTCGAGTCGGTTCTGCTCGATGATGAGCGGGGCCTCGGCCGCCACCTCGTTGTGCTCGCCCAGTTCCAGGCGGAGCTGCAGCAACTCCTGGGTGGCGTTCAGCTTCAGTCGTTCCAGCCGGTACCGCTCGCGTTCGGCGGCCTCGCCCGGGACCCCTGCCAGCGCCGTGCCTGTCCAGAGGCCGAGCGCCTGCGTCAAACGCTTCGCGGCCACCGAGATCTGCCCGCTCGCATGCTCCTGCCTGGCGGTTTCGAGCAGATCGGCGAACTCGGTGGCGTCCAGCGCGAACAGCGACGGGTCCAGCATGTAGCCCCCGGACTGGGAGATGATCGCCGATCCCAGTCCGTGCTTGGACAGCAGCCGCCGGATACGGGAGATGTAGGTCCGTATGACGGCTTCCCCTGTGGCCGGTGCCCGCTCGCCCCACAGGCCGTCGACCAGCTCACCGATCCGCACGAAGCTGCCGCTGTTGGCCAGCAGCGACATCAGGACGGCCTGCTGTTGCGGTGCGCCGAGATCCGGTCGCGTCTCACCGCAGTGGAGACCAGGCGGTCCCAGAACGGTGAACCTGCAGGGAGCCGAGACGGCGTTCGGCTGTCCGATCACGATCAGGGGCGCTTTCCTTGCCAGAGTGCACGGCGGCCGGCCCGTCGTACGGGCCTGCGGTGGGACATTCCAAGAAGGTAGGTTCGCCCGGACCGCCTTCGCGAGCGTCACGTGACGCTGTGCGTGTACGTCATTCCGGGACCGGCATGGCGACCTCTCGAAACAGACGCGCTGGAAACCGTACGAACCACCGCCGAGCCGGACAACGCCTCAACAGTCCCGACGCGGCGTCAGTAGGGTCGGTCAGACACGCCCGGGCACTGCTTCGGGGTATCGGTGACAGGTCGCGGCGCTACGCGAGAGTGTGGGGGAACCTCGATGGCCGGGGTGAGCTTTGGGTTGCTGGGTCCGATCAGGGTCTGGAGCGGTGGGGAAGAGCTGAACGTCGGGTCTCCGCAACAGCGGGGCGTGCTGGCCTTGCTGCTCCTGAGCGAGGGGCGGCAGGTCACGCTCGACGAGATCGTGAGCGCGTTGTGGGGCCGCGAGGCGCCGCGCAGCGCCGTCGTGAGCACCCGTACCTACGTCTCCCGTCTGCGCCGGGTGCTGTCCGCCGTCGATGCCGGCGGGCTGGGCACCGAGGCGGAGATCAGGTCGGCGGGCGGCGGCTACCAGCTGGTCGTGGACCCCGGGGCGGTCGACGTGATGGTGTTCAGGCAGACCACCGCCGCCGCTCGGGAGGCCCGCAGGCGGGGGGAGGTCGCAGAGGCATCCCGGCTGTTGCGCGGCGCCCTGGCACTATGGCGCGGACCGGCCTTCGAGGGGCTGGGCGGAGCCTTCTTCGAGGGCCGCCGCGCCTGGCTGGAGCAGTTGCGCGCGTCAGCCATGGAGGAGCGCTGGGCGCTCGACATCGCGCGGGGAGACTGTGGCGAGGCGATCGCCGACCTGCTGCTCGCGACGGCGGCGACGCCTTATCGCGAGCGGTTGTGGGAGTTGCTGATGTGGGCCCTCGACCGCGACGGCCGCCCTGTGGAGGCTCTGTCGGCCTATGACAGGATCGTCCGGTTGCTGGACGATAACCTGGGGCTTGAGCCCGGTCCTGGCCTGCGGAGGATGTACGTCCGGATCAGGACGGCGGCCGACGCCTCATTCATCTGAGCCACTCCGTGGGCCGCGCCCGTCCGCCAAGGGCGCCGTAGGCAGCGGCAGAAAGCCCCCTATCGAGAGAAAGACCCTTCCCCGAGGGTCTTGAGCACCCGCGCGAGATCGGCCCTGGAGCTCACCCCGAGCTTGGGGAAGATCCGGTGCAGATGGGTGCTGACGGTCCGGTGAGAGAGGTACAGCCGTTGTCCGATCTCCCGGTTCGTCAGCCCCTCGGCGACCAGCTGCGCGATGTTCAGCTCGTGCGGGGTGAGCTTTTCCCGCGCGTCCGGGTCCCGGTTCGGGCTCGACTCCCCCGCGCCGCGCAGCTCCCGTCGTGCGCGCTCACCCCATGCGGCCATACCGAGCGCGTCGAAGGTCTCCCTGGCCGTGCGCAGGTGCGAGCGAGATTCCGCGGCCCGGCGCCGCCGCCGCAACCATTCGCCGAACGCCAGATGGAGGCGTCCTCGTTCGGCGGGCCACCCGGACAGGTCCGCCCGCAGCGCGGCCGTGAACCGCTTCTCCGCCTCCTCGTCCGGGGCCAGCACGGCGCGCGCGTAGCGCAACCCGATGTGCAACGCCGGTGACGGCGTCGACGCGGCCAGCGGCTCTACCTCGCGCAGGATGTCCCGCATGGTGTCGACCCGCCCGGCACGCACGGCGGCCTCGGTGAGCTCTGCGAGGCAGTAAGCGCGCAGGGCCAGCTGGTAAGCGGGGTCCGAGGGGTCGAGTATCCGGCTCAGGGCGGCGAACGCGTCGCCGAAGCGCTCCTCGCTCAAGGCCGTGAGCCCGCGCGCGAGCTGGACGGTGGCCAGGACGGGCCGGGCGCCCGCGGGAAGTGCGACGCGTTCAGCCTCATCGGCGAGTGTTCCGGCCCGCCCGTGGTCGCCCCTCAGCGCGGCGATCTCGGCCTGAACGGCCGTGGCCAGCCCGTACATGAACGGCTGACCGGTCTCCTGGGCGAGCTTGGCGGCCTCCGCCGCAACCGGCACGGCCGCGGCCAGGTCGCCGAGCCGGACCCGGCTCCACGCCTGAACGGCCAGCGTCCGGGGCAGCAGCCCGAGCCGGCCCTGGGCGCGCAGGCCGGGCGCGGCCGCCGCGGAGAAGCGGGCCGCCAGGCCGAACGCCCCGACCTGCAGGGCCGCGCTGCCCAGGTAGCGATCGATCTCCGGGGCGGCACCGGCCACGCCGGCCAGTTTGCGCAGCAGGTCGAGCGTGATGCCGCCCCGCTCGAACGGCGCGACGTAAGCGGCGATCGCGACCATCCGCGGGTCGTCGGCAGGAACAGGCAGCCGGTCGGCCACGCCCAGCAGCGAGCGGCGCGCGGCCGTACCCGGTTCGGACCAGAAGCAGCGCATTGCGGCGCCCCACAGGATCCGGACAGCCGGCTCCACCTCCCCGTCGGCGGCCACTGATGCGGCCAGCTCGGCCAGCTCTGACACGCGGGAGACGTCCTCGCGCACCCCGTCCTCGAAGCCGCTGAGCAACCAGGCGGCTGTGGCGCGCCGACGCGGTGAGAGTTCGAGAGCGTGTGCGTCGCGCACCAGACGCTCGGCCGTGACGCGACTGCCGGATTCGACCGCGAGCTCGGCCGCTCTCAGCAACCTGAGCGCCTTCCGATCCTGCCCCTCACTCAGCCGGGCCGCCTGCTCCAGCGCCGCGATCGCGGCGGCGACCCCGCCCCGGTGCCGGGCCCGGTCGGCCGCGCGGTCCAGCTCGGCCGCCACGCCCTCGTCGGCCCCCGCCGTCGCGGCGGCCCGGTGCCAGGCCCGCCGGTCCGGCTGTTCGTGCAGCGTCTCGGCGAGAGCCAGGTGGGCCCGCCGGCGTTCGGCGAGCGTCGAAGCCGCCGCGATGGCCGACCGCATCAGGGGATGACGGAACGCCACCGCGCCGATGGCGAGCTCGATCAACCGGACCTCGGCGGCCGGTGCGAGGATCTCCGGCTCGGCCGTCGACCCCAGGATCAGGCTCGTGGCCGCGAGCGTTTCGGAGACCGAATCGCTCTGGTTGAGCGCCGCGACCAGCAGGGCGGTGCGGGTCGGCGCCGGCAGGGCAGCTACCCGGGCGGTGAACGCCCGCTCAAGACGCTCGCTCAGCGGCAGCACCGCACCCAGCCCGCCCAGGCGATCGCTCAGCGGCAGCGCCGGACCTGGACCGCCGTGGCGTCCCAGGGCCGCCGGCAGCTCGGTCAGCGCCAGCGGGTTCCCCGCGGCCTCCTCCAGCAGCCACGCCCGCACCGCTGAGGTGAGGTCGGGGGCGATCGAGTCCAGGAGCTCGGCGGCGACCTCGGCGGAGAGCTGGTCAACGGGCATCGGGCACAGGCCGGCGTCCTGCACGGACGAGCGCTCGCCTTCCCGGAGCGTCGCGACCATCACGATGGGCTCGGACTCGATCCGGCGCGCCACGAAGGCGAGGACGTCGGCGCTGGCGCGATCGAGCCAGTGCGCGTCCTCGGCGACGACCAGCAACGACCGGACGGCGGCCGCCTCTGCCAGCAGGGTCAGCGTGGCCAGGCCGACGAGGTAGACGCTGGGTTCGGCCGCTTCGGCGAGCCCCAACGCGCTGCGCAGGGCGTCACGCTGCGGGGCCGGCAGCGTGTCCACGCCTGCCCGGACCGGGTACAGCAGTTGGTGCAACCCGGCGTAGGCGAGGTTCTGCTCGGCCTCCACGCCGGTCGTCGTCAGCACGCGCAGGCCCGCGGCCGACGCCGCGGAGACGGCCTCCGCCACGAGCGCGGACTTCCCGATTCCGGCCTCCCCCCGGATGAGAACGCCGCTGCCGTCTCCGGGGTCGTCGACGAGCTTGGCCAGAGCCTTCAGCTCGGCTTCCCGTCCGAAAAGCGGCATGGTGCGGCACTCCTACCCTCGGGGCCCCCGGGCTGTCGCCCCCCAGCCGTGCGCGACGTTCTGCCGCGACCCTACCGAAGGCTCGCGCCCGGATCCTGCTGCGCCGTCGGGCAGGCGGACGTATACGTTTGAGATGGACGCCTCCCCAGACGTCAACCGTTCGTCAACGACGTCTCCCCCCGCTGCTTCTACGCTCCCCGGCATGTCGACCAACACTGATGCCGTGGTTGAGACCCGCCTCATTCACGCCTTCCATCGGCGCGCCACGACGTTGCTGACCGAGGCCGCCCTCCGGCCCTCCGTCCCCCTCTCGGCCCTGGCCGAGCTGCGCGAGTTCCTCGTCAAGAACCTGCGCCACCATCACGAGACCGAGGACCACCAGCTGTGGCCGCTGATCGCAGCGGTGGCGCCGGAGGCGGCGGCACAGTTGGCCGTCCTGAGTGAGGAGCACGACGAACTCGACGCCGCACTCGACACCCTCGAGGCCACGCCGAGCCGCGAGGACGGTGACCGCCCGGGGCTACAGCGGGCAGCCGAAGCGGTCCGGGCCCTGGTTCACCGGCATCTCGAGCATGAAGAGCCGGTCCTGTTCCCGGCGCTGCGCGAGCACATCTCGCCGGAGGAGTGGACCGCGTTCTCCCGAGAAGTCGTCGCTACCTCGCCGACCGCGGCGGCGCACCTGATCGTGGGCTTCCTCGACCAGGTCGGCACGCCGGAGGAGGTCGCCCTGGTTCTGTCTGGTCTTCCGGAGCCCGCGCAGCGGTTCGTGCCCGTGATGCGCGACCAGGCGCACGCGGCGCTCGCGGTCCTGTCCGGCAGCAAGGAAGGCTGAGCGCACATGACACTCGGACTCGCGGTCCCCTTCGTCGATCCTGTCATGCTGGTCGCGTGGGCGCGGCGCGCGGACGCCGGTCCGTACGGCAGGATCGGTGTGCCGGACCGGATCGTGTACGACAATCCCGAGACCATGATCATGCTGGCTGCGATGACGGCGGTGACGGAGCGGATCCGGGTGCAGTCGGAGGTGGTGCTCGCGCCCCTGCGCGATCCGGTGCTGCTGGCCAAGCAGAGCGCGACACTCGACAGGTTGTCCGGTGGCCGGTTCACGCTGGGTCTCGGGGTCGGCGCGCGGGAGGACGACTTCCAGGCCGTGGGCACCGATCACGCCTCCCGGGGGCGGCGGATGGACGAGCAGCTGGCGACCATGCGCAAGGTCTGGGCCGGCGAGCCGGTCGCCCCTGGCCTCGGGCCGGTCGGTCCTGCCCTGGTGAGCGCGGGAGGTCCCGAGCTTCTCTTCGGCGGCTTCGCGCAGCCGGCGCTGGCCCGGATCGCCCGCTGGGGCGCCGGCTACATATGCCCGGCTCCGCCGGGATACGCGGGAGCGTTGTTCGAGCTCGTCAGACGACAGTGGAAGGACGCGGGCCGGCCGGGCGAACCGCTGCTCGTCGCCCAGATCAACGTCGCGCTGGGGCCGGAGTCCACCGTGGCGGAGGCTCGGGAGTCACTCCTGCGCTATTACGCGTTCGCACCGGAGCTCGCCGCACAGGCCCTGGGGGCGATGGCGACGACAGCCAAGGAGATCAGGGAAACCGTCGCCGCCTATCGGGACCTCGGAGCGCATGAGGTGATGCTCAGCTGCTGGTCCGGCGACATCGAGCAGATCGACCGGCTGGCGGACCTCCTGGCGTGACCTTTCAGTCAGGGTGCGGCTGCTTCTGACCGCCGCCGGCGATGACCGCCCCGCTCGAATGTGCACTGCAGCTAGCATGGACTAGCGAGTCCAGTCTGGAGGCGGTCATGCGTACCCTGACCCGCAAGGGCGCCGCGACGCGGCAGCGCATTCTCGAGGGCGCGGCGGCGCACATCCGCGAGCACGGCGTGGCCGACATGACACTCGACGACGTGCTGGCCAGGACGGCGACGAGCAAGAGCCAGCTCTTCCACTACTTCCCGGCCGGCCGGGAGGAACTGCTGCTGGCCGTGGCCCGCTTCGAGGCCGACCGGGTACTGGAGGACCAGCGGCCCCAGCTCGGCGACCTCACCTCCTGGCCCGCCTGGCAGTCGTGGCGGGACAAGGTCGTCGACCGCTACCGCAGGCAGGGCCGCCTGTGCCCGCTCAACTCCGTCACCTCGCAGCTGGGCAGCCGCACGCCCGGCGCGCAGGCCGTGGTCACCGAGCTGATGCACCGCTGGCAGGCCGAGATCGCCACCGGCGTGCGGCACATGCAGGACGCCGGCGAGATCGACCCGGGCCTCGATCCTGACCGCGCGGCGGCGGCCCTGCTCGCCGGCATCCAGGGCGGCGTACTGATCCAGATGTCCACCGGCGAGACCGATCATCTGGAAGCCGCCCTCGACATGGGCATCGCCCACCTGCGAGCCAGCAAGCTCGCGTCGTCTTGACGGAGGGCTCATTCAGGGTTTTTGGACTTGACAGTCCATTTCTCGCTGCGCAAGCTGACGAGTGTCCATCCCGACCTCCTCGAATCTGCTTGCGAACGGAGTGGCACCCTCATGTCCTTGGACCACTACTACCTGCTCGGACGTTCCGGGTTGCGCGTCAGCCGGCTGGCACTGGGCACGATGAATTTCGGCACCGGCGGTTTCCATGCCGCGTACGGCAAGACCGAGAAGGAGTCCCGCCCGATCTTCCGCAGCTATCTAGAAGCGGGCGGGAACTTCATCGACACCGCGGATTTCTACACCGCCGGCGAGAGCGAGACCATCCTCGGCGACCTCATCGCGGAAGCCAAGGTGCGCGACAGGGTGGTGCTCACCACCAAGTTCACCAACAGCGTCGCGCCTGGAGATCCGAACGCGGGGGGCAACGGCCGCAAGCACATGATCAGAGCGGTCGAGACGTCACTGCGCCGCCTGCGCACCGACTACATCGACCTGTTCCTGCTGCACACCTGGGACCGGATCACCCCCGTCGAGGAGGTCATGCGGACCTTCGACGACCTCACCAGGGCCGGAAAGATACGCTACGCGGGCCTGTCCGACGTGCCCAGCTGGTACGCGGCGAGGGCCCAGACCCTTGCCGAGGTCCACTCCCTCGTACCGGTGGTCAGCCTGCAACTGCCCTACTCCCTCATCGACCGGACGATCGAGCTGGAGCACGTCGCCATGGGGCAGAGCCTGGGACTCGGGATCACCGCATGGAGCCCGCTCGGCAGTGGCTTCCTCACCGGCAAGTACCGGAGTGCCGACCAGGGCTTGTCCGGAGACGGCCGGCTCAGCGGCGCGGGCTCGCCCGGGCGCTCGTGGACGGAGCGGGACTGGGGTCTGCTGGCGGCGGTCGAGAGCGTCGCCGACAAGCTCGGCGTGACGATGGCCCAGGTCGCGCTCAACTGGGTCGCCACCCGGCCCGGTGTCGCCTCGGCGATCGTCGGGGCGAGCAACGCGGACCAGCTCGACGCCAACATGGCGGCCCTCGACTTCGACCTGCCGGCCGAGCTGCGCGACGAGCTCGACCAGGCCAGCGCCGTGCCACGCCGGTCGGTCTACCAGATGTTCACGCCGGACTATCAGAGCTGGCTGGTCAGTCCGGGCGTCAAGGTCGGGGACAAGCCGGCCGGGTATGCCCCCGCCGTACGGAACTGGGCATCCGAACGCAGCGCCTGACGGACTTCGCACGCCGTGCATGCGGCGGCACCGGCTGCCCGCACCGCCGCGTATACGCGTCGTCAACGTTTCGCATGCGGGCGGCCCCTATGGTCATGCGCCATGTCGAGTCACCCCATATCTCTCGAACCGCCGGAGACACCGGCACTTCCGGATGCCCACACCCCCGTGACGCGGGAGGACGGTGGCGGTGTCTTGGAACTGCTCGAACGCATCGGATCCATCGTCGTGCCGATAGCGGTGGCGCTCTACGCGCTCCTCTACATCGGCATCGAGCAGATGTATGCCGTCTTCGGTGTCAACCCGCAGCAGGTGGGCGTCGACCAGGCGGTGCTGCTCGGCCGTATGACGAGCACCTTGGTCCTGCTCCTGCTGGTCGGCATCCCACTGCTCGGCGTCTTCGTCGGTCTGGGCTGGCTGGCCGACAGGATGACCAGGGGTGCGGCGGCCAGGCTCGTCCGCAGGATCAGGGAGTTGCCTTGGATCGCCGCAGCGCTGGCGGCACTGTGGTGCGGGGCTACGTACTGGGGGCTCTTCAACCTCTTCGGCGATTTGGACCTGTTCATCATGGTCGTCATCGCGGTGGGGCTCGGCGTGCTGGCCTTCCTGATCCCGTTTCGGCTGTTGCGTCGCAAGCCGGTCGGGCGCGCCGGGACGAAGGTGCTCGTCGGCGGCCTGACCGGAGCCGGCCTGGGCTTCCTGCTCATCCTGGGGCTCGTCGAGGGCGCGATCGACGTCCAGGACAGCGGTCAGTCCAACGAACTGCTGAACGCCGTGGGCTTCCAGGATCAGTGGGCGGTGGTCAAGAGCGCCGAGGACGACAAGCCGCTCTACGACGGCCGCTGGATGATGCTGCTGGGCGAGAGCGACGGCACGTACGTCCTGTACGACTGCGACAAGCTCGAGACCCTCCGAAGGCCGATGGAGACCACCAACCTCGGTCAGATCGAGCTCGATCCCGAACGTGAGGCGGGCTTCACCTGCGGCGGACTGGCGCAGCAGAACACCCCGTAACACCGTAAGCAAGGAAGGCATATGAACACCGCCGTCACGACCCCGCTGTCGCCGGGCACGCACATCGTCAACCTCGGGCGCGTCGCCCAGCGCTACCACGTCGCCGGGACCGGGCCCGTCTGCCTGGCCCACCCGGGCGGCCCGGGGCTGTCGTGGGAGTACCTGCGGATCCCGGCGGCTGAGGAGCACCTGACCATGGTGTACGTCGAGCCGATCGGGACGGGCGCCTCCGGCCGGCTGCCGACGCATCCGCACGGCTACACGCGTGAACGCTACGCGCAGGCCCTGGACGGGCTGATCCGGCACCTCGGCGTCGCCCGCGTCCACCTGCTCGGCCACTCGCACGGCGGCTTCGTCGCGCAGCACTACGCCTTGACGCGCCCCGACCGGCTCGCCGGCGTCGTCCTGTACGACAGCGCCCCGGTGACAGGCCCCGAGCACTTCGCCGAGGCGGCGCGCAACATGGAGGTGTTCGCGCGGCGCAACGCGGGCAGGCCAGGGCTGCGGGACGTCCTCGACGCGTGGGAGTCGCTGGGCGGGCTCGCGGACGACGAGGCGGTCACCCGGGCCGCCCGCGGGCTGCTGCCCGCCTACCTCGCCGGCTACTGGGACCACCAGGAAGAGTACGCGCCGCTGTTCTCGGTGACAGGCACCTACATCTCCGGCCTGGACGACCGACTCGTCCCCGATGCCATCGACGATCGGGCGATGCTCGGCTCGTTCGCCGTACCGGCGCTGGTCATCGCCGGCCGCCACGACGTCATCTGCGGCCCGCGCTGGGCAGGGGAGCTGGCCGACGGGATTCCCCGCGCCGAGCTGGTCCTGTTGGAGAACAGCGGCCATCTCGGTCACGTCGAGGAGCCGGACACCTTCGCCCGTGCCGTGACGGCCTTCGTGGCGGGAAGTGCCCGTGGCCACTCCTGAGCGGCCCTGCCCTGGCGTGTATACGCGTCGTCAACCGTTCGTATACAGCAAGACCGCCTGTCGCGGGCTCCGCGCGCCCACCACCGTGCGCGGTCGGCGCGCCCGCGCGGGGTGCCGGCGCCTCGCGGCGGTTACGGCGGCGGCGCTCGCTGATCGTCACCTCGCGGAGGCGGCTCGTTTCCACGGGCCCCTCGCGGTTGACGGCGATGACCTGAAGGAGTGAGGAAAGCGTGGAGTCGCTCGTCTCGACAATGGTGGGCCGGGATGACGTCCAAGGGGAGCTGTCCACGTTCATGACGGCCGCCGAGGGGCAGGCTCTCATCCTCAGAGGCGAGACCGGGGTCGGCAAGAGCGCCCTCCTCGACCATGTGGCCTGCCTCGCGGCCTCGGAGAACCACCGGGTGATCCGCGCCGCCGGCGTCGAGGCGGAGGCGGAGCTGCCCTTCGCCGGCCTGCACCAGCTGCTGTACTCGCTGCTGCCCCGCTCGGCCGGGCTCGACGAAGGACACCGTGCCGTCTTCGACGTCGTCTTCGGGCTGCGCGAGGGCAAGGCACCGTCGGTCATGAACCTCGGCATCGCCGTCCTCGACCTGCTGTCTCTGGCGGCGTCGCAGCAACCACTGCTGCTGTTGCTCGACGACGGCCAGTGGATGGACGCCTCCAGCGCCGAGGTGTGCGGGTTCGTGGGGCGCCGGCTCACCGGCAGCTCCGTGAAGATGCTCATCGCCGTCCGGTCCGACGTCGGCTCGCGGTTCGACACGGCCGCGCTTCCAGAGCTCCCCGTGGCGGCCCTGCCGGAGAGGGCCGCCGGGCAGCTGCTGGACCTGCGCCATCCGCGGCTCGACACGCAGACCCGGCGGATCGTCATGGAGCAGGCCATGGGCAACCCCTTGGCGCTCTTGGAGCTACCCGCCTACGTGAACGGCGGCCACCACGGCCGCACGGCCGAGGAACCCCTCGGATTCGGCGACGTCCCGCTGTCGCGCCGTCTCCAGCACGTCTACGGCATCCGCATCGAACGCCTGCCCGCTCCCGTACGCGAGGAACTGCTGCGCGGCGCCCTGGACGGCGTCGGGGCGGGACCGGGCGGCAACCACGCTCCCGGCGCCCGCTACCGTATGCGTGAAGCCGACGAAGCGGTCGCCGCGGGCCTCCTGGACACCGACCCCGCCACCGGCGACCTCGTCTTCCGGCACCCGCTGATCCGCACCACCGTCGTTCGGCTGGCCACCCCCAACCAGCGTCGCGCGGCACACGCCGAGCTCGCAGGGGTGCATCGTCACGACGTCGAGCGGCGCGCCCGCCACCTGGCCGCCTCGATCGTGGATCCCGACGAGGAGGTGGCAGCCGCGCTGGAAGCCGCGGCCGACTCCGCGACCCGGCGCGGCGGCGCGATCGCCGCCGTGGCGTGGCTGACCCGCGCGGCGGAGCTGAGCGAGACCCCCGCCGACCGCTCCAGGCGGCTCGGCGACGCAGCCTTCATCGCCGGACATGCCGCGCTCCTGGACCAGGCGCGGAAACTCGTCCGCTCGGACCTGCCGCCGGGTGCGAGCGAGTCCCCCGCCGCGGTCGTCACCTCCGCCTACGTGGCCCTGTACGAAGACGGCGACGTGCGCGCCGCGCATCGCCACGTCGCTGCGGGGATCGAGAGCCTGCGAAATGACAGCGCGCACGAGCCCGCCGACGTACTGACCCGGCTGGTGAACGTGCTGCTGGCCATCAGCCAGTACGCCGGCGACGCCGTGCTGTGGGACCGCACCGAGCAGCTCATGGACTCTCTGGGGGACCGAGTGGACACACGCTCGGCGATCTACCGCGACGCGTGGAGCGACGTCGTCCGGCACGGCGCAGGCGTGCACGAGCGCGTCGAGCGCGTCTTCGCCGGCGTCTCGGAGCTGGAACCGTGGGACGTCTCGCGCCTGGCCGTCGCCGCCTACCACGTCGACACGCTGAGCCAGTACCGCCCCTACCTGCAGCGGGCCGTCGACCGTGAGGTGGAGACCGGCGCCGTGGCCACCGGCATGACCATGCTGCACCTGATCATGCTCGACCAGCTGGCCGCCGGCGAGTGGAACGACGCCGAACGTACGGGACAACGCGCGCTGGAGCTGACCACGTCCCACGGAAACGCGCTGTTCACCCACCACACCCGTGCCTACCTCGGGCTCCTGGCCGCCATGCGTGGACAGGTCGAACGGGCACGGGAGTCGCAGGCCGTCCTGGACGCCTGGGCCCGCCCGCGCGGTGTGGGGTTCCTGACCCAGATCGCCGACGCCATCGGCACGGCGGCGGCCCTGAGCGAAGGTGACTACGAAGCCGCCTACCTGTACGCCATCGGCATCACGCCGCCCGGATCGTTCGAACGCTACGCGCACCAGGCCTCACGCACGCTGCTCGACCTGGTCGAGGCCGCCATGCACACCGGGCGCCTGGAGCAGGCCCGCCGGCACGCCCAGGCCGCCTCCGACGCCGGCCTGCCCGGGGTGTCCCCCCGGCTGGCGCTCATCACGTACGGCGCCCTGGCGATGACGGCCGCCGACGAGAAGGAGGCCGAGGCCATGTACGCCAGGGCCGAGGCCCACCCGGCCGGAGCCGGCTTCCCCTTCGAGCTGGCGCGCATCCAACTGGCCCACGGCGTCCGGCTCAGGCACACCCAGGGGCCCAAGGCCGCACGGCCCGTCCTGGTCCGCGCCGCCGAATCCTTCGAACGGCTCGGCGCCAGAGGCTGGGCCGAACGCGCCCAGGCCGAGCTGCGCTCCTCGGGTGCGCCCGCCCGCGCCTCGCTGTCGTACCTGACCGCGCTGACCTGGCAGGAACGCCGCATCGCCGAGCTGGCCGCAAGCGGGCTGACGAACAAGGAGATCGGCGCACGCATGCACCTGTCCCCGCGTACCGTCAGCTCTCATCTCTACCGGGTCTTCCCGAAACTGGGCGTCACCTCCCGGGCCGCGCTGCGCGACGCTTTGGGCAAGACCGGCGCCGGTGGCGAGGTGTGAGCCCCCTTCACCACTTCGACGGGTCGGCGCGTACCCCTTGCTCGGCGAGCCAGACCAGCACGTAGTCGGCGACCGCCCGCCAGCCGCTGTCGAGGACCAGCGAATGTGCCCGGTCCGGGAACTGCTTGAGGTTGCTGGTGGCTGTCGAGTCTCCGTACAACTTGTACACGGCCCGGGTGACGTGATCGGGCACCAGCCGGTCCTCCTGCCCCGAGATCAGCAGCAGCGGGCCGCGGCCGGTGTTGCCGTGGTCCACGACCGCCCGGGGATGCCGTACGGCGCCGCCATGCCCCAGCTCGGTCAGCAGCCGCCGTGACCCGGGAACGACGTGGCGCTCGAACAGCTCGGCAGACTCCTGGTCGGTGACCGCGTTGGCGAACAGCCGCCGGAACCTCCCGGCGTCCATCGACACCGGCCACGGCTCCCCAGGCGCCAGGACGGACGCGTGATCGAGAAGGGCGGGGGCGATGGCGACCGCGGCACAGCCCGCGTTGGCGCCCAGGAGGTGCTGCGCGATGAGGCCGCCCACCGAGTGGCCGACGATCACGGGCGGGGTGTCGAAGGAACGGACGATGCGCGCGTAGTGATCCGTGAGCGCGTCGAGCCCCAGCTCGTGAAGCGTCTCGGGACGCCGGCGGGCCTCGCCCACCGTGGCGGGCTCCCCCGGCCAGCCCGGCGCGCAGACGGCGAACCCGAAACTGGAGAAGCGCTCGTTCCATGACTCCCACGACGACGCGTGGAGCCACGCGCCGTGGATGAAGACGACGGGAGTGGGGTTCACGGATCCTCCGGAAAGGCTCAGGACCAGGTCTGCTCAAGGATTGCCCGGATGCGCCCGGGCGGGAACAGTCGAATGACCGAATGTCCCCGTCCGCGTCGCGTCGCTGGTCCGGCTGGTCCGCCGGGACACCGTGCTCCGGGGAGCTTGTCGTGTGGCCGGCACGGCTGCCGGTCGCCGTGTCTCACCGTCATCTGACTGATGTGTCGGGTTCCCCTGCCCGAAACAGTAAGAAATGCCGCATTCCTTGTGACACGACACGGAGGACTCCACATGATCAACAGGCGCACCTTCGGCAAGGCCGTCGGTTTGGCCACCGGCGCGACCGTCGCCTCGCTGGCGGGCTGGCAGGCCTTCCCTTCCGCCTCCGCCACCACGCGCGGGGCGGCCCCGAGGTTGCCGGCGGTCACGCCCGGCACGCACACGTCCTTCGCCTCGCTGAAGCAGGTCAAGGCCGGGCTGCTGGACATCGGCTACGCCGAGGCCGGCCCAGCCCGCGGGCCTGTGGTCATCTGCCTGCACGGCTGGCCGTACGACATCCACAGCTTCGTCGACGTCGCCCCGCTGCTGGCGGCGCAGGGTTACCGGGTGATCGTTCCCTACCTGCGCGGTCACGGCACGACGCGGTTCCTGTCCTCGAAGACGTTCCGCAACGCCCAGCAGTCGGCGATCGCGCTCGACATCATCGCCCTGATGGACGCCCTCAAGATTGACAAGGCCTTGCTCGCCGGCTTCGACTGGGGGTCGAGGACCGCCGACATCATCGCGGCCCTGTGGCCGCAACGGTGCATGGCCCTGGTGTCGGTGAGCGGCTACGTCATCACGAACCTCGAGGCCAACCTCGAGCCGCTGCCGCCGAAGGCGGAGTACGCCTGGTGGTACCAGTACTACTTCGCCACCGAGCGGGGGCGGAAGGCCATGGAGGACAAGAGCAAGCGTCACGACCTGAACCGGCTCGTCTGGGACACCGTCTCCCCGACCTGGGACTTCGACGACGCCACCTTCAACCGCACGGCCGCGGCCTTCGACAACCCCGACTACGCCGCCATCGTGATCCACAACTACCGGTGGCGGCTGAGCCTGGCCGACGGGGAGCGCCGTTACGACGGTCTGGAGAAGCGGCTCGCCGACCGGCCGGTCATCAAGGTGCCGACCATCACCCTTGACGCCGAGCGCGACCCCTTCACGGCGCCGCCGGGCGACGGCTCGTCGTACCGCAACATGTTCACCGGCCCCTACGAACACCGCACCCTGGCGGGTATCGGCCACAACCTGCCGCAGGAGGCGCCCACGGCCTTCGCCCAGGCCGTCGTCGACGTGGACCACCTCTGACGAACGCGACGGCAGGCCCCACCACCTGCGGTTCACCGAAAGCCTGCCGGATGCGATCTGGCAGGCTTTCGGCGCGTCTGTGGCTTTGTCGCAGCCACGCCTCGGCTTCGTGTGGCGCGCCCTCCGCGACCCGCCGAGTCGTCCAGACGCTGGTCCGCAACGATGCACGAAGCGCCGACCGTGAAGCAGCCGTACATCCAGCCGAAAAGCCCCTCACTGCGCGGCGGATTCAAGGGGTTCGTAGCAACACGCTGATCAACTGACGGTTGCCAAGAGCTCAGCGAGACGCTCGGCTGGGGTTTCCCAGCCGAGCGTTTTGCGTGGTCGGCCGTTTCGCGTGGCCGGCCGTTTTGCGTGGTCGGCCGTTCAGGCCGGCAGCGATGGTGGCGAGGTGCTCGGGGCTGCGGACCGACAGATCGGCGCCCTTGAGGAAATACTGGTCGTCAGCGCCGGACGGGAGCGCAGGAGTAGCTGCCGGCGTCGGCCGGGTCGCCGTGACCGATGTAGCGGGAGACGAACGGGTACCGGCACAACTCGCGCCTCACCGTCTTGCCGGAGGAGTCCGTGATGGCGGCGCTCAGCGTCTGCGGAGCCTTGCCCTGTTCGACCCAGGCCGTCAGGGCACCAAGGGCGTCGGTGGGCTTCGGGCCGGTGCTCGTGTCTCCGGCGCAGTGGGAGACGCCCGGTGCCAGGAACACCCGGTAGAAGTCGTCGACCCGGCGCGCACCGCCCATGGCAAGCTCCACCCGCCGGCGGTAGTCCACGGTGCCCTGGGCCGGAATCAGCTGGTCGGCCTGGCCGTGCCAGGTGAGGAGCTTGCCGCCGGACCTGCGGAACGCTGACAGGTCGGGGTCGTCGGTGCCGATGATCGCGTCGTACTCGGCCTGGGACTGCTTGAACAGCTTGGCGAACTCGGCGTAAGTGATCGTCGAGAGGTCGTAGGAGGGCTGCCGCTTCAGCCATGTCGCGACCCAGGCGGCCGGGACCGGGAACGGCGCGCCCATGCGGTTGCCGTCCGCGTCGAGCTGGGTGCCGGCGAGGTCGAAGCCGGCTCCGATCGGTACGCCGGACCACAGCTTCGTGCCGGACGGGGTGCGGGGGCCGTCCCAGATCTTGCGTACGACGGCCGCGTCGGCCGCGGTGATGGTCTCCTGCTTGCCCTCGCACTCGACCGTCTTGCCGATGAGCCGGCGCGGGTCGAAGTCGCACGTGGAAGGGTCGCCGATGAGCCCGTCGCGGGCGCCGTCGAGCGGGTCGCAGGCCTTGACGGCGGCCTGGTTGAACAGATTGAGCTCGCAGGGGGCGGGGAAGGTGTTCTCCTCGTTCATCACCACCTGCGGCCACAGGGTCGCGACCTCGAACTCGTCCCAGTTGATCGCCGGAGCGGTGGCCAGGATGCCGTCGTAGTCGCCGGGGTGGCGCTGGGCCTCCATGTAGCCCTGGCGGCCTCCGGTCGAGCAGCCGGTCCAGTACGAGTAGGAGGCGGGCTTGCCGTACACCTTGGCGATGACCTGCTTGGCGACGACCGTCATCTCGTGCTGTGAGCGGTCGGCGAAGTTCTTCAGCAGCGCCGTGTTCACCTCGCCCGCGCTGTTCAGGGCCCAGGTGGTGTCCAGGTAGGCGCCGACGCCGGCGTCGGTGGTCGCGGCGGCGTAGCCGCTCTTGATCGCGCCGGCCAGGCCCGCGCCGTAGTCGCCGGCGGCGAAGGCGCTGCCGCCCAATGCCTGGAAACGGCCGGTCCAGCCCGTCTCAGGGAGCCAGACCTGCACCTTGGCGTGGTCGCCGACGCCCGGGTGAGTGAGCGTGACCGTGACCGCGCAGTGGGCCGGCACGCCGGGGATGTCGGCACCGGGCAGCGGCGTCACCGGCGGGACGTTCACGGTGCCCGCCTCCCGGCGCTGCGCCGTCACGGATTCCACCGTGGTGCCTGCCGGGGCGGTCACGGCGATGGACGAGCAGGTGAAGGGGGTGGCGACGGCAGCCGCGGCGCCGGTCGGCAGGCACATCGCCGCCACAAGCGGCACACCGGCCGCGAGAAGGATCAGAAAGCGCTTCATGACGTTCCTTTCGCTGAAGTTCAGGTCGTCAGCTGTTGGGGTGCGTCTCACTGTCGTTCGCGGCCGACACTCGGCACATCAGTCAGTTGACGGTCAGCACCGGCGAGCCGCTCCGGGCGCACGTCACACGCGCTGCTCCGCAGTCAGCGGGCCGCATACGAGACATGCGCGCAGCTCTTCCGCCCACGGCGCGGGCGGTGCCGCCCATGCTCACGTCGCCGACTGAAGAGTTGAATGGCTTAACGCGCCGAGGCGCGCACACGACCGCCACGCAAGGCAAGGTTGCCCGCCGACCAGCGCCGTTGTGCTGCCGAACGTCGGTCAGGCCGACTCCTCGTGCCTGACCGTCAAATGACCGATGTGGCCGCGGTCCTTCCTGGATGACAGTGATGGCGCCAGATTCATCACCTTCGTCGGAAGCTTTGAAAGGGGAATTCCGTGGCCAGCAGCAGGGGTGTACGCAGCAGGGGGCTCAAGTGGGGCGCCCTGTCGACGGTCGCGATCGGTCTCCTGACCACCGCCGTCGCCACGCCCGCCCTCGCGGCGGACAAGCCCGCCAAACCGACCATCGTGCTGGAGCACGGCGCCTTCGCCGACGCCTCCAGTTGGAACGCGGTGATCGAAGAGCTGCGCGCGGACGGCTATCCCGTCGTCGCCGCGGCCAACCCGCTGCGCGGACCGGCCCACGACGCGGCCGCACTCCGCAGCGTCCTCGATCACGTCGCCGGACCCAAGATCCTCGTCGGGCATTCCTACGGCGGCTCGGTCATCAGCGTCGCCGGCGCGAACGACCCCCAGATCAAGGCCCTCGTGTACGTCGCCGCCTTCCTGCCCGCCCCCGGCGAGACCGCCCTGGAGCTGACGAACAAGTACCCCGGCTCCACCCTCCCCGCCACCCTCGACCCCACCCCCTTCGCCCTCCCCGACGGCACTGCCGGAACCGACCTGTACATCAAGCCCGGCAAGTTCCACCACCAGTTCGCCGCCGACGTACCGGCCGGCACCGCGGCCCTCATGGCCGCCACCCAGCGGCCCATCGCCCAGTCCGCCCTGGAGGAGAAGACCGAGGCCGCCGCCTGGAAGGACAAGCCCACCTGGGCAATCATCACGACCCAGGACCTCAACATCCCCGCCGAAGTGCAGCGCTACATGGCCAAGCGCGCCCACGCGCACGCCGTCGAAGTACGCGCCTCCCATTCCGTCGCCGTCTCCCAGCCCAAGACCGTGGCCGGCGTCATTGAGAAGGCCGCCCGCACCACCCGATAGCCCCACGACCCGAAAGAAGGATCACAACCATGGATATGAAGCTCGAAGTCGTCGTCCTGCCCGTATCCGACGTCGACCGCGCCAAGGACTTCTACACCCGGCAGCTGGGTTTCCGCCTCGACGCGGACTTCCCCATCAACGACGGTTACCGGATCATCCAGGTCACTCCCCCCGGTTCGGCCTGCTCGATCATCTTCGGCGACGGCCTCACCGACGCCGAACCCGGCGCGGTCGAAGGGCTGCACCTGATCGTGTCCGACATCGAGCAGGCCCACAGGGAACTGGCAGGCCGCGGCGTCGACGTCGCCGGCCCGTTCCACGATGCCACCGGCGCTTTCCACCAGGCCGGCGAGACCAACCGCGTCATGGGCCTGCACCCGCAGCGTGCCAGCTACGGCTCCTTCGCCTCGTTCGCCGACCCCGACGGCAACCGCTGGTTCCTGCAGCAGATCATCGAACGGCTGCCCGGCCGCTGACCAGCGGCATCCCCGAGACACGGCCACACCATGGAGGACCAGTGACCAACGTAGACACCCGTACCTATGACGTGGTCGTGATCGGGGCCGGTCCGGTCGGCGAGAACGTCGCCGACCGGACCACCGCCGCCGGCCTGAGCACCGTCATCGTGGAAAGCGAACTCGTCGGCGGCGAATGCTCCTACTGGGCGTGCGAACCGAGCAAAGCCCTGCTGCGCCCCGCGCTCCTGCGTGCCGACGCCGGACGGGTGCCCGGGCTGGGCCCGGCCGCCGCCGGACCGCTGGACGCCGCCGCCGTACTGGCGCATCGCGACCGCATGGCCGCCCACTGGAACGACGACGGCCAGGTCGAATGGCTCAAAGCGGCCGGCATCGACCTCCAACGCGGCCACGGCCGCCTCGACGGGCCACGACGCGTGGCCGTGACCACCCCCGACGGCGGCACCATCCACCTGTTGGCCCGGCACGCCGTGGCCGTGTGCACCGGCAGTACAGCCGCCCTTCCCGACCTGCCCGGGCTCGCTGCCCTGCGCCCCTGGACCAGCCGCGAAGCCACCAGCGCCCCGCAGCCGCCCGGACGACTCGTCATCGTCGGCGCGGGCGTCGTGGCCACCGAGATGGCCACCGCCTGGCAGGCCCTCGGCACCGAGGTCACTCTCCTCGCCCGCGGCGCCCGCCTGCTGCCGCAGATGGAACCCTTCGCCGGCGAACTCGTCGCTGACCGCCTGCGCGAAGCGGGCACCGACCTGCGGTTCGGCGTGACCGTCGCCACCGCTGCCCGTACGGACGGCCAGGTCGGCATCACCCTCTCCGGCGGCGGCCGACTCACCGCGGACGAGATCCTCTTCGCCACCGGCCGCGTACCCCGCACCGGAGACATCGGCCTCGAGACCGTCGGCCTGAACCCCGGCGACTGGCTCACCACCGACGACTCCCTCGCCGTCACCGCCGCCCCCGGCGACTGGCTCTACGCCGTGGGTGACGTCAACCGGCGGGCCCTGCTCACCCACCAGGGCAAGTACCAGGCCCGCATCGCCGGCGCCGTCATCGCCGCCCGCGCCTTCGGCGCCCCGCTCGACACCGAACGCTGGAGCCCGCACGCCGGCACCGCCGACACCGCAGCCGTTCCTCAGGTCGTCTTCACCGACCCCGAGATCGCCAGTGTCGGCCTCACCACCATCGAAGCCCGGCGCACCGGCCGCCGCGTTGACGTCGTCGACTACAACCTCGCCCACGTCGCCGGCGCCATCCAGCACGACCCGGACTACCGCGGCTGGGCCCGCGCCCTCATCGACCCCGATCGCCGCACCGTCGTCGGCTGCCACTTCGCCGGACCAGGCGTCACCGAGCTCCTCCACTCCGCCACCGTCGCGATCACCGGCGAGATCCCCATCGAACGCCTGTGGCACGCCGTACCATCCTTCCCCACCATCAGCGAGGTGTGGCTACGGCTGCTCGAGACGTACCGGGACCAGCACGGCGGCCAAGGGCCCATGTGTGGCCGTCGCGGATGAGTAGTTCGGCGCCGTTGGCCGGGTGGACCGGGATCAGCTGGGCACGGACCGCCGCGTTCAGCGCGGTCCGCGATGTGGATCCGCACGGTGGCGTAACGACAGCCAGCGGCCGGTCGGCGAAGGCGACGAGTTCGGTGTGGTCACGGTGATGCGCTGCCCCTCGCCCGGCAGCATCCCGGGCAGAGGGCGCGCAGGATGCGCCACACCTCCTGGTGTCCGCCGGCGTCGGCCAGCTCGGCCAGGGCCGCGACGGCGCGGCGGGTCTCCAGCCAGGTGCGGCGCAGCACCAGCGCGAGCCGGCGGCCGATCGCCTCGGCGGGCAGCTCGCCCCTGGCGGCCATGCTGAGGACCAGCGGGATACACATCAGAGCCCTGAAAGGGGGGCAGACGGGCCCGCGAACTCGGCTTCAGAAGACCCGCTCGGCGCGAGCGGGGCCCGCGCTGGCCCGTTTGACCCGCGTGACCCGCTACAGGCGGCGACAGTTTCCTGGGCGCTTCGGGCGGTCGTCGGTCCAGCCTGTCACGGACGTCCAGACCTCGGACGCCGCGATCTCACCTTTGGACAGGCCCACGGTGCTCCCTCCCGCCTTCGTGACCTTGGCCAGGATCTCGCCGGTCGATGGGTTCAGGATGGTCGTGTGGTCCTCGGTCACCTCGTCGTCCTCGCCGAACTCCCTGAAGGACTTTGTGCCCTTTTTGAAGTCCACGGCGAGGCCGCCGCGTCCCAGCGGGTCTTTGGCCGGCCCCCGGACGCTGGTCGTCGGCAGGTCGGCGAGCAGGCGAAGGACGGCGGCCCGGGCCGCCGGCCTGATGGGCATCGCCAGCAGGAAATGAGAATCGGCGATGGCTACCTCCAGTGCCTGCCCTGTCTCGGCACGGCGGGACTCCCAGCGGGCACGCAGCCACTCCCGCAGCCCCTTGTCATCGGCAGGCAGCGCCGAAATCTCGGCCAGCGTGTACCCGCCAAGCGGGTGAGCGCCGGGCCCGTAATCCGGCGTGACCTCGTGGGTGTACTGGCAGTCCCTGATCTCGGCACGTATCGGCAGCTTCACGCAGTCGGCCGCCTTCGTGCCGGGTGCGCACACACGCTGAACCCTGGCGGGCGATCCGGCGGCCTGCCAGGCCCGCTCGTCGGCCGGAGTCGCAGGGCGCAGGACCGGTTCCCCGTTCTGTGTCTGTACAGGGTCCTTGGAGTCGCGTGGCAGCCAGAGCTCTGTCCTCGACGACACCGACGCGTTGAAGGTTCGTCCACCGGCTTGTACCCGTATCAGATGGTCGTTCACCAGCGACCTGCGCCAGTACGCGCCGCGGTCGTCCGGCAACCGTGCGACCTGGGCGGCCAGCCGGCGCAGTGCCTCGTTCCCGTCAGCGGGCGCGAGCACGGAAGGAGACGGGGGGGCGGGCACGGCGATCTCCTTGGAGACCAGCGCGACCACGGCGAGGATGACGGCGACCACCGCGGCCGCCAACACCGGCAGCCCTCGAAAGCCCCGACGCGGGCGGACCGCGACAGGCCCCAGGCTTTCCGGCGACACCAATTCCGCACCTGCGGTGAAAGCGTCGCGGAGTCGGTCTTCAACGTTTCGGGTCATCTCTCCTCCTGCAGTTGGGTGGCGAGCACCTTCAGCGCCCGGGATGCCGTCGATTTGACCGTTCCGCGGCTGACCCCCATCGCCTGGGCGATTTCCGCTTCTGACAGGTCCAGGTAGTAACGCAGCACCAGCGCTTCGCGCTGGCGTCGTGGCAGAGCCCGGACGGCTAGGAACACCTGTCGGCGAGTCTCCCCCAGCAACGCCGCCGCCTCCGCCGACCAGAAAGGAACCTCGCGGTGACCGCGAAACCGCCCGATGATCACCCTGCGCCGCAGCACCATCCGGCACCCATTGACCACGGCCGTGCGCAGGTACGGCAGCACCTCCCCTCGGTCGGACAGCTTGCTCCACCTGCGAAACACCGCGGCGAACGCGTCCTGGACCACGTCCTCGGCGGTCTCCTGGTCACCCACCAACAGGAACGCCAACCGCACAAGAGCAAGCCGGTGGGCGCGGAATAACTCGGTCACGACTATGTCGGCCGGCCCCTCGGCGCCCGGAGAACCGGGCGGAGCATGGATGGTCTCGGAATTCATGTCTTCTACATGCGCAAGCCCCCGAGGGGGTTGCGTCACGCCGACGCCTTCTTCTGCGCCTGACCCTCGGCACCGCCCTGCTGGGGTTCCCGTAGTACTCGAGGAATGTCCGCTGCCCGGCGGCGGACTCCTGCTGTTCCTGCCCGCCGAACTCGGCGGCCGTGCCGTACGCGTGAATGAGTGCATCGAGGCGGCCCGGTCGACCCGGGAGCGCCCGGGGTGGCCAAGCAGGTCGAAGAGAGGTCGGCGCGGGTGAAGAGCGGCGCCTGCCGCGTCCGCGTGGGGGTCAGGCGACCCAGCCGCCCGTGTGCCGTCGCATGCCGCCCATGTACCGCATGCCGCCGCCTACGCTCGCGCAGCGAGCCCAACCACCTTGATCACCGTGTCTCATGCCAGCAGCGTGCCAGTCGCCGCTCAGGGGAGGCAAGATCGGCGCCCGCCCGCGCCCGGGGGCGACGTACGGCGTTGTGGCGGGGCACCCGGTTCATCCCGCTCCGCCTGAACCCGTTGCGGTGGCCGCGCTGACTCCGCGGTTGCTACCGGGACCCCCAGCAGAGCTGGAGCGCCTGCGGGGTTCCCGGAGATTGGGAGGGACGAGCTAGCGAGGTTCTTCACCCTTACTCCGGCGGATGTCGCGTTCGTCGATCCCGGTCGGGGCCGTGGTCCGGCGGACCGGCTCGGCTTGGCCGTGGCGTTATGCACGTTACCGTGGCTGGGGTTCGTGCCGGACAAGGTGCTTTCGGCCCCGCCGGTGAGCTGAAGCGGAACTTGATCGCGGTGCTGCTGGCCCACACACACGTGACCGACCAGCACACCACCTACGGCACGAAAGTCATCGTCGCGACCAAGCGCGAGGCCCACTACGTCCTCGACGTCTCGGGAACGCGACCGACATTCCCGTCACCGAGCACGCGACGGACACCCACGGGTCACGCTGGTCCCGCTGGGAGAGGTAGGTACTCGCGGATCTTGCCGGGCACGTGCGGCCGCTGGTCGCCGAGCGAGATACCCAGCGTCGGGAACTGGTTGGCGATCTCCAGCACGGTGAGAGGGCCCGGCGCTGTAACTGTGTGACCTGGCGTTCGCGAGGGTGAAATCGAGATTCGGTGGTGCTCGAGCCCGCCGAGTACGCCGTGCTGAGTCCGGAACGCGAGGACTGCCTGCGGACGCAGATCGCGCACCGATGAGGTTTCCGCGCCGCGCCCGTCTGTACGTGTGAGATCGACTCAAAGGAGGCTGGCACGATGCGGAAACCGACCTTCGGCATGAACATGAGCCTGGACGGCTACATCGCCGCGCCCGGCGACGACCTCGGCTGGAGCGTGCCGAGCGACGAGCTGTTCCAGTGGTGGTCCGACCGGGTGGAGGCGACGGGCCTGGCGCTGTACGGGCGCAAGCTGTGGGAGACAATGAGCTCCCACTGGCCGACCGCCGACAAGCAGCCGGGTGCCACACCGGCGGCGATCGAGTTCGCCGGCCGCTGGCGGGACATGCCGAAGGTGGTGTTCTCCTCTACGACCAGCACGGTCGACTGGAACACCCGTCTGGT
The DNA here is from genome assembly GCF_039533245.1 of Nonomuraea recticatena. NCBI lineage: Bacteria > Bacillati > Actinomycetota > Actinomycetes > Streptosporangiales > Streptosporangiaceae > Nonomuraea > Nonomuraea recticatena. The sequence goes on along the minus strand of NZ_BAAATE010000053.1, from coordinate 14,027 downwards.
CACCGGCGACGCGGTCACCGAGATCACCAGGCTCAAGGCCGACGACGGCGGCCCCATGGACATCGGCGGTGCCACACTCGCCGCGGCGGCCATGCGGGGCCGGGCTGATCGACGAGTACGCGATCGTCACCCATCCGGTCCTGGTGGGCGGCGGCACGCCGTTCTTCACAGCCCTGGACAACTGGGTGAACCTGAGCCTGGTGGAGACCCGGACGTTTCCCGACGGCGTGGTGCTGACCAGGTACGAGACGAGGCGATGAGCACTGGCCACATGCTCGGCTCGTGAGGCCAGGTCGAAATCCTTCCTGGCGTGCTCACCGTGACCCTCGGCTATGAGGGAACCTTCCCCGGCCCCTTCCTTGCGTTCCAAGTGAGCTGTTGACCGACTCGCTGGAGATGAGGACGACGGCGTCGTCGATCATGAAGATGATCTTCGGGTATGAAGATGCCCCGCCGGCAACGCCGGCGGGGCGGTGGTGTTCGAGTTACCGCGTGGGTGTTCAGCTGGTCGGGGTGCTCATTCCGCGGTGACTTCGGTGACGGCGGCCCGTGCGCTGGACTCGTCGACGATGCGGACTTGTCTGATCACAGCGTCGCGGGCAGGCCCAGCCATGGTTTGTCGGTGGCGTCGAATCCGGTGAGCTCGGCGATCTTCCCGTCGACGATGTGCAGGACAGCGATGGCGAACAAACGGTACTCCGGGTCGCCGGGGGCGCGGAGGTACAGCACGGCGGCAGGCATGCGGTTGACCGTCGTGGTGATACAGCGCCAGTCGTCGTAGCCGTGTTGGAAGAGCCCACTGGAGACCCAGCCGTCCACCGCGTCCTTGGCCGTGACGACCAAGGCACCCGGATCGGGCAGCATCGTGAAACGCAGGTCGTCGCGCAGCAGAGCCATCAGCCCGTCGAGGTCGTTGCGCTCATGGGCGTCCATGTACGACCTCACCACGCTGCGCTCGTCATCCGACAGCTCGTGCGTGGCGGGGCTCCGCCAGTCGAGGCGGCGGTCGGGCAGCTGCTCGCGCATCGTCACGCGCGCCCGCTGCAGCGCGCTGGTCACCGATGCGACGGTCAGTTCGAGGGCGTCGGCGGCTTTCGACGCCGGCCAGCCGAGGACGTCGCGCAGGATGAACGCCGCCCGCTGCCGCGTCGGCAGGTGCTGGACGGCGACGATGAACGCCAGCTCGATCGTTTCCCGCGCCACCACCGATTCCTGCGGGTCCTCGGGGAGCATCCAGTCGGGGTACGGCTGCAGGTACAGCACCTCGGACGGTACGGGTGTGCGGTCGTTGCGCTTCTCCAGGAAGTCGAGGCAGGCGTTCGTCGCGATCCGGTACAGCCAGGTCCGCAGGGCCGCGTGGCCCTTGAACGACTCCCGCTTGTTCCACGCTCGCAGGAACGTCTCCTGCGTCATGTCCTGGGCGTCCTCGTAGTTCGCGAGCATCCGGTAGCAGTGCACCTGCAGCTCACGCCGGTGGCGCTCCGTGATGAGCGCGAACTGTGCTGCGTCGCCTGAGCGGACCGCCGCGATGAACGTGGCCTCGTCGGCGCCCTGCAGTCTGGCGTCGGTCATGGTCATCAATCCTTCCACCGGTGCGAGAGGGCTAACAGAACTGACGACGTGGCGGAGGATTTCTGATCGGTGAAGCCGCTGACACCCGGGCCGTTCGCCAGGCCGGATGGCTCGGGGTCGATCTCCGCGCGCTCGAAGCCGGGCAGCCTGGCCTGCGCGACGGAGGCGTACAGGTGCCTGTCGAGCCGGTGCAGGCGTGATCGGAGTCGCATGTGTATCTCTTGCCCAGCTTCGTCGACGTTTACAGGACGCGTTTGGCTCCCGGCAGGGACCGCACCAGGTAGGCCAGGCCCCAGCACAGCGGCAGGGCCAGAACCGCGACGACGGCGAACTTGACGATCGCGGCGGCGTGCAGCCCGCTGAAGGCGTAGGAGAGGCCGACCAGCACGACGGGGTGGATGAAGTAGACGGTGTAGGCCTGCTCGGACAGGAACCTGCCGCGCGGCCCCTGCCGGTTGCAGCGCTCGCGGAAGGTCACCAGCAGGCCGATGGTGATCCCCACCGCGAACACCGCCTCCCACGTCGCCGCCGCCAGCTCCGACGGCACGCCCTGGGTCGCGAACCGGACGGGCAGCAGCACCAGCGAGCCGGCCGCCGCCGCCGCCAAGCCGAGCCTGCCCGCCCTCCTCGACAGCGCGTCGAACCAGCCGTGCCTGAAGGCCAGCACGCCCAGGACGAACATGCTGACGTACTGGGGCAGGTGCGAGGGCGTGGGCAGGCCGAGCACCGGCACGTACAGGCCGGTGGGCACGACCAGCCGCCACAGGAACGTGACGGCCGCCAGCGCGAGCGTGTACCCGGCGATCGCCGCGAACCCCGGCGCGCCCTGGGGCACGGGACGAGGGGTCCTGCCGTAGCGGCGGACGAGCGCGTAGACGGCGACGAGGACGAGCAGCACCTCCACGAACCACATCGGGCCCGGGTCCCAGGAGGCGAGGTAGAACTGCCAGTACGGCAGGTCCATCTCCCTGTAGATGCCGAAGGTGACCAGCGGCCGCAGCAGCAGGAGGAAGACGAGCAGGGGGATGCCGAGCCGTACCAGCCGGTCCCTGAGGAACGGGCGGCCGCCCTTGCGGTCGTGGGAGCCGGGGGTGAAGAAGCCGGACAGCAGGAAGAACAAGCCCATGAAGAAGGCCTGGTCGAACATGACCAGGACGTCGAGGGCGAGCCCCGAGGGGTCCTGGGCGGGCTCGACGTAGTACCAGACGGGGATGTTGCCGTAGGTGACGGCGACGTGGTGCAGGACGACCAGCACGGTGAGGGCCACGCGCAGGTTGTCGACGTAGGCCAGGCGCTTCATCGCACCGCCCTGAGGAAGATCTCGACCAGTTCCCTGGCGTGGGCGTCGACGGCCACGTCGTCGCCGAAGGCTTTACGGAGTCCGACGATGCGGAGGGCGGGCTCCCGGTGTGTGGGCATGCCTTGAGAATCGCGCGGCGGCGGGGGTGGCGGATCGTCCGGCCGGAGAGCGGGATGGTGGATTCCGGCATCAACCGATCGGTTGATGCGGCGAGAGCGGCTGGTCCGTGGCGCGGGTCCCAGCGCCGCTGTCCACCGGCACATGCTCCAACGCCAGGCTGTCGTGCGTGTTGGCTGCCGCCCGCTGGAAGACCGGACGCTGTGGGCGATGCTCTACTCCACCGCCGCCCGCGCTGAGAAAGTCCTGCGCCTGAACGTCGAAGACCTGGACCGCGCCAACCGCCGCGCACGCACCATCCGCCCGACGAGCTGCTCTACGACATCCGCACCGCCCGGATGCTCGGCCGGCTCCTCGGCCGCCCAACCCGCGGGCCGATCTTCCTGTCCGCGCGCATCGCCCCTGACGACGGCACCGCGCCCGTACATGACGTCGACCCGGCCAGCCGCCGCCGACGCATGACCTACCACACCGCCGAACGCCACCTCGGCGCCGCCACCGACGGCTGGAATCTGCACGACCTGCGCCATTCCCGACTCACCCACGCCGGCTCGGACGACGCCACCGAAGCCGACCTGATGAACCTCTCCGGCCACGAAGACCGCCGCACCCTCCAGCGCTACCTCAAGCCCAGCGAAGAAGGCACCCACCGTCGCCTCGACGGGCTCGACGCCCAGCGAGGGACCTGGACACCCAACGCCGACGAAACCATCCCGACATCCGCCCCGAGTGGCCCGCTACTCCCGATGGCGTAGTGCGGCCGGTGGTTGATCCCGGTGCGGTAGCGCAGCTGCCTTCCCTGGGGGGACGCCCCTGACCAGCACCCCGACAACAATTGCCGCTCGTGAGAGCCCGTGCGCCACGGTCTGGGTGCACGGGCACCGATCATGAGAGGACGGATGTCGTGAAGATCAGCCTGGTGACCCGGGCGAGTGCGGCCGTGCTGAGTGTCGCGGGCATGGTGATGGTGGCTCCCGCCGCTGAGGCGCGCTCCGGGGTGGATGACGCGAAGCTGACGTCGGCTCTGGAGGAGGTCCACCGGGCCGGCATGCCGGGGGTGCAGGGCGCCGTCCGCGCGGGCGGTCAGGCGTGGCGCGGCGCCTCCGGGGTCGCCGACCTGGCGACCGGCCGCCCCGTCAGGCCGGACATGCGCCACCGGGTGGGCAGCATCACCAAGACTTTCACCGCCGCCGCGATCATGCAGCAGGTCGAGAAGGGCCGCGTGCGGCTCGACGCGCCGATCAGCCGCTACCTGCCGCACGTGGTGCCGGGTGAGCGCGGCGAGAAGATCACGGTCCGGATGCTGCTCAACCACACCAGCGGCATCCCCGACTACCTCCTGGCGGCCTTCCCGTCCCTGGCGGACATGTCAGCCAAGAGCCTGGACGACAACCGGTTCAGGCACTTCAGCCCGGCAGAGCTGATCACGATGGGGCTGGCGCTGCCCGCCCGGAAGCCGGGCAGCCTTCCCGGGGTGTACTCCAACACCAACTACCTCATCCTCGGCCTGCTCCTGGAGAAGGTGACCGGCACCACGGCCAGGGCCTACATCACCGACCACGTCATCCGGCGCGCCGGGCTGCGGCACACCACGCTGCCGACCGGGCCCCGCATCAAGGGCCCGCACCCGCGGATGTACGAGGCGATGCACGGCCAGATCGACCCGCCACGCGACTACAGCGTCTACGACCCGTCGTGGGTGGGTGTGGGGGCGGCGCTGGTGTCGACCGTGGAGGACCTCAACCGCTTCTACGGCGCGCTGCTCGACGGCCGGATCGTCACCCGGGCGTCGCTGGCGCAGATGCAGCGCACGGTCCCGGTCTCCACCCAGGTCTACGAAGACAAGATCGACTACGGGCTGGGGCTACACAAGGTCACGATCCCGGGCTGCGGCACCTTCTGGGGCCACAACGGCACCATGTGGGGGGCCGGGGCGGTGTCCCTGACCCGGGCCGACGGCGCCCGCCAGATGTCTTACGCGATCAACCTCATAAGGTGGAACGCGCTGGACGCGTCGGGCAAGCCGCAGCCGCACCCCATCGACGAGGCGCTGTCGGCCTTCCAGCAGCAGGCGCTGTGCGCCACCGCCTAGCGGCCGGCTCGACCTGACCGGGCTGCTGCGTCCGATGCGTCTGCGCGGCTTCACCGCTGCCCGGCTTCACCCAAAGGATCACGCGATGCGGCGGGCAAGCGGGTTCGGCGCCCCTGCGCGGGTCACCGGCTCAGGCCGGACGGTGCCGCAACTGACCATCACCCCAGGTCAGCCATGTCCGCCTGGTCGTCGCGGTTATTGCGGCAGTCCCACATAGGGACCGAAGCACGTGCTGAAGTCGCGATAGCAGGAGAAGTGTTCGAGGCCTTCGTTAGGGTTTCCGGTGGTCATCCAGACATTGACCTTGGTGGCCCCGCCGGGGACGTCCGCGTTGACGGCTAGGGTCGCGGGCCCAGATTCGTCGCACCAGGTGCTGGAACTCTGCCAGTCCAGCCGCCGCCCGGAGTTGGCTATCCGGGTGTCCGCGTACACCCGCCGGCACCCGACTGCCTTGAATGCTCCGGTGACGCCGACCGATCGGTTGTACCAGGTGACCGTGCCTTTGTAGTAGCTCGCCCCGACCTGGATCGAAAAGGTGCTGGTGGGGTAGGCGGCGGCGGTGGCGGGCGCCGCCGCGAAGACCATCCCGGTAACTGACGCCACCGCGGCCACGACTGCGCCGACCTTCCTCGTGCGGCTCTTCGCCTGCGTTGTGTCCTGCAACCTCACCATGACAACCACTCCCAGCTTCTTCGAGTAACGGGTGCGCAAGCCACGTATCACCGGCGTGCGGAGGCGACCGCCTCAGATCGGGCGGTGAACGTTGCCGCCGTTGTTCGGCGACACCACTCAATCCCGCGTGGACCTTGTGCCGCAAAGCATTCGATCCAGTTCAAATCCACCGCGACGACTGCTAGCGTCGGGACGGTGCTCGCGCTGCGTGTAGACGCCGACACGGTGTCCAGGACACGGTTGTCGCCCTCTCCGGCGTCGGAGTCCATGGCGTGGCTGAAGCTCACCGCCGCGTCGAGACGGCACCCGGTGTTCGGAGATCCCGGACCGCTCGCCCGCGCGTCTCTCGCCCACCCGGACGTCGCCCTGCTCGCCGACCTATTGCCGCAGAACGGCGACACCTACACGCCCGACCTGCTCACCCCGCAGCCAGGGACGGACGCGCAGCGTCGTGACCTGCTCGACGAGCAGATCGCGCAGATCGAGGCCACAGCGCAGGACGATCTCGAAACCCAGATCTTCACCCACACCCGGACCCACTGGAGCAGGCCACTACGGGCCACGACCCGCCGGATCGCGGAGTCGGGGCGGATGCAGCGACGTCTCGCCAACGGGCTCGCCCGGTTCTGGCGGGATACCCTCTCCGACGGCTGGCCCGAACTGCGCTCCATCCTGGATCAGGACATCGCCCACCGCGCGACGGCCATCGCCGCCCATGGCGTCGGCCGAGCGATCGGAGCACTCCACCCCGACATCGATTGGGCTGGCGACGCGGTTACCCTCGCCAAGTGGTGGGATGGCGAAATCGATGTCACCGGCCGGGACCTGGTCCTCGCCCCCAGCGTGCTCAACTGGCCCCACGTCATCATCCAGGTCGATGTCCCCGGGCAGTTCGTCCTCTACTACCCCGCCCAGCGAGTCGGAGCCAGCCGGGACCGCAGCTCCAGAGGGATCGCGCGAGTGGTCGGCAACGCCCGAGCAGCCCTGCTGGCGGACCTCGAAACCGCCCGGTCGACCGCAGAACTCGCCACCCGGATCGGCTACAGCCCGGGCACCGTCTCCTACCACCTCAACGCACTGCACCGCGCACGCCTCGTCACCAAGGTCAGAGAGGGGCGCTACGTGTTGTACCAGCGGACCGCACAGGCAGCACGTCTGCTGGAAGAACCCCGCGACTAGCCGGCCGACCACAGATCGATGGCGAACAGCCCGATGTCTGGACCTGCGAACCGACTGACCGCAGCCTCGTTCGCTCGGGAACCCGGACACCTTTACGCGAACTCGAAGCCATCAACCGGCCGTACAGCTCCACCCGGCACCACCGACGATTACGAAGAGTGAGGGATCTTGCTGACGTTGGCGCCGACGGCCAGTACGCGCGGCTCGGCGTAGAGGACCGGGCCGACGGTGAGGTCGGACTCCTCGACGGGCAGCCAGACGACCAGGACGTCGACGTCACCTCGGCGCAGCGCTCCGAAAGGATCGTTGAAGGCCGGATGCTGAATGCGCAGCCTCCAGCTGGGATGACGGGCGCGGAAGGCCTCCCAGTAGGCACGCAGGTCGTGCAGTCAACGCCGTTGACCCGGGGTGGGTCAGAACCGGCATCAATCACGGGACTTGGGCCAAGAGCCCCGCGGAGGGTGGCGCGCCGATCGTGGCCATGGCACTGCTCGGCCCTGATGGCCCCACCGCCGCTTTCGTCCAGCACGAGGGCCCTCTTCCCTGGTAGTCCCCGGCGGGTTGGCCGGCTGTGACTGTGGCCGGCTTCATCGGCGGCGGCGGGATCTCGTGGTTCAGCCACGGCTCCGGCCGGGTCGCCGACTCGGTGTGCGCCTTCGAGATCGTCGATGCCGGCGAGGGCGTTGACCAGGTCCAATGTCGCCGGAGTCCGGGCGTGCCGGCCGCAGCGTCACGGTCGCAGTTCCTCTCCTTCGACTACGTCACACCGCTGACGCAGCACAGCAGACAAAGGTGACCGCGAACGCACCGGTCACCCTTTCCCCGCGCCATCCGTCATGCCGGGGACCAACACTCACTCAGGAAGGGTTGCCGACGATGAGCAGGATGGACGTCCACGGGACGGTCGCGGACGGGTTCGAGCAGGTGCGCGAGGCGTTCGCCGCGGTGGTGGCCGAGCAGGACGGCCAGGTGGGCACGCAGCTGACCGCCTACGCGCACGGCCGGCGGGTGGTCGATCTGTGGGCCGGGGACGAGGTGAGCGGTGACACGCTGACCGGGGTGTACTCCTCCACCAAGGGTGCCGCGACGCTGGTGGCGGCGGTGCTGGTGCAGGAGGGTGTCCTCGATCTCGACGAGCCGGTGGCCCGGCACTGGCCGGAGTTCGCCGCCGCCGGCAAGGACGGGATCACGCTGCGGGACGTGCTGACTCACCGTTCCGGCGTCATCGGGGTCGACGGCGGGCTGTCGGCGGCCGAACTGTCCGACGACGTGGTGATCGCGCGCCGCCTGGCCGCGCAGCGGCCGTACTGGCGGCCGGGCTCCTCCTACGGCTACGGCGGGTTCGTCACCTTCGCCATGGTGAACGAGGTGATCCGGCGCGCCACCGGCCAGTCGCTGCAGCAGGTCTACGACGAGCGCATCCGGACCCCGTACGGGCTGGACCTCTACCTGGGGCTGCCCGAGGCCGAGGAGGGCCGGTTCCGGCCGATCGAGGGGTGGACGGCCACCCCGGAGCAGGAGGCCGCGTTCTGGGCGAAAGTGCCCGGACCGCACAGCATCCTCGGCATCGGGTACGGGCTCAACAGCACGCCGCCGCTGGACCAGGTGGCTTTCGCCAACACCCGCGCCGTACGCGCGAACGGTCAGGCCTCGGCCGGCGGCGTGGGCAGCGCGCGCGGCCTGGCCGGCCTGTACGCGGCGGCCGTCTGGGGAGTGAACGGGCAGCCGCCGCTGCTCAAGCCGGACACCGTCGGCGAGTTCGCCCAGCTGCACTCCGTCGGTGCCGACCTGGTCCGCGGCGACCAGGGCAACTACGCGCTCGGTTTCCAGGCCAAGGGCCTGCGCTACCCGTTCCTCAGCGCGAACGCCTTCGGCCATGACGGCTCGGCCGGCTCGGAAGCCTTCGCCGACCCGGTCAGCGGCATCGCCTTCGGCTACACCCGGCGCCGCTTCGGCTTCGGCTGGTCCTACCCCGAGCACGATCTGCTGGCCACCGCGGTGCACGGAGCCATCACCTCCTGAAGGGCCTCACATGAGCACACACACCTCTCCCCGTACGGAAAGAAGCGGCCTCGCCCTGCTGGTGATCGCCGCCGCGCAGCTGCTGATGGTGATGGACGGCACCATCGTGACCGTGGGCCTGCCCGTCATCGGAACCGGGCTCGGCATCGCCGAGGCCGACCTGGACTGGGTCCTCACCTCCTATGCCCTGGCCTTCGGCGGCCTGCTGCTGGCCGGAGGCCGCGCGGGCGACCTGTTCGGCCGCCGCAGGATGTTCCGCGCCGGGCTGGTCGTCTTCCTGGCCGCCTCCCTGCTGGGCGGCGTGGCAGGCAACGGGACCGTGCTGATCGCCGCCCGCGTCCTGCAGGGCGTCGGCGCCGCGATCGTCGCGCCGGCCGCGCTGTCCCTGCTCGCCGACACCTTCCCCGCCGGACCGCGGCGCAACAAGGCACTCGGCGTCTACGGCGCGATGGGCGGCCTGGGCTCGGTCGTCGGGCTGCTGCTGGGCGGCGCGCTCACCGAGTACCTGGGCTGGCGATGGATCATGTTCGTCAACATCCCCATCGCACTGCTGGTCCTGGCCGGCACCTTCGCTGTGGTGCCCGGCAGCCGCGGGCGCGGCGGTCTCGACCTGCCCGGCGCGGTCACCGTGACCCTGGCCCTCGGCTCACTGGTCTACGCGATCAACCGGGCCGGCTCGCACGGTGTCGGCGACGGGCTCACCCTGGCCTTCGGCTCGGCCGCCGTCGCACTCCTGGTCGCCTTCGTCCTCATCCAGCGCAGCGCACGCGACCCGATGCTGCCCTCAGGCGTGCTCGCCGACCGCGGCAGGCTCGGCGCCAACCTGGTGATGCTGCTCATGGGCGCCGGGCAGCTGGCCACCTTCTACTTCCTCACCCTCTACATGCAGACGATCGAGCAGTACACGCCCATGATCACCGGTCTGGCCTACCTGCCGTTCGCCATCGGCATCGGCATCGGCTCCGGCGTGGTCGGACCCAGGCTGCAGGCCCGCACCGCCACCCGGACCGTCCTGGCGATCGGCATGGCGGTGGCGGCCGCGGCGATGGGCTGGTTCAGTCTCCTCGCCCCGGGCCAGAACCCCCTGTTCGTGCTCCTGCCCGCGCAGCTCGCCGGCGGTATCGGCCTGGGTATCGGCTTCGTCGCGGCCACCATCGGCGGCGTCCACGGCGTCGCATCGCGCGATTCCGGTATCGCCTCAGGCCTGGTCAACACCAGCCAGCAGATCGGCGGCGCCCTCGGCCTGGCCGTCCTGGCCGGCATCGCCGTCGCCGCCACCACCGGCCAACCGCAGGGCACACCCCTGCCCGACGCGCTCACCAGCGGCTACACCGCGGGCATGCTCGGCGCGGGGGCGTTCTACCTGGCCGCCATCCTCACCGCCGTGCTGCTCCTGCGGCCGCGCCCTGCGAGCCGGAACGCCGAACCCCTCGGCAGCGCCTCCCGGTGAGATCACCGGTCACCTTCACGCCCTGCGACCCGTCAGAGCAGCGAAACACCGTTCAGAAAGGAACCCCCATGACCACCATCGAGCAGCACAACCGCCAGTCGCGTCTCCCCAACCCCGCCGTGCTCGTCCCCGAGCTCAAGGACATCGGCGGCGCCCTGTACAGGGCGACAGGGAACGGCACGATCCCGCAGACCACCATCAGCCTGGTGCAGCTGCGCGCCGGCCAGATCGCCGGCAGCACGTACCTGACCGTCCTGCACACCGGCAACCTCCGCAAGGCCGGCGCCAGCGAGGAGAGCATCACCGCCGTGGCCTCCTGGCGGGACGCGCCCTACTTCACCGCCGCCGAAAGGGTCGCGCTGGAGCTGGTCGAATCGGTCCTGACCCCGAACCCGTCCGGCGAGCGCGTCCCCGACGAGCTGTACGCCCGGGCGTCCGAGCAGTACGACGACCAGGCGCTCGCCACGCTCATCATGGCCATCGGCCAGGTCTGCTTCTTCCTCCCCCTGGCCCTCATCGGCAAGCCGCTGCCCGGCCTGTCGCCGGCGGAGCAGTGGAGGAAGTAACGCCCATCCACCAAGGGCCGCGCTCGGGGTGAGGCTCCTCACCCCGAGCCCCTCCGCCCCTGTCGCAACCAGCCGGTCTCCGTCGACATCCGCGAATCCGGCCTGTGTGATCGGTAGAGCATCGGGGCTCGCCCTGGACCATCCTCCGGGTCGCACAACCCCGGACACCCACCAGGCCGCGTCGGGCAGCGCGAACGACCGGCGGCACCCTTCGCCGCGAGCGGGTAGCCCCCGTACACGCGAGCGCGCCCACAGCGGCCTTCCGCCGAGACGCCCACCCGGCTTCGGCGACATCAAGAAGGCACGCGACCCGCAGACCCCCGCCCACCCCCGCAGCCTCAGGAAGCGTCGCGGTACAGGTCCCGCCTTTCGGGCAACCGCTCGAGGCCGGCGGACCTGACCGGCCCGTGAGGAGGATGGGACCGGGTGAGGGCGCCCGGTCCGCCCTCACCTTCTCGACCGTGGCAGCCGGCAGCTCCAGGTAGCTCCCACCACGCCCGTGCAGTCGCGGTGATCAGGCGGCCACGCCGCGGGCGATGTAGAGGTTCATGTCGGTGAAGTCGACGGTGATGTTGTAGGGCTTCCAGAAGCAGTGGGAGAACCAGCCCATGGTGTCGAACCCTGTCCCATAGGGCCAGGGCACGTTGACCGGCTGGTTCGGGTTCGTATAGGAGTAGACCTCCTTGGCGACGGCGTTGCCGAGGCGGATCTCCTTCGGATAGCAGGGGTAGACGACGGCCGGGTGGCTTTGGGCGAAAGTTCCGACCTGGCGGTCGTAGTCGGTGCGGATCCCCAACTGCTCGGCCGTCTCCCCGCGCATGCCCGCGGCGATCTCGCTGCCGCCGCCGAAGTTCACACCCACCACCCCTGTGCGGGAGCCGGCGACGCCGGAGAAGCTGCCCGTGCTGTGCAGGTACTGCTCACGGGCCAGCCACAGCGGCAGGGGTTCGGCGCCCGCCCGTGTGGCGGCGGCGCGTGCCTTCCCGGCCGTTTCGGGGGTACGGCGGCGCAGGATCAGTTGCCGGCCCGCGTAGTCGAAGGTGGTCAGCAGGTGGTAGAAGACCCACGTGCCGATCAGGCCGTCGCTGTCGGTGTCGACATCTCCGCCCGACTCCGTCGCCGACCAGCCCACCGGGACGTTGCGCAGTTCGATGCCGCCCAGCTTGAAGGAGTCCAGTATCCCGTAGTGCGCCCATATGGAACCGCCCTCGAAATCGATCTTCTGACTGGCGACGGGACTCAGCCCGGCCTCCTTGGCCACCGACGCGCGCATGCCCAGATTCGGGGCGCCGGTGTAGAACGAGAAGCGCTTCGTCGGCCCGCCGTTGACCGAAGCCTCCACCAGCGGCATCGGGTCTGTCTGCTTCCATGGCACCCGCGCGGTCTGGCCGTGGACCTGATACGCCTCGCCGCGGACTGCCCCGAACCACTTGGCGTAGCTGTCCTCGCCGGCCGCTTTCCAGTGGGGTGCGGACAGGCCGAATTTGTCCTGCCGGATGTAGCAGTCGGCCAGGAAGTGGTTGGCGTCCTTGTCGTCGGGCGCCAGCTGGAGGGCCAGCTTGAGGTATTTTTCGGCGACCGCGAACCGATTGGCCAGCAGCGCTACATAGCCGCGCTGGCGAGCCGCGTGCAGGTTCTTGGGGTCCTTTCTGAGGATCTCCTCGTACGCGCGGCCGGCCTGCTCGAACTTCCCGGCCTTGAACAGCGCGTCCGCGTCAGCGCTGTCGGCCAGCGCCGTGGCCGCCTCGCCCAGCAGCGGCGCCGTCGCAGCCGCACCGGCCAGCACCGCGGCGCCGCGCAACACCGAACGCCGGTCCCACCCCCCGTCATTCACCAACACCTTCTCCTCTCGTGATCACCTTCGCCGGAACGTTCTGTCCACGGACGGTCACAGCAGCCACCTGGATGGTCGGCCCGTTCGGCTTCGACCAGTCGACCGGTACGGTCACCGTGCCGCCGCAGTCCATCTCGGGCTTGTCCGGAGACGGCTTAGAGTCCACGGTGGACGACGCGCGCTCGCGGTGCCCGCGGTGCTGGCGCCGGCGGACCCGGCCCGCCGCCACGGCCGCGACCACGGCTGTGCGCATGACTGCCTCCTCAGGCTGCTTCACGACGTAGGGTCGCCAGCCTGACGAGCACATCCTGCGCGTACGACGGGCTGGCTCCGGCAGTGATGCGCTGTGGTCCATGCCTCCACTGAAGACGGAAGACTGTTGCCGTGACGTATGCGTTTTTCGATACGCCCGCGATACACGAAATCCCCGGCCTCAAGGAGGCCTGGGTGATCGGCGCCGATTCCAGGCCGAAGCCGGACGTCACCCTTCGCGCAAGATCGTCATGGATTCCGGCCCCGCCGGATACACAGCCGCGACTTGCCGAGGAGCCTGGTACAACGCCCGCCCTCAGTGCAGTCGATAGACCTGCGCTTCGAGCCAGGCCACGCATCGTTCGATCTGTTCCCGGCTCAGCCCGGTGACCTCCTCCAACTGCTCAACGGTGAGCGCTTCAGACCTGTCCAGGGCTCTGGCCATCTTTCCCGCCCACAGTTCCTCGTCGACGAAGGGACGGTGGCGGTAGTGCTCCTGCAGCGCGGCGAGATGCTCACGGCTGCAGCTGGTCAGGAAGCGCTGGCCGTCGCGTGCGGGGTCGCTGGCGTGCGTCACCGAAGAGTCCCGTGCCATGCCGTGGACCTCCATCCCGTCATGGATCGCCATGCCACACCAGCCGCATAGCTGAGGTCCTTCCGGCTTCTCGCTGTCCATGCCTGCCGCCTACCCGCACAGGTGTACGGCACCAGCCCCCTTCTCCCCTGTCAGGCAAAGTCTTGGGGGCCGCTAAGGAGTCATCCGCGTCCTGGCGGTTGCGGATCTTCGGGTCCGGCACCTCCTGAACGGCCACCCCCGTTGAGCCCGGCCCAGCGCAGCGCCCTCATCGCGCTACATGCTCGTCAGCATCGCTGATGAGCCCCATGGGGCACTGCTGTCGACACCTGGCTCTGAGCGGTTGTGCTCGTCGTTGGCGGCGAGGACTGCGCGGATGTGCAGCTCCTGCCCGCGC
>NZ_BAAATE010000052.1:0-42093 GCF_039533245.1 Nonomuraea recticatena | reverse complement strand
GGGAGGGTGTGGGAGAGTAGGTCGCCGCCGCGCAATCTTTGTATGGAAGGGCTTCACCCGTTGGGTGGGGCCCTTTCTGCATTTCCGGGGTCATTTCTGTTGTCCGGGCGGGCTTCGGATACGTGCGCTCGTTCCGTCTGCTCTCGTCTCTTCGCACTGCGCCCAGACCGTGCGAACGCGGGGCGTGGGAAGACTCGGATGCGGGCGCTCGTCCTGTCTGCTCGCGTCTCTCCGCGCTGCGCCCAGACCGTACGAGGCGCGGGGCGTGGGGAAGGCCACGTGGGCGCACGCGGCGCTGGCGGGGGAAGGGCCGGCGGCAGGAGCGGATAGGCTTGTCAGGTGGATTATCGTGCGGTCGAGCGGGCCATCATGGAACGCGGCGTCGAGTGGGACTTCGAGCCGACGCTGGACAGAATCGTGGCCCTTCTGGACCTGCTCGGCTCCCCACAACAGGCCTACCCCGTCGTGCACATCGCGGGAACGAACGGCAAGACCAGCACGGCGCGGCTGACCGAGGTGCTGCTCAGGGAGCGCAACCTGCGGGTCGGGCGGTTCACGAGCCCGCACCTGGTCTCGATGCGCGAGCGCATCGTGGTCGACGGCGAGCCGTTGAGCGAGGAGCGGTTCGCGGAGGTGTACGAGGAGATCGCCCCGTACGTCGAGCTGACCGACACCCAGGGCCGGCGCATCCAGTTCTTCGAGTTGCTGACGGCCATGGCGTACGCCGCCTTCGCGGACACACCGGTCGACGTCGCGGTGATCGAGACGGGGATGGGCGGCAGCTGGGACGCCACGAACGTGGTGGAGTCGGCCGTCTCCGTCATCACGCCGATCTCGCTGGACCACACCGACAGGCTGGGGCCCGACATCCCCTCCATCGCGGGGGAGAAGGCGGGCATCATCAAGGCGGGCTCCACCACGATCTTCGCCCAGCAGGACCTGGAGGCCGCCGAGGTGCTCATGCGCAGGGCGGTCGAGGTGGGCGCCGTCGTGGCGCGTGAAGGGCTCGAGTTCGGTGTGCTGAGCCGTGAGGTGGCGCTCGGCGGGCAGCTGCTCACCCTGCGCGGCCTCAAGGGCGTCTACGAGGACGTCTATCTCCCCCTGTACGGCGCGCACCAGGCGAGCAACGCCGTGTGCTCCCTGGCGGCCGTGGAAGCCCTCACAGGGGGTGACGACCCGCTCGACGTCGAGCTCGTACGGCAGGCCTTCGCCCAGGCGTCCTCACCCGGACGGCTGGAAGTGGTCCGCACGAGTCCCACGGTCATCATCGACGCCGCCCACAACCCCGGAGGCATGGAGGCCACGCTCGACGGCCTGCACGAGTCCTTCGACTTCGCCAAGGTGATCGGCGTCGTGGCGGTCATGGCGGACAAGGACGTCAGCGCGCTCCTCGAGCTCCTGGAGCCGATACTGGAGGAGATCGTCGTCACCCGTAACTCCTCGCCCCGCTCGATGCCTCTGGAGGAGCTGGCCGAGCTGGCCGTGGGCATGTTCGGCGAGGACCGCGTCCACGTGGTCGAACGGCTCGACGACGCCATCGACAGGGGCATCGGCATCGCCGACGCGGCCGGCGAGTTCAGCGGGACCGGCGTGCTCATCACGGGCTCCGTGGTCACCGCGGGCGACGCGCGCCTGCTGCTGAAGGTGGACAAGCCATGAACTTCGAGGTGACCCCCGGCATGCGGCGGCTGGGCGCGAGCGTCCTCGGCATGCAGGCGATCGTGGTGGCGCTGATCACCCCGGTGGCCATCAGGATCCAGGGCGTTTCCGTGCCCGTGGCCGTCACTGTGGGCATCGGGCTGGCCGTGCTGTGCGTGGTCGCCGCGGGGCTGCTCAAGCGGCCCTCCGGGTACGTGGTCGGCAGCCTGGTGCAGGTGCTGGCCATCGCCACGGGCTTCCTCGTGCCCATGATGTTCTTCCTCGGGGCGATCTTCGCGGCGCTGTGGATCACGGCGATATTCGTCGCTCGCCGTGTCGAAGGCGTGACTTCCCGCTAAAGTCGGCGAACATGGCCGTCCCCCCCATCGAGCGGTCCCAGGCCGTCGGCCTCGCCGGACCCCTCACAGGCACCAGGCACTCCTGGCTGCTTGACCTCATACTCGGGCTGCTGATCGTCGCGGCGCTGCCCCTGGCGATCCTCGCGATCCCCAACACCGTCTCGCTCGTCGCCGGGCTGCTGCCCGCCGACATGGACAAGCTCGGCCTCATCAGGGCACACGGGCTCGCCCTGCCCGCGATGATGCTCACAGTGCCGCTCGCCGCGGTGCTGGTGCAGCGCATGAAGGCGGCTCCCATCCTGCTCGTCGGCCTGGCCGTGCTGGCGGCGGCCGACGCGGCGGGCGGGTTCGCGGGCTCCGCGCTCGTCGTGGGCGTGCTGCGAGTCGTCCACGGGGTGGGCGCCGGCCTGCTGATCCCCGCGCTGCTGATGGCGGCGTGGGAGCGGGCGCCGCTGCTGCGGGCGCTGTGGACGGGCATGCTGGCAGTCAGCCTCCTCGCCGCTCAGGCGCTGGCGCTGCTGCCGCTCGACAACGCGCGCGACTGGCGGGTCACGCTGCAGCCGTACCCGATGTTGACCGGGGTCGCGCTCACGCTGGCCGCGATCTACCTCGCGCTCAGCGTGGCGACGGGCGCCATGAGCACGCCGGGGCCCCGGGCCATCGAGCGCAGCAAGCTGACGTTGACCGCCGTGCCCGCCGCGGGCCTGGCCGTGCTGGCCATCGGCACCACGTTCGGGTGGCCGCCTCCGCTGGTCATCCTGGCGGCGCTGTTCTCGATCGCGGCGCTGCTCACTCTGGCCTCGATCGGCACGTTCGAGGGACCCGCGGGGCGCACGTTGTCCTACGCGATGCTCGCCGTCGGCGTGGTCGTGCTGCCGACGGCCGCTCAGGTCACATACATGGAACTGGGCGGGGTGGGCGGCCCTGGGCTCAAGGGCCTGTGGCTGCCGTTCCTCGTCTGCGCGGTGGCGGGGGCGGCGGCGGCGCTGGTCGTCGGGCTGCTCGACAGGGCCTCGATGCAGAAGCTGTCAGGGGCCGGGCTCGTCACGGTCGTGCTGGGGTTGTGCGCGGTGCGGGTGATGGTCCCCGCCAGCGAGGGCCTCACGCTGATCGTGCCGTTCGTGCTGCTCGCCGTGGGCGCGGCGGTGGCGCTGACCGCCGCCCTGCGCATGACGGGGCCAGGCGCCGCGCTCTACGGGCTGTCGCTGTGCTTCCCCGGCGTGCTGGCCGGGTACCTGCTCGGCACAGGCGTGCAGATGGTGCTGCTGGGCAGGCCGACGTCGCCGCAGCAGCTGGTCGACAGGTTCGTGGGCGCGCTCCACCTGTGGGTGCTCATCGCCGGGTTCCTGGTGGTGGCGGTCATCATGCTGGCGGCGCTGCTCGGACGGCGCACCGCGGTGCGGAGCTCCGGCGCTCCGGAGCCTGCCGGTGGCCCGGTCCCGGAGACGCCTGAGAGGCCGGTGCCGGCCGCCGGGGCGTCCGACGTGCTGGTGGTGCCCGGGCAGACGGAGGCGGCAGGGCGCAGGCCGTACGACACGCTGCCGACGGTGGAGGCCGATCAACGCCATGGCCTGGAGCGGCCAGGGGCCGCGGGCTCCGACAGCAGGGCCGACGAGGCGGGTGATCCTGTCAGCACCCTGTCCGGCGGGCAGGGGGACGGATCGGTAGGGGACGAGGAGAAGGACGCGCCCACGGGAGAGATTCCCCGCGTGCCGGCCGCGCGCGTGAGGCCGTCGGCCGGGGCGTCTCACACGTCGGCCTCTGGGGAGCGCCCCTCCGGCGGCACGGCGTCGGGCGAGGGCAGCGGGGACGCTGTCCCGCGCGAGGGCGTTCCGGACGGCGCGCCGCGTGCCCAGCCCGACGGCGCCTCACGCGACGGCCCGGCCGCCAGGGCCTCGGCGGACGGTTCTCCGGCAGGCAGAGGCTCGGCGGATGGCTCCTCGGCAGGCAGGGCCTCGGCGGACGGTTCCCTGGTCGGCAAGGGGTCGGAAGACGGACCCTCCGGCGACGGAGGCTCCGTGGACGGTTCCTCGGCGGATGGGGGCCCGACCGGCGGCGACGAGCCTGAGCGGCAGGGTGAAGGGACGGGTTCGACACCGGTCGTCCCGCCGCCCACGCAGTCGCCAGAAGCCTCCGAGCCCGACTAGGTGAGCGCCGTCGAGCACGGGGAATTCGTGTGGGGGCGGTAAGCTTCGCGCGTTCGCCGCATTTCGCGACCAAGACATCCAGTTCAAAGGAGAACCACCAGTGTCCGAGCGCACTCTTGTCCTGATCAAGCCCGACGGGGTGAAGCGCGGTCTCATCGGTGACGTGATCGCTCGTATCGAGCGCAAGGGCCTCAAGATCGCGGCCATGGAGCTGCGCCACCTCGACGCCGAGACCGCCAAGGCCCACTACGCCGAGCACTCCGAGCGGCCGTTCTTCGGCGAGCTGGTGGAGTTCATCACCTCCGCGCCGCTGGTGGCGCTGGTGGTCGAGGGCCCGCGCGCGATCGAGGCCTTCCGTTCGCTGGCCGGCCTGACCGACCCGGTGAAGTCGGCTCCCGGCACGATCCGCGGCGACCACGCGCTGGAGATCGGCGAGAACGTCGTCCACGGGTCCGACTCGCCTGAGTCCGCCGCCCGTGAGATCAAGATCTTCTTCCCGGACCGCTTCTAGAGGTCCCTCTGAACGCCGGCCCGCTTGGTGCGGGTCGGCGTTTTTTGTTGTGTACGGCAAGCCCACCCAAGCGCCCCCGTGCTCACCGGCCGGGCTCTGTCCAGGGGACGCTCCTCGAGACCCGCAGGCCGGGCGCCGCTACGGACCACGCCGAGCCCACGCGGCGAGGCCTCCGGGGCCGCAGGGAGCCACGACGGGAGCTGGAGGACTGCCCGAGAGGAGCCGAGACGGCCCAAGGCAGGGGCGGCTCATAGCGCAGGCTCAGGGCGCGAGGCAAAGCTCCGGGCTTGCAGTGGGCTTTCGGGCTCGGCTCAGGTCGAAGGCAAGGCTTCAGGTTGGCGCGGTGCGGCGAGGCTTCGAGTGGGGGAGAGCGGGGCTCAGGGCGCGGGGGAAAGGCTTCCAGGGTCAGGGAGCGGGGCGCGAGGGTTTCCGGGGGCGGGGAGCGGGGCGCGGGGTTTTCCGGCGGACGTGGGCTGTAAGGCGGACTTTCCTTCGGTCGGATTCGGAAAAGTGAGGTTCGGCGGGCGTGGGAGAGATCTGGGCGGGGTTTGGGGTGACATTACGGTCGGCGGCACCTAGTGACCTTCGCCGCAGGCGATGGGGTGGCGCCGTTGCCGAAGTGGGCTATGTGGGCAAACGGGTGGTGGCGAAGAGGCGGGGAGTTTTTTGTGGGCCGTCAGCGGTCATTGCTCTCTCAGGTGGGTACGTCACGTTACGATTCGAATGCGATCCGTAATTATTAGCGGACGACGTTACGGAAGGCTCGTTCCCCATGGGCAGCAAGCTCGCCTTTCTCGGCCGTGACATGGCGGTCGACCTTGGCACCGCCAACACGTTGGTATACGTGCGTGGCCGCGGAATCGTGCTCAACGAGCCGTCCGTCGTCGCGATCAACACCACTACGGGCAAGATCGTGGCGGTGGGGATCGAGGCCAAGCGGATGATCGGCCGCACGCCCGGCAACATCGTGGCCGTACGACCACTCAAAGACGGAGTGATCGCCGACTTCGACGTGACAGAACGGATGTTGCGCTATTTCATCCAGCGCGTCCACAAGCGCCGGCACTTCGCCAAGCCGCGCATCATCATCGCCGTGCCCAGTGGCATCACCGGTGTCGAGCAGCGGGCGGTGAAGGAGGCCGGATACCAGGCCGGCGCGCGCAAGGTCTACATCGTCGAGGAGCCCATGGCCGCCGCGATCGGCGCGGGGCTGCCCGTGCACGAGCCGACCGGCAACATGGTCGTCGACATCGGCGGCGGCACCACCGAGGTGGCGATCATCTCGATGGGCGGCGTGGTGACCAGCCAGTCGATCAGGGTCGGCGGCGACGAGCTCGACCAGGCGGTGATCACCTTCGCCAAGAAGGAGCACTCCCTGATGCTCGGAGAGCGCACCGCCGAGGAGATCAAGATGGCGATCGGCTCCGCCCGTCCCTCTCACGACGAGCTCCACGCCGAGATCCGCGGGCGTGACCTGGTGAGCGGGCTGCCCAAGACGATCGTGGTGTCGGCGGAGGAGATCAGGAGGGCGATCGAGGAGCAGGTCAACTCCATCGTCGACGCGGTGAAGACCACGCTCGACAAGTGCCCGCCCGAGCTGTCGGGCGACCTCATGGACCGCGGCATCGCCCTGACGGGTGGCGGCGCGCTGCTCAAGGGGCTGGACGAGCGGTTGAGAGACGAGACGGGCATGCCTGTGCACATGGTGGAGAACCCGCTCGACTCGGTCGCGCTCGGCTCGGGCAAGTGCGTGGAGGAGTTCGAGGATCTCAGCTCCGTGCTCGTCCCGGAACCGCGTCACTGACATGAGGGACACGCGCCGGGCCCGGCTCATTCTCGGTCTGCTGCTCACCGCGGCACTGGTCGTCCTGACCATCGATCACCGCACGGGCGTGAGTTCGCCGCTGGGCCCCGCGCGAGGGGCCGGCGCCTCGCTGTTCGGCACGGCCGAGCAGGTCGTCACCGGCATCACGCGGCCGGTGGGGGAGTTCGTCAGCGCCGTCGCGAACTCCACCAGCGCCCAGCGCAGGATCGAGGAGCTCGAGGGGCAGAACGCCAGGCTCCGCGCCGACCTGGCGGCCTCGGCCCTCGACAGGGCCCGCTCGGCCGAGCTGCGCCGGCTGATCGGCACCTCGCAGCGCGGCGGCTTCACGGTCGTCACCGCCAGCGTGATCGCCCGCAGGGGCCATCCCGGCTTCGAGGACGCGGTCGAGATCGACGCGGGCACCGACGACGGCGTGCGGCCCGAGATGACGGTCGTCAACGCCGACGGGCTGGTCGGCAGGGTCGTGCAGGCCACGGCGCGGACCTCCACCGTGGTGCTGCTGAGCGACCCCGCCTCCTCGGCGGGCGCGCGCCTCGAGGGCGGCAACGAGATCGGCGTCATCAACGGCGTGGGCGAGTACGGCAGGCTGGTGCGTTTCCGGCTGCTCGACTCGACCGCGCAGCTCACCCCGGGCACGCGCATCGTCAGCTTCGGTTCCCAGCGCGGCGTGCCGTACGTGCCGGGGGTGCCGATCGGGGTGATCGAGCAGGTGGAGGCGACGCCGGGGGAGCTGACACGCATCGCCTACGCGCGCCCCTTCGCCAACCTCAGCGGGCTCGACGTGGTGGGTGTCGTGGTGGCCGCGCCCAAGCGTGACCCGCGCGACGCGGTACTGCCCATCAGGGACGGTCAGCGGTGATCGCCGCGATAGCGGTGGTCGCCGCCCTGCTGCTCCAGCTCACCATCGTCAACAGGCTGTCGCTGCCCGCGGGCGGCGTGCCCGACCTGGTCCTGCTCGTCGTGGTCGGCGTCGCGCTGGCCAGAGGGCCGGCCGCCGGCGCGGTGATCGGGTTCGGCACGGGGATCCTGGTCGACCTGGCGCCGCCGACCGCGCACATGCTCGGGCAGTACGCCTTCGTCTACACCGTGGTCGGCTACCTGGCGGGACGCGGCGTCGGCGGGCCGGTCTGGACCGTCGTGCTGTGCGTGCTGGCGGCGCCGCTGCTGGCCGCGGCCGTGGCGGGGCTGATCGCCGACCCTCGCGTGGCGAGCGCGTCGCTGGCGCTGTCGCTGCCGGTGACCGCGGTCTACTCGCTCCTGATGGCCCCCGTGGTGGTCTGGCTGGTGGCAGGCGACCGAGCGCGGGTGATCCCGGCGTGATCCGCATGCGCACCCGACTCGTCGTGCTCCACGTGCTGGTGCTGACGATGCTCGTGGTGCTGGCCGTACGGCTGTGGCAGGTCCAGATTCTGCGCGGTGACGAGTTCGTCCACGCCGCCACGGAGACCAGGACCAGGGCCGTCGTCGTGCCGGCCGTGCGGGGGCAGATCCTCGACGCGTCGGGGCGGCCGCTGGTGCGCAACAGGACGGCGCTGGTGGTGTCGGTCGACAGGACCGAGCTCATCAGGATGAAGGACGGCGGAGCGGCCGTGCTCAAGCGGCTGTCCGAGGTGCTCGGCAGCCCGGTCAGGCTGCTGGAGCGCCGCATCACGCCGTGCGGGCCGAGGGTGACCAGGCCGTGCTGGCCAGGCTCGCCGTACCAGCCGATCCCGATCGACCTGAAGGCCACCACGCGCGAGGCGCTGCAGATCCTCGAGCGCCAGGAGGAGTTCCCCGGCGTGACCGCCGAGGTGCAGGCCGTACGGGAGTATCCGGGAGGGAAGGCGGGCGCGCAGATGCTCGGATACCTGCAGCCGGTCACCCAGGACGAGCTGGACAAGCGCGAGGGGCTGAAGGCGGGGTTCTCCGGCGTCGACCTGGTCGGCAGGGACGGCGTGGAGGCGATCTACGACCACTACCTGCGCGGCACGCCAGGCCTGCGGCGGGTGCAGGTCGACAGGATGGGCAAGGCGCTCGGCGTGGAGAAGCAGGTGGCGCCCATTCCCGGCGACACGCTCATCACCAGCGTCGACGCGCGGGTGCAGAACATCGTGGAGAAAGCCGTGGACGGGGCGATGAAGAAGGCCCCGAAGGCCGACGGCGCGGCGGGCGTCGTGCTCGACGCCCGCACCGGCAGGGTGGTGGCGCTGGCCAGCGCGCCGGGCTACGACCCCGCGATCTGGACGGGCGGCATCTCGGAGAAGGAGTACCAGCGCCTGCTGTCGGAGCGCGCGGGCAAGCCGCTGGTCTCGCGGGCCATCAAGGGGGAGTTCGCTCCTGGCTCGACGTTCAAGGTGTCGTCGGTCTCGGCGATGCTGCGCGCGGGCTACCCGATCAACGGCACGTACGGCTGTCCCGGCTCGTTCATGGTGGGCAGCAGGGCGTTCAACAACTTCCGCGGCATCGGGCTCGGCTCGCTGACGCTGCACACGGCGCTGGTGAAGTCGTGCGACACGATCTTCTACAAGGCGGCCTACGAGCAGTGGATCAAGGACGGCGGACTGCGGCCCAAGAAGCCGCCGAAGGAGCGCTTCGCCAACATGGCGAGGGCCTTCGGGTTCGGCCGTCCGACGGGCATCGACCTGCCGGGGGAGTCGGCGGGGCGCATCCCCGACCGCACGTGGAAGAAGAACCTGTGGGCGGCCACGAGCGCCGACAACTGCCGCAGGGCGCGCATCGGCTACCCGGAGGTCACCGACAGGTCGCGAGCGGCCTTCCTCAAGCAGCTGGCCCACGAGAACTGCCTGGAGGGCTACCTGCTGCGTCCGGGTGACGCGGCCAACTTCTCCATCGGGCAGGGCGACGTGCTGGTCACACCGCTGCAGCTGGCCTCCGCCTACGCGGCGCTGGTCAGCGACGGCAAGCTGCGCAGCCCCAGGATCGGATGGGCGCTGGTACGGCCGGGCGGCCAGGTGGTCAAGCGCATCGACGTCCCCGTCAGGGGCAAGCTGCCGCTGAGCCCGAGCGAGCGGGCCTACATCAAGAACGCCCTCAGCCAGGTGGCCTCGGACGGCACCGCGGCGGGCGCGTTCTCGGGCTTCCCGATGGACAAGGTGAAGGTCGGCGGCAAGACCGGCACGGCCGAGGTGTGGGGCAAGGCCGACACCTCGTGGTTCGCCTCGTTCGCCCCGACCTCCAAGCCGCGCTTCGTGGTCGTGGTCATGGTCTCGCAGGGCGGCATGGGCGGCTCCACGGCGGCGCCCGCCGTACGGGAGATCTACGAGGGCATCTACGGGCTCAAGGGGGAGCCTCCCGCGATCCCCGACACCAAGCTGCCGACCATCAGGAGCGACGGCACGGTGGCGCGATGATGGACCGCACGCTCCTGGAGCGCCGTCATCCCTTCGCCCGTGCGGTGGGCGCGCAGTCGAACGTGTGGCGCATCGACTGGGTGCTGCTGGTGGCGGTCGCCGCGTTGTGCGTGATCGGCACGCTGCTGGTGTGGTCCTCGACCCGTACCTGGGCGGCCGGCTCCACGGGGCTGGTCAAGAAGCACATGCTCAACCTGGCGATCGGCGCGGTCCTGTGCGGGCTGGTGACGATGGTCGACCACCGGCTGCTGCGGGCCTACGCGCCCGTGGTCTATCTGGTGACGCTGATCGGGCTGGTGCTGGTCGTCACCCCGGTCGGCACCACGGTCAACGGGTCGCACTCGTGGATCATGCTGGGTGGCGGGTTCGCCATCCAGCCGTCGGAGTTCGCCAAGCTGGGCCTGGTGCTGATGCTGGCGATGCTGCTGGCCCAGCCCGCCGAGGGCACCGACAGGCCCCGCGCGCTCGACGTGGTGCTGTCGCTGCTGTCAGCGGTGGTGGCGATGGGCCTGGTCATGCTCCAGCCCGACCTCGGCACCACGCTGGTGCTCGCGGTGATCATCGCGGGCGCGCTGATCCTCGGGGGCGTGCAGAAGCGGTGGATCCTGCTGCTGGCCTTCTCCGTGGTGGTGGCGGCGGTGGCGGTGTGGCTGCTCGATCTGCTGGAGCCGTACCAGGTGGCCCGGTTCACCGCCTTCATCGACCCGGGCGTCGACCCGCGGGGGGTCGGTTACAACAGCACCCAGTCGCTGATCGCGATCGGCTCGGGCGAGCTGTTCGGCAAGGGGCTGTTCGAGGGTGGGCAGACGACCGGCAGGTTCGTGCCCGAGCAGCACACCGACTTCATCTTCACGGTGGCGGGCGAGGAGTTCGGCTTCCTCGGCTCGGTCACGGTGGTGGTCCTGCTGGGCGTGGTGCTGCTGCGCGGGCTGCACATCGCCAAGCAGTGCGACGACCGCTTCGGCACGCTGGTGGCGGGCTCGATCGTGTGCTGGCTGGGTTTCCAGTCGTTCGTGAACATCGGGATGACGGTCGGAATCATGCCGATCACGGGCCTGCC
Source organism: Nonomuraea recticatena (assembly GCF_039533245.1). Classification (NCBI taxonomy): domain Bacteria; kingdom Bacillati; phylum Actinomycetota; class Actinomycetes; order Streptosporangiales; family Streptosporangiaceae; genus Nonomuraea; species Nonomuraea recticatena. Next base: position 31,203 of record NZ_BAAATE010000052.1, on the reverse strand, counting down.
GCTGCCGTTCGTCTCCTACGGTGGCACCTCCACCTTCGCCAACCTGATAGCCGTCGGGTTCCTTCAGGCCATCCGGATCAGGGAACAGTCCTTCTGACACCGACTACCCTTGGTGCTATGTCTGTCGAGTCACTGTTCCCACGCCTGGAAGCGCTGCTGCCCAAGGTGCAGAAGCCGATCCAGTACGTCGGGGGTGAGCTCAACTCGACGGTGAAGGACTGGGACGAGGCCTCCGTGCGCTGGGCGCTCATGTACCCCGACGCCTACGAGGTGGGCCTGCCCAACCAGGGCGTGGCGATTCTCTACGAGATCCTCAACGAGCTGCCCGACACGCTGGCCGAGCGCACCTACTCGGTCTGGCCCGACCTCGAGGCGCTCATGCGTGCCGAGGGCGTGCCGCAGTTCACCGTGGACGGCCACCGCCCCGTGCGCGCCTTCGACGTGCTCGGCGTCTCGTTCTCCACCGAGCTGGGCTACACCAACATGCTGACCGCGCTCGACCTGGCGGGCATCCCGCTCGCCGCCGTCGACCGCGGTGACGACGACCCGATCGTGCTGGCCGGCGGGCACGCCGCCTTCAACCCAGAACCGATCGCCGACTTCCTCGACGCGGCCGTGCTCGGCGACGGCGAGCAGATCGCCATCGCCATCAGCGAGGTCGTCCGCGAGTGGAAGTCCGAGGGCAGCCCAGGAGGACGCGACGAGCTGCTCATGCGGCTGGCCGAGTCCGGCGGGGTCTACGTGCCCAAGTTCTACGACGTCGAGTACCACCCCGACGGGCGCATCAAGCGTGTCGCGCCCAACAGGCCCAACGTGCCGTGGCGGGTGCACAAGCACACCGTCATGGACCTCGACGAGTGGCCGTATCCGAAGAAGCCGCTGGTCCCGCTGGCCGAGACGGTCCACGAGCGCTTCAGCGTCGAGATCTTCAGAGGCTGCACCCGCGGCTGCAGGTTCTGCCAGGCCGGCATGATCACCCGCCCGGTCCGCGAGCGGTCGATCACCACGATCGGCGCGATGGTCGAGAACGGCATCCGCGAGTCGGGCTTCAACGAGGTCGGGCTGCTGTCGCTGTCGTCGGCCGACCACTCCGAGATCGGCGCGGTCGCCAAGGGCCTGGCCGACCGCTACGAGGGCACGAACACCTCGCTCTCGCTGCCTTCGACCAGGGTCGACGCCTTCAACATCGACCTGGCCAACGAGTTCTCGCGCAACGGCCGCCGCTCCGGCCTGACCTTCGCTCCCGAGGGCGGCTCCGAGCGCATGCGCAAGGTGATCAACAAGATGGTCACCGAGGAAGACCTGATCCGCACCGTCACCACGGCCTACAGCCAGGGCTGGCGGCAGGTGAAGCTCTACTTCATGTGCGGCCTGCCCACCGAGCGCGACGAAGACGTGATGGGCATCGCCGACCTGGCCAAGAAGGTCATCAAGGCCGGCAGGGAGGCGACGGGCTCGCGCGACATCCGCTGCACGGTCTCCATCGGCGGGTTCGTGCCCAAGCCGCACACCCCGTTCCAGTGGGCCGCGCAGGCCGACCACGAGACCGTCGACCGGCGGCTCAGGGCGCTGCGCGAGTCGCTGCGTGGTGACAGGGAGTACGGCAAGGCCATCGGCTACCGTTACCACGACGGCAAGCCCTCGATCGTGGAAGGCCTGCTCTCGCGCGGCGACCGCAGGGTCGGCGCGGTCATCAGGGCGGTCTGGGAGGACGGCGGCCGTTTCGACGGCTGGAGCGAGCACTTCTCCTACGAACGCTGGATGGCGGCGGCGGAGAAGACCGGGGTCGGGGTCGACTGGTACACCACGCGCGAACGCGAGGAGAACGAGGTCCTTCCGTGGGACCACCTCGACGCGGGCCTCGACCGCGAGTGGCTCTGGCAGGACTGGAAGGACGCCGTCAACGAGACGGAGGTCGAGGACTGCCGGTGGACCCCGTGCTACGACTGCGGCGTCTGCCCCACGATGGGCACCGAGATCCAGATCGGTCCCACAGGTAAGAAACTGCTGCCGCTTACTGTGGTATAGACACGGCCTTATCCTGGAACCAAGAAACTCTGACACGGGAAGGAAGACGACGCTCTGAAGCCTGTTCCCGAGGGGCCTCCGCCCGCGCCGACGGTGCAGCGCCTACGCGTGCGCTACGCCAAGCGCGGTCGCCTGCGCTTCACCAGCCACCGCGACATCTCGCGGGCCGTCGAGAGGGCGGTCCGCCGTGCCGGCATTCCGGTCGCTTTCAGCGCGGGTTTCTCTCCCCATCCGAAGATCTCCTACGCGGGGGCGGCGCCGACCGGTGTCGCCAGCGAGGCCGAGTATCTCGAGCTCGGTCTGACCGAGCCGTGCGATCCCGACAGGATCCGCGCGGAGCTCGACGCCTCGCTTCCTCCCGGCCTCGACGTGATCGACGTCGTCGAGGCGCGTTCGGGAGCGCTCGCCGACCGGCTGGAGGGATCGGCATGGGAGCTGAGGCTGCCAGGCGCCGACGCCGAGCTCGCGCGCGTGGCGGTGGAGAAGTTCCTCACCGCCGGCACCGTCGAGGTCGAACGCCTCACCAAGAAGGGGATGCGGCGTTTCGACGCCCGCGAGGCGGTGCTGACACTGGCTTCAGAAGGAACTGCAGCTCAGGTGCCCGGACAGTCGTGTGTCATACTGCGCATGGTTGTTCGGCACATGACGCCTGCCGTTCGACCCGACGACGTGCTCACGGGCCTGCGCCTTGTGGCCGACTTCGCGCCGCCGGTCCCCCCCGAGGTGACCAGGCTGGCGCAGGGGCCGCTCGACGCGGTATCCGGTGAACCCGCCGACCCGCTCGACCTTGACCGCGACACGATGCGCGGCGGCGAAGCGGAGCCGGCAGGCGCGCACGGCGCCGGTCAATGAGGAATGTGCTGAGGGACCGCCGTCACTCGTGACATGGCGGTCCGATGAGCCCGTCCTCATGGATTGGGAAGGCTTTGCGAGCCCCGCACGGTGGCGGGGTTCGGAGGGCTCGACCGCTGACAGGACTTGGCGCCCGCGCCTTTCGCAAGGTGCGGGCGGACAACGAGACACGATGGCTCCTGCGCGGCGCGGCGACGCGCCCGGGGGCTGACGGGAGAGCGCCCGCATGCTCGACAACGAGCCCAACGCCGGGGCCCATGGCCCTGACGGGGACACAACACAACAGCCCACCACGCCCAAGCGCCGGCGCGCGGCGAGCAGGCCCGCGGGCCCGCCGCCGGAGATCGACGACGCTCCCGCGGTAGTGGTCACCACGCAGGCTTCCGGGGGTCCGGGGGCCGCGTCAACCGATTTTCCGCCAACCGACGGCGGGGCCGAGGAAGCGTCCGTGACGACGACTCCGGGTACGGCAGGCGTCGTCGAGGAGGCCGTGGCCGAGGCCGTCGAGGAGCCCGCGCCGAAGCGGGCCACCAGGTCCAGGTCGACCGCCACCACGACCACGCGCCGCCGTACCAGCAAGAAGGCCGCAGAAGCCGCTGAGAGCGCGGCTGAGGCCGTGCCTGCGCAGGTCGTGGCCGGTGACACCGAGGCGGAGTCCGCAGGCCTTGTCGCCGCGCAGGAGGCCGGCGAGCAGGCCGTCGTGGAGGAGGCCGCGCCCAAGCGGCGCCGCACCCGCAAGAAGCCCGAGCCCGAGCAGGAGCCCGTGTCGCCGGTCGAGGCCGTCGTCGCCGAGGAACTGCTCGAGACGCTGCCGGAGAGCGAGCCGCTCGACGACGAGCCCGCCGGTGAGGACCTCGACGAGGAGCCGGTCACCAGGCCCGCGCTGTTCGTCGACCCGTTCGGGCTCTCGCCGCAGGCGGCTCAGGAGACCGGCGCCGCCTTCCAGCGTCCCGCCGCCGTCTTCACCCCGCTGTTCCAGGCGCCCGACCCCAGCCAGGCCCAGCCTGTCAGGGTGGAGCCGCCGCAGCCGGTGAAGCCGCCGCAGGCCGACGAGGCCGACTCGCAGTTCGGCGAGGAGGCGGCCGAGGAGACCGACGAGGACGTCGACACCGACGACACCGACCACGAGGACGACGGCGGCAGCCGTCGCCGTCGCCGCCGCAGGGGCGGCAGAGGCAGGGGCAAGTCCCGCGAGCGCGACGACGAGTCCGACTCCGACGACTCCGACGAGCAGGAGGAGTCCGACGACAGCGGCGAGGAGGCCGAGGAGGCCCACGCCGAGGAGGAGGAGAGCTCCAGCTCGCGCCGTCGCAGGCGCAGGCGGCGCAGGGGCGGCGACGAGGTCGCCGAGGTGGCCACCGACGACCCGCCCAACACCGTCGTGCGCATCCGCGCGCCGCGCACCGGCAGGTCGAGCGCGCTCGACACCTCCGCCGACGGCGTGCAGAGCGTGCGCGGCTCGACCCGCCTGGAGGCCAAGAAGCAGCGCCGCCGCGAGGGGCGCGAGCTGGGCCGCCGCAGGCCGCCGATCATCACCGAGTCGGAGTTCCTCGCCAGGCGCGAGTCCGTCGACAGGATGATGGTGGTGCGCCGCAACGGCGACCGCACCCAGATCGCGGTCCTCGAGGACGGCATCCTCGTCGAGCACTACGTCAACCGCGAGGCCAGCCAGTCGTACGTGGGCAACGTCTACCTCGGCAAGGTGCAGAACGTGCTGCCCTCGATGGAGGCGGCCTTCGTCGACATCGGCAAGGGGCGCAACGCCGTCCTGTACGCCGGTGAGGTGAACTTCGACACCGCGGGGCTCGAGGGCCAGCCCAAGCGCATCGAGGCGGCGCTGAAGTCGGGCCAGTCGGTCCTGGTGCAGGTCACCAAGGACCCGATGGGCCACAAGGGCGCCAGGCTCACCAGCCAGATCTCGCTGCCCGGCCGCTACCTGGTCTACGTGCCCGACGGGTCGATGACGGGCATCAGCCGCAAGCTGCCCGACAAGGAGCGCACGCGGCTCAAGAGCATCCTGAAGAAGGTCATGCCGGAGAACGCCGGCGTGATCGTGCGCACGGCCGCCGAGGGCGCTTCCGAGGAGGAGCTCGGCCGCGACGTGGCCAGGCTGTCGGCGCAGTGGGAGGCCATCCAGAAGAAGGCCAAGTCCGCCAGCCCGCCCGAGCTGCTGTCCTCCGAGCCCGACCTGACCATCAGGGTCGTCCGCGACGTGTTCAACGAGGACTTCTCCTCGCTGGTCGTGCAGGGTGAGGACGCGTGGGACACGGTCGAGGAGTACGTCAAGTACGTCGCGCCGCACCTGGCCGACCGGTTGGCCAGGTGGGACGAGGACGGCGACGTCTTCGAGACCTACAGGATCGACGAGCAGCTGGCCAAGGCGATGGATCGCAAGGTGTGGCTGCCCTCGGGCGGCTCGCTGGTGATCGACCGCACCGAGGCGATGACCGTCGTCGACGTCAACACCGGCAAGTTCACCGGGCAGGGCGGCAACCTCGAGGAGACCGTCACCCGCAACAACCTGGAGGCGGCCGAGGAGATCGTCCGCCAGCTCAGGCTGCGCGACATCGGCGGCATCATCGTCATCGACTTCATCGACATGGTCCTGGAGTCCAACCGTGACCTGGTGCTGCGGCGGATGCTCGAGTGCCTGGCGCGCGACAGGACCAAGCACCAGGTCGCGGAGGTCACCTCGCTCGGTCTGGTCCAGATGACCCGTAAGAGGGTCGGACAGGGCCTGCTGGAGGCCTTCTCGACGCCATGTGAGTGCTGCAACGGGCGGGGCCTGATCGTCTCGGCCGAGCCGGTCGAGGGCAAGCCGGAGCCGCGCGGCACGCAGGGCAAGATGGCGGTGGAGAAGGCGGTCGCCGAGAAGGTCTCCGCGGCCAACGACTCCGCCAGCCGTGATACCGTGACCGGTGCGCTTGAAGACGTTCCCGGCTCGGAGGACGACCAGGCGAACCAGACTTCCGGCAGGGGGCGGAGACGCTCCCGCCGTGCCAAGTCGGCCGATTAGCGCCGTCTTCGGCGGCGCCCCGCCCCAGCGGGGCGCCAACCGGGCCGGCTTTTCCCACATGGCGGCGTGACCTCCCCCTTCGGGGGTTGGGGCGCCACCGGGTGAGGCTGGCTTGTCCGACGATCCGACCGGTTCGACCGGGGGCCGGGAATCCGGTAACCTAGTCAATCGGTGCGTCCGGTGACGCGCCCTGTTCGCGCGCCCACTCGGTTCGTCGTTTCCAGACAGCAATCGAATGCCGGGCGCAGCATTCAGAGAGTCAGCAGAAGGGTTCCGCGGTGTACGCGATCGTTCGTTGCGGCGGCAGGCAGCAGAAGGTCTCCGTCGGTGACGTCCTCGAGGTGGACAAGGTCGCCGGCGAGGTTGGTTCTTCGGTTTCGCTGCCGACGGTGCTCGTCGTCAACGATGGCGACGTGACCACGGAGGCGGGCAAGTTCCTGGTGAGCGCCGAGATTCTCGGTGAGACCAAGGGCCCCAAGATCCGCATCCTCAAGTACAAGAACAAGACCGGTTACAAGAAGCGCCAGGGTCACCGCCAGCGGTACACCCAGGTGAAGATCACCGGTATCAACCAGGCCTGATCGGGAGTTGTAGAGATGGCACACAAGAAGGGCGCGTCGTCCACCCGGAACGGCCGTGACTCCAACGCCCAGCGCCTGGGCGTCAAGCGCTTCGGCGGCCAGCTGGTCAACGCGGGCGAGATCATCGTCCGTCAGCGTGGCACCCACTTCCACCCCGGCGACAACGTCGGTCGTGGTGGCGACGACACACTGTTCGCACTGGCCGCGGGCCACGTGCAGTTCGGCCTCAAGCGCGGCCGTCGCGCCGTGAGCATCGTCCCGGTCGCGGAGTAAATCCGCCGCCGCAGGACGTTGTAACGAGGGGTGGATCGTTCCGGTCCACCCCTCGTTCGCGTTCAGAGGGTCCCGCGGGGCTCTCGGGTACGGCACGCGGCACCGACCGCGTAACGGTGGCCAGCCACGTGCGCCGCAGGAGCGTCTCCCTGGAGGGGCGCCGGCCACGTGACAAGGGTGGGCCGTGGTCGGCCTGCCGTACAAGATGGAGAGAAGAGCTGTGGCGGATTTCGTGGACCAGGTGGTCCTGCACATCAGGGCAGGCGACGGCGGGAACGGCTGCGCCTCCGTCCACCGCGAGAAGTTCAAGCCGCTCGGCGGCCCTGACGGGGGCAACGGCGGCAGGGGCGGCGACGTCATCCTCGAGGTCGACCCCAACACCGCCACGCTGCTCGACTACCACCGCCGCCCGCACCGCAAGGCAGACAACGGCAAGCAGGGGCAGGGCAGCAACAGGGAGGGCGCCAACGGTGCCGACGTGGTCCTTCCCGTGCCCAACGGCACCGTGGTCAAGGACGCCAAGACCGGTGAGGTCCTGATCGACCTCGTCGGCATGGGCACCCGCTACGTGATCGCCCAGGGCGGTCACGGCGGGCTCGGCAACGCGGCGCTGGCCAACTCCAAGCGCAAGGCGCCCGGATTCGCGCTGCTCGGTGAGCCCGGCGACGCGCTCGACGTCATGCTGGAGCTCAAGAGCGTCGCCGACGTGGCGCTGGTGGGCTTCCCGAGCGCGGGCAAGTCGTCGCTGATCGCCGCGCTCAGCGCGGCCAGGCCGAAGATCGCCGACTACCCGTTCACCACGCTGATCCCCAACCTGGGCGTGGTCACCGCAGGCGAGACCGTGTTCACGGTGGCCGACGTGCCGGGGCTGATCCCCGGGGCCTCGCAGGGCAAGGGGCTCGGGCACGAGTTCCTGCGCCACGTGGAGCGCTGCGACATGCTCGTGCACGTCATCGACTGCGCGACCATGGAGCCGGGCCGCGACCCGATCACCGACTACGAGGTGATCGAGGCCGAGCTGCACGCCTACGGCAAGCTCGAGGACAGGCCCAGGATGGTCGTGCTCAACAAGGCCGACGTGCCCGACGCCAGGGAGCTGGCCGACATCGTCCGCGCCGACCTGCAGGAGCGCGGGCTGAAGGTCTTCACCGTCTCCGCCGCCACGCACGAGGGCCTGCGCGAGCTGACCTTCGCCATGGGCGAGTGGGTGGCCGCCGCCAGAGCGGCCAGGCCGGTCGAGGAGCCCACCAGGCTGGTGCTGCGGCCCAAGCAGCTCGGCGCGGCGACCTTCGCGGTCCGCAAGGTCAACGACAACCTCTTCCAGGTCACCGGCGAGAAGCCGGAGCGCTGGATCAGGCAGACCGACTTCACCAACGACGAGGCCGTGGGCTACCTCGCCGACCGCCTGGAGCGGCTGGGCGTCGAGGAGGAGCTGGTCAAGGCGGGGGCGACGGCCGGCGCCGAGGTGGTCATCGGCTCGATGGACGACGGCTACATCTTCGACTGGCAGCCCACGCTCAACGCCGAGTCGATCAACTCGGGGCCGCGAGGGACGGACAACAGGCTCGGATAGGCTGCAGCTCGTGCGCGAACAGATCAGCTCAGCGTCGAGGGTCGTCGTCAAGGTGGGCTCCTCCTCGCTCACCACTCCCCAGGGCGTGATCGACGTCGACAGGGTCGACGCGCTGGTCGACGTGCTGGCGGCGCGGCGCCGTACCGGCACGCAGATCGTGCTCGTCTCCTCGGGCGCGATCGCGGCCGGCCTCGGCCCGCTGGGGCTGTCGGCGCGCCCGCGCGACCTGGCCACCCAGCAGGCCGCCGCCTCCGTCGGCCAGGGCGTCCTGGTCGCGCGCTACACCTCCTCCTTCGCCAGGTACGGCCTGCGCGTCGGCCAGGTGCTGCTGACGGCCGACGACATGATGCGCCGCTCCCACCACGCCAACGCGCAGCGCACGCTGAGCAGGCTGCTGGAGCTGGGCATCATGCCGGTCGTCAACGAGAACGACACGGTGGCCACCGACGAGATCCGCTTCGGCGACAACGACCGGCTGGCGGCCCTGGTGGCCCATCTCATCCACGCCGACGCGCTGGTGCTGCTGTCGGACGTCGACGCGCTCTACGACGGCCCGCCTTCGAGGGCGGGCTCCAGACGCCTGGCCGAGGTCAGGGGCCCCGACGACCTGGTAGGCGTCGAGCTGGGCAAGAACGGAGCGGCGGTCGGCACCGGCGGCATGGTCACCAAGGTGCAGGCCGCGCGCATCGCGACGGGCGCGGGTGTGCCCGTGGTGCTCACCGCCGCCGCGCACGCCGCCCAGGCGCTGGCGGGCGCCGACGTCGGCACCTTCTTCCACCCGGGCGGCAGGCACCCCGGCACCAGGCTGCTGTGGCTGGCGCACGCGACCACCGGCCGCGGACGGATCACTCTGGACGAGGGCGCGGTCGAGGCGGTCGTCACGCGCCGCAAGTCGCTGCTGCCCGCGGGCGTGGTGTCGGTGGAGGGTGACTTCGCCGCGGGCGACCCCGTGGACCTGTGCGGACCGCGCGGCCGCGTGGTGGCGCGCGGGCTGGTGAACTTCGACGCGGGCGAGATCCCCGGCCTGATGGGACGCTCCACCAGAGAGCTGGCCAGCACGCTCGGTCCGGAATATGAACGCGAGCTCATCCACCGCGACGACATCGTCATACTGGAGTCCCACAGCTAGTGAGAGGCAGGGCGCGATGTCCGAGGAGTTCCTGAAGGTAGCCCATGCGGCGCGAGAGGCCGCCGCCGAGCTGGCCCCGCTGCCGCGGGCGGCCAAGGACAGGGCACTGCGCGCCATCGCCGACGCTCTCGTGGCGGGCGCCAAGGAGATCATCGAGGCCAACGCCCTCGACGTGGACAGGGCCCGCGAGGGCGGCACCTCCGAGGCCATGATCGACAGGCTCAGGCTCGACGAGGACAGGATCGAGGCCATCGCGCAGGCCGTGCGCGACATCGCCGACCTGCCCGACCCCGTCGGCGAGGTGGTCAGGGGCTCGACACTGCCCAACGGCCTGGAGCTGCGCCAGCTCAGGGTGCCGCTCGGCGTGATCGGCATCATCTACGAGGGCAGGCCCAACGTCACCGTCGACGGCGCCGCGCTGTGCCTCAAGAGCGGCAACGCGGTCATGCTGCGCGGCTCCTCCAGCGCCTACTCCTCCAACACCGCACTGGTCGCCATCATGCAGGCCGCCCTGGAGCCGACCGAGGTGCCCTCGGGGGCCGTGCAGCTGGTGCCCGGGCTGACCCGCGACTCCGTCAAGGAGCTGATGCGGGCGCGCGGCCTGGTGGACGTGCTGATCCCGCGCGGCGGCGCCTCGCTGATCAACTCGGTCGTGGAGGAGTCCACGGTCCCGGTGATCGAGACGGGCGTGGGCAACTGCCACGTGTACGTCGACGCGGACGCCGACCTCGACCTGGGCGTGGAGATCCTGCTCAACGCCAAGGCGCAGCGGCCCTCGGTCTGCAACGCGGCGGAGACGCTGCTGGTGCACGCCGACGTGGCCGAGCGCTTCCTGCCCAGGGCGCTGGCCGCGCTGAAGGAGGCGGGGGTGACCGTCCACGCCGATCCCGGCATGGCCGTCCACGGAGAGGTCGTCCCCGCGACCGAGGAGGACTTCTTCACCGAGTACCTCTCGCTCGACATCGCCGCCGCCGTCGTCGGGTCGCTGGAGGAGGCGGTGGCGCACATCAGGAAGTACGGCTCGGGCCACACCGACGCGATCGTCACCCGCTCCCAGGGCGCGGCCCGCAGGTTCGTGCAGCTCGTCGACTCGGCGGCGGTCGCGGTCAACGCCTCCACGAGGTTCACCGACGGCGGCGAGTTCGGCTTCGGCGCCGAGATCGGGATCTCCACCCAGAAGCTGCACGCGCGCGGCCCGATGGGCCTGCCCGAATTGACCTCCACCAAGTGGGTCTACACCGGTGAGGGGCATCTGCGCACGTCAACGGGGACCGTTATCCCGGCCTGCGGAGGGTAATCCTGCGTGTCTCCCCTGTGCGGGCGCGCCCGCACAGGGCTTGACTGGCCTTCATGGCTTTGGTGATAGCGATCATTTTCGCGGGCGCCGTGCTGTTCGGCGCCGACCGGTTGCTGCTGTGGATGGAGAGCCGCGGACACATCAACTGGCGCAGGAAGGGCCGCAGGAAGCTCTCGGAGGAGCCGACGGTCAGGCTCGAGTCCATGCTGTCCCACACTTCCCGCCGATGACCGGCGTGCCGCGGGCATAAACAGGGGTCACACCGCTAGGGTTGTGTCCCTTATGGGCGCGCCGAGCGGGGAGGGAGCGTGAGCAAGCTCGGCAAGGTCGGGCCTTACACCTTGCTCGAACGCCTCGGTCGTGGCGGTATGGGCGAGGTGTATCTTGCCAGCACCCGCCGGGGTGAGCGCGTCGCTCTCAAGGTGCTGCACGACCTCATCGAGGATTCCGCCTCGCGCATCCGGCTGGAGCGCGAGGTACGAGCGTTGCGCAGGGTCGAGAGCCCCTACGTCGCGAGGGTGATCGACGCCGACCTCGACTGCGTGCGGCCCTACCTGGTGATGGAGCACATCGAGGGCGACACCCTGCTCGAGCGCGTACGGCGCAGCGGCCCCCTGAAGGGCGCCGACCTCGTGCAGCTGGCTCAGGGCGTGGCGGCGGCGCTGGCGATCGTCCACGCCGCGGGTGTCATCCACCGCGACCTGAAGCCCGCCAACATCCTCATGGGCACCGAGGGTCCTGTGCTGATCGACTTCGGCATCGCCCAGGTGATCGACGCCACCAGGCTGACGATGACCGGCACCTTCCTCGGAACGCCGGGCTACGCCGCTCCCGAGCTGTTCGCCGACGAGCACGTGGGCGAGCCCGCCGACGTCCACGCGTGGGCGGCCACGGTGGCCTTCGCGGCGACCGGCAGGCCGACGTTCGGGCGGGGCACGGTCGAGGCGCAGATGTACGCGGTGCTGAACGGCCAGGCCGACCTCAAGGGGGTGCCCGCGGGGCTGCTGCCGCTGGTGCGGGCGGCGCTCAACAGGGAGCCTGGCAAGCGGCCGACGGCGGCGTTGCTGGCCGACCGGCTGGCCAGACTGGCCAGGGCGACCGTCTCGGCCGCCGACGAGGACGTGAAGGCGCTCAGGGGCAGGGCGGCCGACGCGGCCAAGGCCGCGAGGAGCCGCGCCTCCGAGGCGGCGAAAGCGGTCAGGGCCCGCTCAGCCGAGGAGGGCAAGGTCGTCAGGCCGCGCCTGCCCGAGGACAGCAAGCCGGTCAGGCCGCGGGTCTCGGAGGAGGGCAAGCTCGCCAGGCCGCGGGTCTCGGAGGAGGGCAAGCCGGTCAGGCCGCGGGTCTCCGAGGAGGGCAAGCCGGTCAGGCCCAGGGTCTCTCCCGAGGAGGGCAAGGTCGTGCGCTCGCGCGCCCAGGAGGGTGCGCGCAGCCGTACGCCCGAGGAGCCGAAGGCGGCGCGTGGCCGGATGTCGGTGGCGGCCAGGAGCCGCGCCGCGGGCCGTACCGCCGAGGAGGGGAAGGCGGTCAGGGCGCAGCCCAGGGTGCCGCGCGTCAGGCGGCCCGCCGCGCAGGCCGGCCAGGTGCAGCCCGCCTCGACCACGCTGCCTGCGGGCAACGCGGCGCTGCTGCTGCTGGCCGTGCTGGCCGTGCCGTGCGTGGTGGCGACGGTGATCTGGCCGATCGCAGGGATAGGGATCACGGCCGCGTTCGTGGTGCTGGTGCGGACGGTGTGGATCAACCACTGGATGGTGCGCAACCGCACCTCGAAGCGGGTCAAGGTGGCGCTCAGGGTGCTGCTGTTCCCGCTGGCGCTGGCCGGGGCCGCGATCACCGCGGCGGGCTGGCCAGGGCTACCCGTGGCCGCGGCGGCGGGCGGGATCCTGTGGATGGTGGCGGGAGGGGAGCTGGGCCCCGACTGGTGGCAGCAGACCGCGCCCGTCACGGCGGCGGGCGTCGTCTTCGGTGTGCTGTGCGGCGCGATCACCGGCAGAGAGGTCGAGCGCGTCGGCGCCATGCTGCCCGACCTGCGCAAGGAAGGGCTGCGCGCGCTGGCCGTACTGGGCGGATTCGTCGCGCTCTGCGCGGCGGCGGTGCGCGCGATCGCCCTGCTGCTGTAGCGCCCCGCCGCTTCGACGGCCTGGAAGCCGCGTCTTCCAGGCCGCCTGCGTCTTCGTCAGCTGCCGTCGCGGCGGGAGAAGCGGTTGAAGATCCGCTCGCCCGCGTTGACCGCGCCCTCGGCCACGTCGCGCAGGACGCCGATGAACGGGTCCTGCGACTCCGACCACGAACGACGGTAGGACTCGGCGGCCGCCTTGACCTCGTCGGTGACGCGGGCGTCGGCGTCGTGCTCCCTGCGCGGGTAGTCGCCGCCGATGATGCGGTCGTACTCGCCGCTGCGGTGCCACTTGTCGAGCTCGGCGACGCGGACCACCGCGAACGGGTGCGTGGTGCCGAGCAGGTTGAGCACCTTCAGGAAGCCGTCACGCAGGTCGCCCGCCGTGTCGTACTCCTGGTACTGGGCCAGGAAGGCCTCGATGTTCATCTCGTGGGTGTAGGCGCCGCCCGCGAGCTTCATCAGCGCGCGCTTGGCCGCCTCGGGGTCCTGCCCGGTCAGCAGGCCGCCGCGGTCGGAGGACAGCTCCGACTTGCGGTACCACTCCTCCAGTCCCGCCACGATCGCGCGCAGGCCGATGTAGCCCAGCGGGATCCAGGCCACGCGCGTGGCAAGACGGGTGAGGATGTCGAGCATCGTCCGGTAGACGGCGTGACCCGACAGGATGTGCGCGGTCTCGTGACCGATCACGAAACGCTGCTCCTCCTCGTTCATGAGGTTGAGCAGACCCGTCGTCACCACGATGAACGGGTCGTCGAAGCCGATGGCCTTGGCCTGTACTTGGGGGTCCTGCTGGACGTAGATCTCAGGGACCCGGTGCAGATCGAGGGTGTAGGCCGCGTCGCGGCCCATGTCGTACAGGGAACGGAACTGCGTCTCGCTCACGCGTACCGCGGAGGCGAGATACATCAGGCGCAGCCGGCGCTCACTGATCAGGCCGGACATCTGCTTGAGAACCGTGTCGAACCCGCTGAGCTTGCGCAGAGCGACCAGAGCGGACCGGTCTGCGGGGTGTTCGTAGGCACGGGACGAGATGCCGGGCAGTTGCACGCGGCTGCGATCCGGGGTGGTCGTCATGTCCGGCATGCTACGTCGGCGGCGGGTGTGATGCGCGTTTCTCAGAAAGGGGGGTGCTGAATGCTTGGTCACGGCTTCCGCGTAGGGTCCGTTTCATGATGAACGCGCCCAGGGTCCAGGGAAAGCGACGCGTGGGGGTCATGGGTGGCACCTTCGACCCGATCCACCACGGTCACCTGGTGGCCGCGAGTGAAGTGGCCCATCACTACGACCTCGACGAGGTCGTCTTCGTGCCGACGGGCCGGCCGTACCAGAAGGCGGAGAGGGAGGTGTCGGCGCCCGAGGACAGGTACCTGATGACGGTCATCGCGACCGCGTCGAACCCCCGCTTCTCGGTGAGCAGGGTGGACGTGGACAGGCCGGGGCCGACGTTCACCATCGACACCCTGCGCGACGTCAAACAGGTCTACGGTCCAGACGCCGACCTGTTCTTCATCACCGGCGCCGACGCGCTCGCGGCGATCCTCGACTGGCAGGACGCCTCGGAGCTGTTCGAGCTGGCCCACTTCGTCGGCTGCACCAGGCCGGGGCACACGCTGCGCGACCCGGGGCTGCCCGAGGGCAAGGTGAGCCTGATCGAGATCCCGGCGCTGGCGATCTCCTCCTCCGAGTGCCGGCAGCGCGTGGAGCAGGGGGAGCCCATCTGGTATCTCGTGCCGGACGGGATCGTGCAGTACATCGGCAAGCGCGGTCTGTACCACACGGGTTCGGCCGGGAGCGTCGGCTAGCCTGGGACCACATGCCCCATCCCTGACCAGGACAGACGGATGGCCCGAAATCCAGGAGCATATGCCTGGGGGCGTCGGGGATACTATCAGGGTAAGCGTGGGGTATACACGTGGTCACACAGGAGGACAGAACCGCATCGTGACAGCAACCGAAAGATCCGTTCAGCTCGTCAGAGTCGCGGCCGAGGCCGCCGCCGACAAGCTGGCCGACGACATTCTCGCCTACGACGTGAGCGAGCAGCTCGTCATCACCGACGCGTTCCTGCTCTGCTCCGCCACCAACGACCGCCAGGTGCGCGCCATCGTCGACGAGATCGAGGACAGGCTCCGCATCGAGTGCGACGCCAAGCCGGTCCGCCGCGAAGGTGAGCGCGAGGGGCGCTGGGTGCTCCTCGACTTCATCGACATCGTGGTGCACGTCCAGCACGAGGAGGACCGCACCTTCTACGCGCTGGAGCGCCTCTGGAAGGACTGCCCTGCCATCGGGCTGCCCGAAAGCGTGACCCAGAGCGCCGCCCAAAGGGCCCGTACGTGAGCAAGCGGATCGTCTGCCTGCGCCACGGCCAGACCCTCTGGAACGTCGAACACCGCTTTCAGGGCCACACCGACATCCCGCTCGACGAGACCGGCGTCGCCCAGGCGGCCAGGGCGGCGTCGCTGCTGGCCGCGTTGCGCCCGACGATGATCGTCTCCTCCGACCTGCGCAGGGCCAACGACACGGCCCTCGCGCTGGCCAGACTGGTGGGGCTCGACGTCTCGGTCGACAAGGACTTCCGCGAGCGGGGCGGAGGCGCCTGGGAGGGGCTGACCCGCGAGGAGATCGCCGCCCGCTGGCCGGCCGAGTACGTCGCGTGGGAGGCGCCGGACGGCGAGCCCGTGCCCGACGTGGCCGACCGCGTGGGGGCGGCGCTGCGCCGCTGGGCCGGCCAGCTCGACGACGACGGGCTGCTGGTGGTGGCCTCTCACGGAGCGGCGCTGCGGCTCGGCATCGCGCACCTGCTCGGCCTGCCGCAGGAGCTCTGGTCCGCGCTGGGCGGGCTCGGCAACTGCTCGTGGTCGGTGCTGGAGGAGGGACGCAAGGGCTGGCGTCTGCTCGAGCACAACGCGGGCACCCTGCCGGAGCCGGTCAACAGCGACGACACCCCCGAGGCCGCTTCCTGACCTCGGTCGTCTTTCAGCGGCTGTCCCTGCAGGGACGGCCGGTGAACGGTCGGGGGATGGGCGCGGTCCGATGGTGTAACTGTTGATTATGCGAATCGGGAGCGATGGTTATATGCTCTGCGAGCGCCGCAACGGGAGGACTCGGAGCGGTGACCAGGGGCTATAGCGCAGTTGGTAGCGCACCTCCATGGCATGGAGGGGGTCAGGAGTTCGAGTCTCCTTAGCTCCACCCCAAGGGTGTTACACGAACACGGCTCAGCTAGAGGGCGGTGGCGAGTAGCGCCGAAGGCTTGTGGCGGCGGTGTCATTGATGACACCGCCGCTCTTGCGTTTCCGGCCCCGGTGACGTGCAGGAGCGGGGCGATCGGCTCTGCGGGGTCGTCGAGAGCTGACGCGGGGCGTGCTGTCGTGCTCGTCCGCGTCGAGGCCGGCTCCGGGCAATGGACTGGGCGGGCAAGACGTGGTCGGCGCAGAAGCGTGTGCAGGTCGGTGGACGGGCTTATGACGGGAGCTCGGACTGACAGTCAGTCGGGATGAGCGTTTCCCTCGCCCGGTCCGTGACAACCTGTGCGTCCGCGAGTGCACCCTGTTCGCGCCTACGAACAGGCACTATCCATGATCCAAGAGTGATGGGCCCTCGGCCGTCCCCCGTGCTGTCCAGTCGTCTAACCCCCCGTTCGGTGCACATCGATCCGGCGAATAGTGCATGTCCGAAATTTCGGAAGCTGCGCCGCTCAAGCGTTTTCGGGGATTTAGGGCTGGGTTATTGCGCCGTAATTCGGAAGACCTGATCATCGTGATCACCAACCACCTCGGCTAGAGCCGGAGAGGAGACACCATGATCGGTCTGGTCGATCGTCTGCTGTCACGCGTTGCCCACAAGGTGACCGTGGAGGCTGGCTGCAGCAACTACTACTACTGCTCGGGTGGCGTGAAGTACCTGCGTCAGTGCTGTCTGAACGAGGGTTGCACGACCGTCAGGGTCGGCACCTGCTGACGAGGTTGACATAGCGATCCCGCGGGCGGCGGTTCTGCCGCCGCCCGCGTGGCATTGGGGGGTGCGGATGGAGTACGTGCGGATCGGATGCGCCTGCCTGGTCGCTTTGGTCTTCGCGGTCACGGCGGTGTCGAAGGTCCGGGACTTCGACGCTTTCCGCCGTTCGCTGCCCGCGCTCGTCCCGGTCCCGCACGGGGCCCTCCGCCCGCTCGCCGTGGCGGTCGTCCTGCTGGAGGCGCTGGTTCCTGTCCTGGTCCTGGTGCCGGCGACAACGTCGTACGGCCTCGGGCTCGCCGGCTTGATGCTCGTCGCGTTCACCGTGGCGATCGCCGTCGCGCTGGCACGGGGACAACACGCTCCCTGCCGCTGCTTCGGTGCCTCCTCCACCCCTCTCGGAGCCCGTCACCTGGTCCGCAACAGCCTGCTGGTCATCGCCGCCGCGCTCGGCGTGCTCCTGCCCGACGGCTTGCCGGCGCTCGGCGGTATGGCCCTGGCGGGTGCCGCGGGGGCGATCGGCGCGATCGTGATCGTTACCTTCGACGACGTCGTCGATCTCTTCGCAAGGAACTCCTGAATGTCCTACCTGACCGCCGCCGTCGTGCTCATCGGCCTGCTGTGCGTGTTCAACCTGCTGCTCACCTTCGGTCTCATCCGCCGGTTGAAGCAACTCGGAGGAGCAGGCGCCGGGCACGCCGGTCCTCCCATCGCGTTGCGGCCGGGATCGCCCGTGGGCGAGTTCGCCGCCGTGACCCTCGATGGTGAGCAGGTCTCCCACGACACGGTCGAGGGACTGGTCGGGTTCTTCTCCGCCGGATGCGAGCCGTGCCACAAGCTCATTCCCGGCTTCGCCGCGCAGGCCAGCGTCCTGGGACGGGAGAACGTCCTGGCCGTGGTCGCCGGTGAGGACGCCGAGGCGGTCGAAGCACTCTCGCCGGTGGCCCGGGTCGTTGTCGAGGACTTCGAGGGCCCGGTGGCGGGCGCGTTCCAGAACACCTGGACCCCGGCGCTCTACCTGCTCGGATCCGACCACCGCGTCGTCGCGGCCGGCGGCCGCATGGAGGATCTCCCCCTCGCGTCGACGGCATGAGCGCCGTAGGAGCGCGGGGACTGGCCTCTGCCGCGGCGGAGGCCATGTCGCTGACCTGGAGATCGGCTCCTGGGGGAGTGAGCGGCTACGTCTTCGTGACGCTCGCCGAAGCAGCAGCCCCGATCGCCACCGCCTGGATGACGAAGTCGGTCATCGACCGGCTGGCCGCTCCCGAGGGCGAGGTCACGGGTCTCGCGCTCGGGCTGGCCGCATCCGGCCTGGCGGCCGCCGCGCTCCCGGGGATCGCCCGCTACCTGCGTGTCCAGACCGGCCGCCGCGCGCGGGTGGTCGCGACCGACCGGTTGTTCGCGGCGGCCGAGCGGCAGGTCGGTCTCCGGCGTTTCGAGGATCCGGTGTTTCTCGACCGGCTGCGCCTGGCGCAGGAGTCCGCGGGGGCCACCGGCGACCTCGTCAGCGGAGTCTGCGGGAGCCTGCACGGTGTCCTGTCCCTGGTCGGGTTCGTCGCCTCCTTGCTCATCCTGAGTCCCGCCATGACCGCGCTGGTGCTGCTGGCCGCGGTCCCGGTCCTCGTCGCCGAACTGCTGCTCTCACGCAGGCGAGCCACCCTCCAATGGGAGACCGAGCAGATCCACCGCCGCGAGTTCTTCTACAGCCGGCTGCTCACCGGCGTGCAGGCCGCCACCGAGATCCGGCTGTTCGGCATCGGCGCGTTCCTGCGCGCGCGGATGATGGCGGAGCGGCGTGTGGCCGACACGGCCGAAAGCCGGATGGACCGCCGGGAACTGGTCACGCAGGGCGGCCTCACGGCGTTGAGCGCGTCGGTCGCAGGAGCGGGGCTGTGGTGGGCCATCGTGGCCGCCCGCCAGGGGTCGATCAGCGTCGGCGACGTCGCCATGTTCATCGCGGCCGTGGGTGGCGTTCAGGCCGCGCTCAACTCGCTCGTCTCCTCGGTGGCCTCCACCCATCAGCTGCTCCTTACCTTCTCCCACTATGTCGCGGTGATCAGGACCGAGCCGGACCTGCTGAGCGTGGACGAGGGCACCGCCTCCGAGCTGCGCCGGGGCATCGAACTGCGGGACGTCTGGTTCCGCTACAGCGACGACCACGCGTGGGTGCTGCGCGGAGCCGACCTGACGATCCCGCACGGCTCCGCGGTCGCCCTGGTGGGGTTGAACGGCGCAGGCAAGAGCACCCTCATCAAGCTCCTGTGCAGGATGTACGACCCCACGCGCGGCACGATCCTGTGGGACGGCGTGGACCTGCGGGACATTCCTCCCGCCCAGCTGCGCGAGCGGATCAGTGCCGTGTTCCAGGACCACATGAACTTCGACATGTCCGCCGCCGAGAACATCGGGCTCGGCGACCTGCCCTCCCTCAACGACCCGGTCCGCATCCGGGACGCGGCCGTCCGCGCCGGAGTGCACGACAAGATCTCGCAGCTGCCACGCGGCTATGACACGCTGCTCACGCGCATGTTCTTCTCCGAGGCCGACAAGGGTGACCCGGAGACCGGAGTGGTGCTGTCGGGCGGGCAGTGGCAGCGTCTCGCCCTGGCCAGGGCCCTCGTCCGCGACGGCAGGGACCTGATGATCCTTGACGAGCCCAGCTCCGGTCTGGACCCCGAGGCGGAGCACGAGGTCCACACCCGTATCCGGGAGTATCGGGCGGGCCGGACGAGCTTGCTGATCTCCCATCGCCTCAGCGCCGTCCGGGACGCCGACCTCATCGCCGTGCTCCACGAAGGGCGGGTCGCCGAGCTGGGAGCGCATGAGATGCTGCTGGCGGCGGACGGCCACTACGCCCGCCTGTTCAGGCTGCAGGCCGCGGGTTACCAGGAGGCACGGTGAAGACGGGCAAGCTGCTTCTGGGGGCATCCGCCGTGCTGGCGTTGGCGGCCCCGCTGTGGTGGATCCGCGGGCGCTACCTGGTCGCCACTGTCAACGGGCCGAGCATGGAACCCAATCTGCGCTCAGGGGACAGAGTGCTCGTCCGCCGGACGAGGCAGGTCCGATCAGGCCAGATCGTCGTCGTCAAGATCGCGGATCCTGCTCCGCTGGTCGGATTGCCACCGGGCCTCGAACCGGGTGATGCGGCCGAGCTGCCGGAGAAGCCGGATCACCCCGGCTGGCGGTTGCTCGTCAAGCGCGCGGCCGCGGTGGCGGGCGAACCCGTGCCGAGACACCTTGTCCCCGCACTTCGCGACGTACCCGAGACGGTCGTGCCCCCGGGCGCCCTGGTCGTGCTGGGCGACAATCCGGCCAGCAGCTGGGATTCCCGAGAGTTCGGCTTCGTGCGGGGTGACGAGCTGGTCGGCGTCATGGTGCGCCGCCTGCCGTGAAACGGGGAATGAACCGTCGCGGTCCAGCGTCATCAAGATCGAATCACCCTTCGTCGTCTGCGGGCTAACCGGACGCCTTCATCCCCGCGGCGGTGAGCGCGTACCACTCGGCGCCGAACTCCTCCTTGTCGTGACCGGTGGTGTCACCTGCCTTCTTGTCGTCGTGGTAGTAGTACAGCGGCCACTTGCCGTAGACGACCTGCTTGGACCCGTCATCGCGCGTCGTGGTGGAGACCAGGTCGGCCTTCGCTCCCTCACCGGCTCGGGGCGCGTCCGTGGTGAGATAGGGCGGCCATTCCTTCGCGCACTCGCCGTAGCACGTCGACTTCCCGCCCGTGTCCTTCTCGAACAGGTAGAGCGTGCGCCCCTGGGCGTCGACAATGATCTTGCCGATTCCCGTGTCGCCCACGCGCACTGACGGGTTCGGGTCGGACATGCCGGAGAGGGTCTCGTCCGGTGTCGAGGACGCGGCCATGGCGGCGCCCTCGATGCTGTGCCCGCCGCCCCCGGCGATCACGAGGGAGACGGCGACAGTCCCCATCAGGGGAGCCAGAATTTTCCTCATACCCCCGGCACGGGAGAGGCCGGGCCCGGGTTCACCTGGTGGCCAGGACCTTACGGAAAACTTACGCTCGGCGACCTCACCACCTGGCCGGGCTGGGGGTCAGCGAGCCCACGGTGGGACGAACGGCTCCATGTCCTGCATGATCGCCTGCCCGCCGACCGGCAGCACGGCGACCAGTTCGGCGGGCTCGTCGTTCGGGTTGCCCAGCGCGAAGGGGGTGTGCGGCGGCACGATGAGCGCGTCGCCGGCCACCAGCAGGTGCTCGGCGCCCTCCAGCCTGGCGGTCACGCCGCCGGAGAGCACCACGAAGATCTCCTCCCTGTCGACCATGTGCGTGGTGTCGGTGGGGGCGCCGGGCGCGAAGGTGAAGCGCCACGCGCAGGTCTCGCTCGCGCCCCTGCTGGGCGCGGCCAGACCGAGGGCGGTGACGTGCGGGACGGCGAAGGCCGGGGCGCTGCTCCCCTGGATGACCGCCATCAGACGGCCGCGGGCGGGACGATCATGCTGCCGTCGGCGAGCCTGGCCATCGCCCCGACGGGCAGCGCCACGACCATCTCCAGCGGCTCGTCATGCGGGTTGGCCAGACCGAAGAGGGCTCCGGCCGGCACCACGATCGCATCGCCCGAGGTGACGGGGTGGGCGACGCCGTCGAGGTGGGCCACGCCCGAGCCCGAGGTGACGACGAGCACCTCCTCCCTGTCGAAGGAGTGGATGTTCGGCTCGGTGCGCGGGGCGACGTGGGTGCGCCACACACAGGTCTCTTTGGAACCCCTGCTGGGCGAGGCGAGACCGGTGAAGCGGGTGGTTCCGATGGTGAATACAGGAGCGGTGGCTCCCTGGACGACTGGCATGGGGTGTATCCTCCATACAGATCTACAACCGAGGTTTTCAACCATGGTTGTCTATCTGGAGAGGAAAGTCAACATGGATTTCGGGGTCCTGCTCGGGCTGGCCTACAACCAGTTCGTGGCCGAGCTGCACGACCATCTGGCCGAGCGCGGGTTCACCCACCTGCGGCCGGCGTTCGGTTTCGCGTTGAAGGTGCTCGCCGTCCGGCCGATGACCACCAGCCAGCTGGCGGCCAGACTGGAGATCACCCCGCAGGGCGCGGCCAAGACGGTCGAGGAGATGGTGGCGGCCGGTTTCGTGGAGCGCGTCTCCGATCCTGCCGACGGCAGGGTGAAGATGCTGCATCTCACGGAGCGGGCCCGCGCCCTGCTGGCCGCGGGCCACGACTTCCATGTCGACTTCGAGCGGCGGCTCTCCGCCGAGTCGGGGGAGGCCGCGATCGGGGCGCTGCGCGAGGTGCTCACCGCGGTGGTGGCACGCAGCGACTCGCCCGAGGGCCTGGCCAGGACGCTGCGTCAGCTCTGAGTGACGCTCTTGCTGCCCCCGAGGCCTCAGAACGGCGGTGTTCTTGGCGGATCCTCTACTGGAGCGCGCCGCTGTTCAGGCCGATCACCCCGAAGATCAACGCCGCCAGCAGCAGGGCCGCCAGCACGACCGCGACCACCGCCCAGCGCCAGCGCGCCTGCGGCGGCGGCGCGTAGACCACGGGCGGGAGATCGTCGGGCGAGTACGGCAGGCGCACCGTCCCCGACCCGAGCTCCCCAGGGCCGCCCGACTGAACTGGCGGCCGCGGCGGCATGGGTCGCCCAGGGGGTGTCGACTGCGCCGGAGGAACCGGAGGCCCTGGCTGCACGGGCAGCGGCTGGCTCACCTGCCCCGGCTGTGGCCTGCGGATCCTGACGGTCGGATTGGGGTCGCCCTCGGACCTCATCGATCTCCCCCGCGCCCTGGCCCATTGTCTAGCCCGAATATAGCCAGCTGTCACAATTCGCGATACCACTCCGTCTTTGCCGCATGAGACGAATTCTGGTGACAGGCGCCACCGGCAGGCTGGGCGTGGCGACCGTGCGGCGGCTGACCGAGCGCGGTTTCGAGGTGCGCGCCGTGAGCAGGCGGCCCCGCGAGGGAGCGGTCGAGTGGGTCGTGGCCGACCTGGCCACGGGCGAGGGCGTCGCCGCGGCGGTCGAGGGGGTGGAGGCCGTGGTGCATCTGGCCGCCGCGCCGTACAAGGGCCGCTACACCGACAGGGTCGAGCTCGACGGCACCCGCGCGCTGGTCGACGCGGCGGCGAAGGCCGGGGTGCGGCACCTGCTCTACGTCTCGATCGTGGGGGTGGAGGCGGTGCCGTGGGGCTATTTCATGACCAAGCTCAAGGGGGAGCGGATCGTGGCCGAGGGCGGCGTGCCGTACTCGATCGTGCGGGCGACGCAGTTCCACGAGTTCGTCGACGAGGTCTTCGCCAGGCTGCCCCTGCTGCTGGTCGACGCGGGGATCAGCGCGCAGCCGGTGGACGTGCGCGAGGTGGCGGCCCGCCTGGTGGACCGGATCGGGCAGGGGCCTTCGGGCGGGATCGAGGAGTTCGGCGGCCCCGAGGTGCTGACGATGGCCGAGCTCGCCGAGCGGTGGAGGGCCGCGAGGGGGGTGCGGCGCCCCATCGTCAGGGTGCGGGTGCCGGGCAGGCTGGGCAGGGCCTTCAGAGCGGGACACGCGACGACGCGGGCGCTGCCGTCGGGGACGATCGGCTGGGGTGACTACCTGGAGGGCCACTGACCGGGCGGCGGCTGCTGCGGGTGGTGCTGCTGCTGCTGCGGGTACTGGGGCTGCTGGCCGTAAGGCTGCTGGCCGTAGGGCTGCTGCCAGCCCTGCCCCTGCGCCTGCTGCTGGGGCTGCGGTCCGCCGCGGCGGGCGACCACGCCGAAGATCAGCAACCCGATGCCGACCACGTTGAGCACCGTGAACAGCAGGCCGGTGATCATGGACATCATCGTGATGACCTCGAAGCCGCCCGACTCGACCAGCGAGGGGATCATGACCTGGTAGCCGCCCTGAAGGATCGCGGCCACCAGCAGCACGACGCAGCCGACCAGGCCGAGGGTCGCGCCTCTGCCGTGCTCGGCCCTGGCCCGCGCGGTCAGCGCGATGCCGACGACCAGGAGGATGAGCGTCGGGATGAGGTAGAGGAGCGGGAGGAGAGAGGTGGCAGTGCTCATAAGCCGTGGATGCTACGGCATCGGTGTCGAATCCCGTAGAGCCCTGGTCAGCGCCTCCAGCGTGAGGGGGCCGGTGTAGCGCGCGCCGTTGACGAACAGCGTGGGCGTGCCGCGCACCCCGCTGTCGAGGCCCGAGCTCTCGTCCTCCTCGATCCGCCTCAGGTGCTCGTCGCGGCCGGGTCCACGGGCGCACGCCGAGGTCGGCGGCGTACCGCTCCAGCTCGGCGTCGCCCAGGCGGTCCTGGTTGCGGTAGAGCACGTCGTGCATCTCCCAGAACCTGCCCGCCTCGCCCGCCGCCTCGGCCGCCAGCGCCGCGGGCAGCGAGCGGGGATGCATCTCGCGCAGCGGGAAGTGCCTGAACACCATCCGCACGTCAGGACGGCGCTCGCGCAGCCGTTCGAGGATCTCGTACAGCCGCCCGCAGTAGGGGCACTCGAAGTCGCCGTACTCGACGAGCGTCACGGCCGCGTCCTCGGTGCCGCGCGAGTGATCGCCCGCGTGCACGGGCACGGCCAGCGTGTCCGGCAGCGGCTCATCGGGCTCGAGGCCTGGAGGGGCGCAGACGCCGCCCTGGTTCCAGGCCAGCTTGAAGATCAGCCAGCCCAGCCCCGCCGCCACCAGCGAACCCGCGATGATGCCGATCTTCGCCTGGCTCTGCACGACGGGATCGTCGAAGGCCAGGTCGGTGACGAACAGCGCGACAGCGAATTGTCGAGCATCTCCCTGGTGTCAGGGTCGAGCGTGGCCGAGTCCCAGGCGAGGGGTTGCGCGTTGTCGAGGTCGACAGGCATGCGTCGAGTCCTTTCCCCGTGGCGAATGGGCCCCCGATATGTGACTCAGGAGTGGGGGGAAAGGTTCGCGTCGTGCCGGCTCTGCGCGAGCAGGATGTCGGGCGAGCGCAGGGCGATCCAGTCGAGCAGGGTGCGAAGGGGCGCAGAGCCCTCCTGGCCCAGCGGGCTCAGCCGATAGGAGACCTTGGGTGGGATGTCCGGCTCCACCATGCGCTCCACCAGCCCGTCGCGGGTCAGGACGCGCAGGTTCTGCGAGAGCATCTTCTCGCTGATGCCGCCGATGCGGTCGCGCAGCTGGTAGAAGCGGAGCGGGCCGTCGCGCAGCGCCGCCAGCACGAGGATGCCCCACCGGCTGGTCACGTGGTCGAACACCTCTCTGCCCGGGCAGTCCTTGTTGAAGGCGTCAGTGCTCGGATCCGGGCTCACTTTCATGCACCGAGCTTACCGTGAGATAGCTCAGCGGTTCAGATGCCTGACGAACCACGCGCGGGCCAGTTCGGCCACCGTGTCGAGGGTGCCGGGCTCGGCGAACAGGTGGGTCGCGCCCCGCACGATCTCCAGCTTGTTCGGGCAGCGCAGGCGTTCCTGCGCCGAGCGGTTGAGCGTGAGCACGGGCTCGTCCCGCTCGCCCACGATGAGCAGCGTCGGCGCGGTGACCCCTGCCAACCGTGGACCAGCCAGATCGGGGCGGCCTCCCCGCGAGACGACGGCGGCGATGTCGTCGCCCAGCTCGGCGGCCGACCACAGCGCGGCGGCCGCGCCCGTGCTGGCGCCGTAGTAGCCGATGCGCGCTCCCTGCGTCCGCTCCCGCACCCATCGGACGGTCTCGCTCAACCGCCTGGCCAGCAGCGGGACGTCGAAGACGTCCTCCTCCGGACGGGTCAGGTCGAACAGCAGCGTGCCCAGGCGCGCCTCCTGGAGCGCCGCGGCGACGCGCCTGTTGCGCGGGCTGTGCCTGCTGCTGCCGCCGCCGTGCGCGAACACCACCATGCCGCCCGCGCCCTGCGGCGCGGTCAGCTCGACGTCGCGGGCGCGCGGAGCGGTCGCGGCCCTGCCGAGCATGGCGCTCACGTCCGCCTCTGTCACCTGCCCGAAGTCCTCGTACCACTCGCCCACCGCGCGCGGGCCTTCGGGCTCGATCAGGCAGACCACCTCGTCGGCCTCGGGCACGACGGCCTCCCGCGCCCGCAGGGGAGCCGCCATGACGACCCTGGCCGCCCCGCTCGCCCTGGCCGCCGCGCACGCCGCCCTGGCCGTAGAGCCGGAGGCGAGCCCGTCGCCGACCACGATCACCGTACGGCCGGCGAGCGCGACCCCGTCGCCTCCTGGCCCTGTCCCCTCATCCTCGGCGGACACCCCCGCCACGTCCAGCGGCGCGTCGAGCTCGCGGGCCACCTCGAAGGCGACGGGCACGCCGCCCTCCGGCAGTCCGAGTACCACGGGCTCCTCACTCGCCAGATGGAGCAGCCTGACGGCCAGCCGCCTGCCGGCGTCGGCGCGATCGATGAACATGCTGTCCCGCTGCCCCCGCGCCCGCGTTTGACACCGGTGATCAGGCCTCGGTGCGCGCCTCGAGCAGCACGTCGAGGACGGCCTGGGGCGCACGCCAGCTGTCGGGGTCGTCGTAGCGGCCCGCCGTCATCGCGACGACGAGTCCCAGCTCCGGATAGAGGACGAGCCGCTGGCCGCCGTTGCCGTTGGCGGACAGCGTCGGCGGCCGACCGGTGCCCAGCCACCACTGGTAGCCGTAGGCCGAGCCCTCGCCCAGCTCCACGCGCGGGCGCAGCGCCTGCTCCAGCCACGAGGAGGGGATGACCCCCGCGCCGCCCTCCAGGACGGCCTGCCCGAGCAGGGCCAGGTCGCGGGGCGTCATCCGCAGCCCCGCGGCCGCCGAGTGCACCCCGTCGTCGCCCGCCATCCACTCGAAGCGGGTGATGCCCAGCGGTTCGAACAGCCGCCTGCGCGCGAACTCGGGCAGCGGCTCGCCCGCGCCCTTGACCACGAGCCTGGCCAGGATGGCCGAGCTGCCTCCGTTGTAGTTCCAGCTCTCGCCAGGTTCGGCGACGATCGGCCGGTCCAGCACGAACCTGTGCCGGTCAGAGGCCATCTCCATCGCGATCTCGCTGTTCTCGGGCGTGGTGTAGGGCAGATCCTCCCTCCACTCCAGGCCGAGCGTCATCGTCAGCGCGTGCTCGACTCTCAGCGCCGCCCTGCGCGGGTCGGCCGAAAGGTCGGGATATTCGGGGAAGTGCGCGAGCAGCGGCTCGTGCGGCTCGGGCACCAGGCCGTCGGCCAGGGCGATGCCGTACAGGAGGCTGACCACGCTCTTGGTCACCGACCTCAGGTCGTGCAGCGTGTCGGGGCCGAAATCGACCACTCCGTGGGAGATCCCCCACGAGTGGTCCTCACCTTCGCCGTAGTGCTCGAGGACCAGCCTGCTGTCCTTCATGATCACCAGGCCGTGCAGCTCGGCGGCGGGGGCCTTCAGACGGTCGGCGAGATCGGGGGCGAAGCCCGCCTCGTGAGGGTTCATCGTGTGCATTCCTCCAGCAGTACGTCGTGACACGGTGTGAGAGTCAAGCCCTTGCTGCGGGAATCCGCAACGCGCTTCTCTCCCCGCCCGGCGCCTGGACATGATCGGCGCATGCCGAACATCGTCGTCAACCGCAGGCGCGCCCTGCTGGCCGGGCTGGCCACAGCGGGAGCGGGCCTCATGGGAGTGAACGTCATGGGCGGGACCGCCGCCGCCGACCCCTACGTGACCCGCGAGCCGCTCCTGGCCGGGGCCAATCCGTTCGTGACCCTGTACGAGGAGGGGCGGCCCACCGCTTACGCCTCGGTGTGGCGGGTCGACTGGTCGCGCTACGGCTCGGGCGCCGCGCTCGTGGTGTGGACGCCCGGCGGGCTGCGCGTGATCGGCGACGAGCCCCGGCTCGCCCGCTGGATCGAGGAGCACTTCGTGCGGCACTTCGACGAGGCCAAGGCGCTGCCGTCGTGGCCCGCCGTACGCGTGGAGCGGGCGGCCGTGCACGTCAGGATCGATCCCCTCAGAGGCGCCCTCGCGGGGGCGGGCGACCTCACGGTCAGGATCGGCGACCCGCTCGACGCCAGGCCCGTCGGCATCGCTGACTTCCCGATCCAGGGGGTGAGTCACGGCCTGTCCATGCAGCTCGTGCCGTGCCGCAGCGCCTCGATCACGGTCGGCGGCGTGGCCGTGCCGGGGGCTCCCGCCGTCACGTGGAACGAGGGCAGGCCGTCCTCGTCCGCGGTCACCACGGTCCACGAGGCGTGGAGCATGTGACGGCGCGTGGGACGCCGCGTGTGACAATGGGCGCCGTGCTCGCTCCAGGCAGGGTGGAAGGGCCGCAGGTGCGGCGGGTGCCCTCGCGGCTGGTGGCGGCCAGGGGCCGCGAGCTGCTCTCCGGGGCGCGTCGCGAGCACCTGGGGATGTACGCCGCGATGAGCGTGGACGAGGAGGCGGTGCGGCGCGCGCTGCCCGCCGCAAGAGAGCGCCACCTGCGCGGGGTCCTCCTGCGCACGCTCGCGCCGGTCGGGGCCGCGACGCCGCGCGTGGACGCCGCCGACCTGGCGGTGATCGACGGCGACCACCGGCGTGCCGCGACGCTGCCGACCTCGCTCAACATCGTCGACCGCCGCGTGGCCCTGCTCCCCGCCGACCCCGCCGACCCCGATGGCGACCATCTGGAGGTCTGGGCGCCCGCGCTGGTGGCGGGGCTGCTGGCGATGTTCGAGCGGCACTGGACGGTCGCCGCGCCCCCCGAGCTGAGCGCGAGGGAGCGCGCGGTGGTCGAACTCCTGGCCGAGGGGTGCACCGACGCCGTCGTGGCCCGCCGTCTCGGCGTCAGCGAGCGCACCGTGACCGCCACGGTGCGGGTCCTGCTCGACAGGTACGGTGCGCGCAGCCGCTTCCAGCTGGCCCTCGCGCTGGCGGGGCGGACATGGTGAAGGCGCGCAGGCCGCCGCTACGCCCGGCGGCGTAGCCGCGATGTCCTCGCGGGGCGGATTCGCCCGGCGCCCGAGGTTGCGACCGTGGGGCGGTGAACACTCTCAGGAAGAGCCTCGGCGCGCTCGCCATCGTCTACGCCCTCAGCTTCTACCTCGGGGCGCTCCTGCACACCGGCTTCGCCATCGGGCCCGTCACCGAGCCCGTGGTCGTGCCCGCCGTGATCGTCGAGATCGTCTGCGGCAGCGCCCTGCTCGCCGGCGCGTACGGCGCGCTCGTCGGCAGGCCGTGGGCGTGGACCGGACTGCGTCTCGGCCCCGCCATCGCCCTGGGCGGCGTGCTGCTCGGCATCGTCGCCATCACCTTCGGCGGCGGGCAGTCCACCCCGCTCAACGACTGGTACCACCGGATCATCGCGACACTGCTCGCGCTGAGCCTGGGCGGCGCCCTCTACGCCTCGAGGGCGCGCAGGTAGGCGCCCGCCTCGGCGACGTGGTCCTCGGTGAAGACCCTGATGCCGTGCAGCTCCAGCAGGCTCGTCGTGACGCCCTGCCCGGGGGTCCTGTGCCCGCGGAAGGTGCCGTCGTAGACGGACAGCGCGCCGCATGACGGGCTGCCCTCCTTGAGGACGGCCAGCTTGATGCCGAAGGAGGTGGCGACGGCGAGGGCGGCCTGTGCCCCCGCCATGAAGGCGCCGGTGACGTCCTCGCCCTCGGTGGTCAGCACGCGGGCGGCCCCCGCGAGCACGGCGGCGCCGCCCGCGCCGCCCTCGATCTCGGCGGCGGGGCGCGGCGTCGGCAGTCCGCCCTCGACCTCGGGGCAGAAGGGGACCAGCCTGCCCTGCTCCCGCCACTCGGCGAGCAGGGCGTCGCGGCTGGTCTTCGCGCCCCCGTCGTAACGGACACGGCGCCCCATCAGGCAGGCGCTGACCAGAATGCGTTCCACTCCGTCAATCGTATGCCCGCGACAGCTGACGAGCGTGGTCGCGGCAGGTATCGGGACCGGGGTGGGCGCGCGATAGCCTGTCCCGCGATGAACACCACCCTGGCGACCTGCGTGATCGTCGCCGCGCTGCTGCTGACCCTCGTGAGCCTGATCGTCGCCATCCGCGACAGGGCGATGGGCATGGTCCTGCTGATCGGCTTCGCCGTCCTCGAGGTGGCGCTGCTGGCGCAGGCGGGCGTGGCGATCGCGACCGTGGCGGGCGGCGAGGGGCCGCAGGACAAGGCCACGCTCTTCGGCTATCTCGCAGGCACCGTGCTGATCCCGCCCGCGGGCGTCTTCCTCGCCCTGGCCGAGCGGAGCAGGTGGGGGTCGGCGATCCTGGTCGTGGCGGGGTTCGCGGTCGCGGTGATGACGGGCCGCCTGCTGCAGATCTGGCAGGGCGTCGCATGACGGGCGGCACCGGTATCGGCACGGGTCCAGGGCGGGCGCTGCTCGCCCTCTACGGTCTGTTCGCGCTGGCCGCGGGGGCTCGGGCGACCGTGCAGATCCTCACCAGGTTCGGCGAGGCGCCGCTGGCCTACTCCCTGTCCGCCTTCGCCGCCGCGGTCTACGTCGTGCTGACCGTCGCGCTGGCCCGTGGCGCGCGCCGTCTGGCGCTGTGGGCGCTCGGCATCGAGCTGGCGGGTGTGCTGGTGATCGGCACGGCCAGTCTGCTCGCGCCGTCGGCCTTCCCTGACGACACAGTGTGGTCCACCTACGGCAAGGGCTACCTGTTCATCCCGCTGGTCCTGCCGCTCGTGGGTCTCTACTGGCTCTGGCGCAGGCGTTAGCCGTCCGCATGAGTGGGCAGCTCATCTCTCCATGAGCACCATCGAACATTCAGTTGACGTCAGGGTCCCGGTCCGTGTCGCATATGACCAGTGGACACAGTTCGAAAGCTTCCCTCAGTTCATGGAGGGCGTGGAGTCGGTCAAACAGCTGACCGACACCCGCACCCAGTGGCTGGTGGACATCGCGGGGGTGACCCGCGAGTTCGAGGCCGAGATCACCGAGCAGCACCCGGACGAGCGCATCGCCTGGCGTTCGGTGGACTCGCCGCACCAGGCCGGAGTGGTGACCTTCCACCGGCTCGACGACGCCACGACCAGGGTCACGCTGCAGATGGACTATGACCCTCAGGGGTTCATCGAGACCGTCGGCGACTGGCTCCAGATCGTGCGCGCGCGGGTGCGCGGCGACCTCGAGCGCTTCAAGGACTTCATCGAGTCCCGCGGCACAGAGACCGGCGCGTGGCGGGGCGACGTGCCAGGCAAGCACCAGCGGGGCTCGGCCGCCCCTGGCACCGGAGGCTTCGACCAGCCGATGCCGCCCGGCACCGTCGGCAACGACTTCCCTCCGCAGTCGCCGCTCCCGCCTCCCGGCCCCGGTCCGGTTCCGCCCGCCGGTCGCCGTCCCGGCGAGGAGCCGCCGCCCGCGCCGGGTCCGATCCTGTAACGGCCGGCGAAAGCCGCTGTTCGAGCGAGGAGCCGCGGCGCCCTCCCGCCCGGCCCTCGCCAGCCCCCGTCCCTCAGGCGAATTCCAGAGGTCGTCGCAACACTGATTGATCAACTGGCTGCGGCCAGCAGCATAGCGAGACGCTCGGCTGGGGTTTCCCAGCCGAGCGTTTT
>NZ_BAAATE010000051.1:0-42969 GCF_039533245.1 Nonomuraea recticatena | reverse complement strand
AACGTCAGGAACGTCCCGCTCAGCAGCAGGATGATGAAGGAGTAGAGCGCGATCTCACCCAGCAGGAACGACCAGTGGTCGGGAAAGATCTTGCGCATGTTGCGCTTGAGGAAGGTCCCCGCGCCGATGCGGTCGTCGAGGTAGTTCGAAGGACCCGCGATGGCCTTGGGAACAGCCGTCATCTCGCTCATGCCTGACCCCCTTCCCTTACCTTGGCCTCGGCGTCGCCGCGCTCCCAGAAGCTGGGGCCGACCGGCACGGCGAAGTCACCCTTCGCGATCAGGAAACCCTGCTCGTCGACGCCGATGGGCAGCTGCGGCAGCGGCCTGGCGGCCGGGCCGAAGATGACCTTGGCGCCGTCTGCCGCGTCGAAGGTCGACTGGTGGCAGGGGCACAGGATGTGGTGCGTGGTCTGCTCGTACAGGGCCGCGGGGCAGCCGACGTGCGTGCAGATCTTGGAGTAGGCCACGATGCCGTCGTGGGTCCAGTTCTTGTTCACGCCCGACTTGATCTCTTCGGGCCTGAACTTGATCAGGATCAGCGTGGCCTTGGCCAGGGCGTTCATATCGTGCTCGTAGCCCTCGGGCACCACCGAAAGGATGCCGCCCGGCGAGTTGAAGTCGGCGGCCCTGATCGGCTGACCGGTGCCCTCGACGACCAGCTTGAGCGGCTTGCCCTCCTTGGTCTTGCCACCCCACACCGTGTGCCGCAGCTCCTTGTGGAAGGCCGAGGCGGGCATCTTGGAGTTGTCGAGGTCACGCAGCAGGACCAGCGGGATCAGCCCCAGCGGGGCCGAGGCCAGCAGCAGCGTACGGCGCAGCAGCGGCCGCTTGACGAAGCCGCTCTCCTTGGCGCCCTGGACGAACGTCTCCGAGACGTAGGACCTGGTCGCCGAGTCGGTCGCCATCTCGTGGCGCTCCTGGATCAGCGTGTACTTCGGCATGACCTGGCGGACCCAGACGACGATGCCGGCCGCGAGACCGAGCAGCGCCAGCGTCAGCGGCGCGCCCAGCGCGAGGTTGGAGACCGCCGTGCTGTCGACGTCGCCCACCTGGAAGACCACGTAGTTGACGATGAACACGATGCCGGCGAGGGCGGTGATCGTGAAGCAGAGCGCCACGATCCTCTCGCCCTTGCGAGCCTTGGCCTCGTCGGGGTAGTAGACGCCGGGAACCTCGTCGTCGTCCTTCTTCTCCTCGGCGGGGATCATCGTGCTTCCCGGCGGAGGGGTGCCGATCACGCGCTTGGGGACGCGCTCGTCCGGCTGCTCGATCTCATGTTCGTTGTCTGTCATGACGCCTGTCGCTTCTTAGCGGTGATCCAGATGGCGGCCAGTACGAGGGCGCTGATACCCACGAGCCATGCGACGAGGCCCTCGGTGACCGGGCCGATGCGGCCCAGGCCGAAGCCGCCGGGGTCGGTCTGCTCCCGCACGTCCGTGATGTAAGCGATCATGTCCCGCTTCTCTTCGGGCGTGATCGTGGAGTCGTTGAAGACCGGCATCGCCTGCGGTCCCGTGGCCATCGCCTCGTAGATCTGGGTGGGCGTCGCCTCGTTCAGGTTGGGCGCGTACTTGCCCAGTGTGAGCGCGCCGCCCGCGCCGGTCCAGTTGTGACACTGGATGCAGTTGGCCCTGAAGAGCTCGCCGCCCCTGGCGACGTTGCCCTGCGCGGGGTCGACCGCGTTCTTGTCGGGGACGACGGGCCCGCCGCCGAGCGACTGCACGTAGGCGGCCAGCTGGCGGGTGGTGTCCTCGTTGACCCACGGCGCGACGGGCTTGCGCGGCGCCTGGGCGCCAGGGTTGGCGGCCGGCATGCGGCCGCTGCTCACCTGGAAGTCGACCGCCGCCGCGCCCACGCCGACGAGCGTGGGACCGGTGGACGTGCCCTCAGCATTGAGGCCGTGGCAGCTCGAGCAGTGCGCCTGGAAGAGGCTCTTGCCTTCTGCGACGTCGTCGGCCTTGCCGGACGCCAGAGCGGCGTCTGCCGGCCTGCTGGCCGGCGAGAGGAGGGTGTACACCCCCCCGACCAGCGCCAACGCGAAAAGCAGGACGGCGTATCTCGCGAGCGGATGCCGCCGCCGAGCGGTGATCCTAGTCACAGAGATCCCCGTTTCCTTACTGGATGATGTAGATGGTCGCGAAAAGGCCGATCCAGACGACGTCAACGAAGTGCCAGTAGTACGACACGACGATCGCGCTGGTCGCCTGCTCATGCGTGAAGCGCTTCGCGGCGTACGTGCGTCCCAGCATGAACAGGAACGCGATCAGACCACCGGTCACGTGAAGCCCGTGGAAGCCCGTGGTCAGGTAGAACACCGAGGTGTACGGGTTCGCGGAGAGCGTCGCGCCCTCGTGGGCGAGCTGCATGTACTCGTAGATCTGGCCGCCGACGAAGACGGCGCCCATGAGGAAGCTGACGAAGTACCAGAAGCGGAGCTTGCCGACCTGACCCTTTTCCGCGGCCCACACGCCAAGCTGACACGTCACACTCGACAGGACCAGGATGATCGTGTTGACCGTAGAGAACGGAACGTTGAGATGCGCCTCGGGCCAGGGCTTGCCCTCGCCGAGACTCACTGACCGGATGGTGAAGTACATCGCGAACAGCGCCGCGAAGAACATGAGCTCAGAGGACAGCCACACGATCGTCCCGACGCTGACCAGATTGGGCCTGCGGGACGAATGAGCTGTCGTCGTCGTTGTAATTGCGGATGCTGTCGCCACGGGCAGCATTATTGCGGCTCCAGTGGTCGGGTCGCCGCACGACCCCCCGTTAGTGGGTCCGAACCTGCCCTCAACCTGGAACAATTAGGGCAAAACGCCCGCCGAGCCCGGCGGCCTGGGTATCTGTGCAGGGGCACCGGTACGATCCCAGGTGACCATACCGCTACCACCGATAGTGAGCTGCGACCGTGAGCACCGACGACACGATGAGGGTCCTCGTCTACAGCGACGACGCGGGAACCCGCGAGCAGGTACGGCAGGCCATCGGGCGCCGTCCCGCGGCCGACGTCCCGCTGGTGGAGATCGTGGAGTGCGCCACCCAGCCCAAGGTCCTGCAGTTGCTCGACTCCGGCACCGTCGACGTGGCCGTGCTCGACGGCGAGACCCAGCCCGCAGGCGGCATGGGCGTCAGCAAGCAGGCCAAGGACGAGGTCTACGACTGCCCGCCGATCCTGCTGCTCGTCGCGCGCAGGGACGACCGCTGGCTGGCCAACTGGTCGCGCGCCGACGCCGTCGTCTCGCAGCCGCTGGAGCCGATCGCCCTGGCCGACGCCGTCGCCGGGCTCATGAGGCAGCGCTCCGCCACCCGACTCAACGCGAAGTAGGTTCTCCATGGACGCTCGCACCACCTGGCCCGCGCTGCTGTCGGCCCTCCTTTCGGGGGAACACCTGACCGCCGACGAGACGGCGTGGGCGATGCGGGAGATCATGTCCGGGTCGGCCACGCCCGCCCAGATCGCCGGGTTCGCGATCGCGCTGCGCGCCAAGGGCGAGACCGTCGCCGAGGTGACCGGCCTGGCGCGGACGATGCTGGAGCTGGCGACCCCGCTGAAGGTGGAAGGGCCCGTCGTCGACATCGTCGGCACGGGCGGCGACCGCGCCCATACGGTGAACGTCTCCACCATGGCCGCCATAGTGGCCGCCGCAGCGGGCGTGCGGGTGGTCAAGCACGGCAACCGCGCGGCCTCCTCCTCGTGCGGCGCCGCCGACGTCCTCGAGTACCTCGGCATCAGGCTCGACCTGCCGCCCGAGTCCACCGCCAGGGTGGCGGCCGAGGCGGGCATCGCGTTCTGCTTCGCGCCCGTCTACCACCCCGCGCTGCGCTTCGCTGGCCCGCCGCGCAAGGAGCTCGGCGTGCCGACGGTCTTCAACTTCCTCGGCCCGCTGACCAACCCCGCCCGCCCCTCCGCGCAGGCCATCGGCGTCTACGACGCGCGCATGCTGCCCGTCCTGGCCGGCGTCTTCGCCGAGCGCGGCGTCTCGGCCCTGGTCTTCCGCGGCGACGACGGGCTCGACGAGCTCACCATCGCCACCACCTCCACGGTGTGGGTGGTGCGCGACGGCGCCGCGACGCAGACGGTCTTCGACCCCGCGGTGCTCGGCATCGCGCGAGCCGAGGCCGGCGCGCTGCGCGGCGGAGACGTCGCCTTCAACGCCCAGGCCGTGCACGACCTGGTGCGCGGCGAGACGGGGCCCATCCGCGACGCCGTCCTGCTGAACGCCGCCGCCGCCCTGGTGGCCGCCGACGGCCCCGGCGACGACCTCGACTCGGCGATGATCGACGGCTACGCCCGCGCGGTCCAGGCCGTCGACTCCGGCCGCGCCGCCGCGACCCTCGACCGCTGGATCGAGGTCAGCCGCACGCTGACGCCCGCGTAGGCCGCCAGGCCCCTACGGTCCGCACGGCGGTGGAGCGAAGATCCGCCGCCAAGCGGATGTCAACCTCCTGACCGGGGCCTACGCTCCCGGCCATGCCGCCTCTTCTGACCTGGCTGGCCACCGCCGCCACGGTCGTCCTGTGTCCCGTCGCGCTCCTGCTGCTGCGCTCCCGCCTCCGCCTGGCGGCCACGCTCTCCTCCGAGCGCCTGGCCGCCCGCGAGACCGTCGAGCGGGCCAGGATCATCCAGGAGCTGCACGAGGTGGTGGCCCACCACGTCAGCGTCATGACCCTGGGGGTCGGCGCGGGCCGCATGACCATGGAGAAGAACGCCCTGAGGGCCACGGACACGCTGAAGGAGGCCGAGGAGTCGGGCCGCCAGGCCCTGGGCGAGCTGCAGCGCATGCTGGGCGTGCTGAGCGCCTTCACCGGGGTCCCGCCCTCCAGGACGCCGCAGCCGCGCCTGACCGACCTGCCCGACCTCCTCGACGACGCCCGCCGTACCGGCCTGCGGGTGGAGTTCGTCCAGGACGGTCGCGCCGCCCCCGTCGCCCCCGGCGTGGAGCTGTCGGCCTACCGGATCGTCCAGGAGGCCCTCAGCGGCGCCGCGTCGGCCACCTGTGCCAGAGTGACCCTCCGATGGCGTCCGGGCTTCCTGGAGGTCCTGGTGACCGACGACGGCCCCTCCAGAGCGCCTGGCCTCAGCATGCGCGAACGCGCCGCTCTGCTCGGCGGCACCCTCACGACCGCGGACGGCCGCTCCGTGCACGCCAGCCTGCCGCTCGGCTGATCTTCGCCGGGGAAACCCGCCGCCCGCCCGGCGGGGCGGGCGGCGGGGCCGCACCTAGAGCGACTCGGTGATCGCCGACTTCACCGAGCTCCACTGCAGCCACTGCTTCCAGTCCTCCTGCCAGTGGCCCCAGCCGTTGGTCGGCTCCAGCCTGCGCGGCGAGCCGGTGATGATGATCGGATCTCCGATCAGCGTGTTCTTGATGAACCACGCCGCGTTGGTAGGGCTGACGTTCACGCAGCCGTGGCTCACGTTGGCGCGGCCCTGCGAGCCCACCGACCACGGCGCGCTGTGGACGTACTCGCCGGAGTTCGAGATGCGGACGGTGTTGTAGACGGTCAGGCGGTAGTAGCCGGACTGGCCTGGACCGATGCCAGGAGAGGTCATGATGGTGACCGGCTCCCTGGACATCGCCAGGTGGATGCCGGAGGTCGTGTAGTACTTCCACGCCCCGCCCTGGCCGGCGCTCATCGGCATCTCCCTGACGAGCCTGCCGTCGCGCTTCACCTTCAGCACGTGGTTCTGCGTGCTCCCGCTGGTGATCTGCTCTCTGCCGATCTTGAAGTCGAGGACGTGGTCGCGCTTGCCGTACATGCCCTCCCCGCCGCGCACGCCGGCCAGGCGCGCCTCGAGGCGGACCCTGGTGTGCGCGGGCCAGTACTTCTTCGGCCTGAAGTCGACGTGCCTGTCGTCGAACCAGTGCCAGGCGCCCTCGACCGGCTTGGAGGTCTTCACGACGAGGTTGCGCTCGACCGAGACGCGGTCGGTGATGTCCTTGTCGAAGGTGATCATGATCGGCATGCCGACGCCGACGGTCAGTCCCGTGTCGTCCTTGTGCGGGGCGATGTACTCGATGCCGAAGGTGCTGTCGGCCTTGACCGTGGAGAACGTGGTCGTGGTCCGCGTCGTCTGGCCCACGGGGTTGGCCACGAGCGCGGTGACGGTGTACGAGGCGCCGGGGGTGGCGTAGCGCTCACTGCGCCACTGCGTGCCGTCCGCGCTGAGCTCGCCCGTCAGGGTGCCCGCCTTGCCGGTGACGGTGACGCTCCGCAGCGTGCCTCCCCGGGCCGCCACGAGCACGGTCTGGTCGGTCGGCACGTTGCCCGCCTTGTCGGCGGGCAGCACATGGACGCTCGCCGCCGGTGGCGCGGCGCTCGGCGTGGCCTGCCCCTCGGGCTTCTCGCTCCCCGCGCAACCGGTCAGTACGGCGAGGGCAAGAACACCAGCCGATCCATGAGTCAACCGCCCCACGAGAACTCCCCTCTCCGCAATCCCTCAGGCCCCGTTACTACCCTCCGTAACCGTTTTGCCATATCCGGTGCGCGGTAAAAAACGCCAAAAGCGGGCGCCCTTGGACAAGGGCACCCGCTTCAGCGTGGATGGGTCAGTGGGAGAAGTGACCCCGGTAGTACTGGAAGACGAATCCGACCATCGCCATGATCACCATGAAGACGCCGATCAGGAACATCCACATGCCGATCACGAAGCCGACGAACGCGAACGCCGCCGCGAGGCAGACGAACAGCGGCCACCAGCTGCTCGGGCTGAAGAAGCCGATCTCACCGGCGCCGTCGCTGATCTCGGCCTGCTTGTTGTCCTCCGGCTGGGCGCCGATGCGGCGGGCCGTGAACATCAGGTAGTAGCCGATCATGAACGCGAAGCCGACCGAGATGGCCATGGCCGTGGTGCCGACGGGCTCCCTGGACCAGAACCAGTAGACGACGTCGACGCCGGCGAAGAACAGTCCGCAGAGCAGGAACAGCCAACCCTGGACCTTCATCGGGCTTCACCCTCCAGAGGCTTGGCCGACACGTGCGGGTAGTGGAGGTCGAACGCGGGGCGCTCGGACCTGATGCGGGGCAGCGAGGTGAAGTTGTGCCGCGGCGGCGGGCAGGAGGTGGCCCACTCCAGCGAGCCGCCGTAGCCCCACGGGTCGTCCACGGTGACCTTCGGCGCGCTGCGCCAGGTCTTCCAGACGTTGTAGAAGAACGGCAGCGTCGAGGCGCCGAGGATGAAGGCGCCCACCGACGAGATGAGGTTCAGGTCGGTGAAGCCGTCGGTCGGGGCGTAGTCGGCGTAGCGGCGGGGGAAGCCCACCACGCCCAGCCAGTGCTGCACCAGGAAGGTCGTGTGGAAGCCGATGAACAGCAGCCAGAAGTGGACCTTGCCCATCCTGTCGTTGAGCATCTTGCCGGTGAACTTCGGCCACCAGAAGTAGAAGCCCGCGAACATCGCGAACACGACCGTGCCGAAGACCACGTAGTGGAAGTGGGCCACGACGAAGTAGCTGTCGCTGATCTGGAAGTCGAGCGGCGGCGAGGCCAGGATGACGCCGGTCAGGCCACCGAGCAGGAAGGTGATCAGGAAGCCGATCGAGAACAGCATCGGCGACTCGAAGCTCAGATGGCCTCGCCACATCGTGCCGATCCAGTTGAAGAACTTCACGCCCGTCGGCACCGCGATGAGGAACGTCATGAACGAGAAGAACGGCAGCAGGACCTGGCCCGTGGCGAACATGTGGTGGGCCCACACGGTGATCGACAGACCGGCGATCGCGATGGTGGCGGCGACCAGGCCGATGTAGCCGAACAGCGGCTTGCGGCTGAAGACGGGGAGGATCTCCGTCACGATGCCGAAGAACGGCAGCGCGATGATGTAGACCTCGGGGTGTCCGAAGAACCAGAACAGGTGCTGCCACAGCATCGCGCCACCGGTCTCGGGGGCGAAGATGTGGGTGCCGAGCTTGCGGTCGGCCTCCAGCGCGAGCAGCGCGGCGGCCAGCACGGGGAAGGCCATCAGCACGAGCATGCTGGTCAGCAGGATGTTCCAGGTGAACATCGGCATACGGAACATCGTCATGCCGGGCGCGCGCATGCAGATGATCGTGGTGATGAAGTTCACCGAGCCGAGGATGGTGCCGAGACCGGACAGGGCCAGACCCATGATCCACAGGTCGCCGCCGATGCCGGGCGAGCTGATCGCGTTCGACAGCGGGGTGTAGGCGAACCAGCCGAAGCTGGCCGCGCCGTTCGGGGTCAGGAAGCCGCTGACCGCGATGATGCTGCCGAACAGGTAGAGCCAGTAGCTGACCATGTTCAGGCGGGGGAAGGCCACGTCGGGCGCGCCGATCTGCAGCGGCATCAGCTCGTTGGCGAAGCCGGCGAACAGCGGCGTCGCGAACATCAGCAGCATGATCGTGCCGTGCATGGTGAACAGCTGGTTGAACTGCTCGTTGGTGGTGAGCTGCAGCCCAGGCTGCGCCAGCTCGGCCCGCATGATCAGCGCCATCACGCCGCCGATCAGGAAGAAGATGAACGACGTGATCAGATAGAGATGCCCGATGATCTTGTGATCGGTGGAGGACATCCACTTGGCGATCACCAGGCCCTTGCGGGTCGGCGGCGCCGTGACGGGTGGTGCTTGAATGGCGGTCACTGGGGGCTCCCAGCCTGGGTCGTCATGTACTGGTCGAACTCAGCCTGCGAGACGAGCTTCACCCTGAAGAGCATGCGGCTGTGGTCGACGCCGCACAGCTCGGCGCAGCGGCCCGCGTAGGTGCCGGGCTTGTTCAGCGTGGTGATCTCGAACTTGTTCTTCTCGCCGGAGATGCCGGGGATCACGTCACGCTTGAACATGAACGCGGGGACCCAGAACGAGTGGATCACGTCGTCGGCGTCGAGCTTGAACTGGACCTGGGTGTTCACCGGGAGCACCAGCTCCGGCGCCTGGGCCGCCTGGTAGTCGCTCACCGGCATGCCGACGACCTTGGCGGTCTTGCCGCCGGCGTCGGTGGTGAAGCGCCAGCTCCACTGGAAACCTTCCACGTGGACTGTCACGGCGGGCGCGGCCGAGGTCTTGAGGATCTCGGTCTCGTCACGGGCGGTGAAGAAGAAGAACACCGACACCATGACGAGCGGCACGAGCGTGTAGAGGATCTCGATCGGCAGGTTGTAGCGGACCTGCGGAGGGAGCTCGGCCGAGTTCTTGCGCCTGCGGTGGAAGACACACGCCCAGATGATCAGGACGATGACGACGAGTCCCGTGGCCAGAGCCGCGATCCACGCCCCGTTCCACAGGTTCGTGACGGTCTCGCCCTGCTTGGTGACGCTCTCCGGCAGGAGGCCACGCGACCAGTTGGCCTCGGGCACGTCATTTGCACAAGCCGTCGCGGAGGCCAGCAGCAACGCCAAACCGGCGGCGCTGGACACTCTGCGCCGGCCCAACGGACGCCGCTCAGTACGGCGGGTCGGACTCACGGATCGCCTACCCCACAGATGAAGCCCAGGAGTCTCTCCTGGGCGCTCGTATTTCCATATGCACAGCTGATTGCAGACACATTAGCGTGGGGGGTGGTCGGCTCCCCGCTCGCCCCCGTTAATGTCTCGATGTGGCGTACTTCGACGCGGCATCGACCGAGCCGCTGCACCCCCGAGCGCGTGAAGCGCTGATAACTGCCATGGATGCGGGCTGGGCCGACCCGGCGCGCCTGTACGGCCAGGCCCGCCGTGCTCACCTGCTGCTGGAGCAGGCCCGCACGGAGGTGGCCGAGGCGCTGGGCGCGAGGCCCGACGAGGTCTCCTTCACCTCCTCGGGCACGCAGGCCGTGCATCTCGGCGTGCTCGGCACCCTACACGGCAGGCGCAGGGCAGGGCGTCACCTCGTGACCAGCGCGGTGGAGCACTCCAGCGTCCTGCACGCCGCCGCCGTCCACGAGGGCGAGGGCGGCATGGTGAGCACCGTGGGCGTCGACCTGGCAGGTCGCGTGGATCTGGCGGCCTTCGGCGCGGCCGTCGCCATGGAGGGCACCGCCCTGGCCTGCCTGCAGACGGCCAACCACGAGGTCGGCACGCTGCAGCCGGTGGAGCGGGCGGCCGCGATCTGCAGGGAGCACGGCGTGCCGCTGCTGGTCGACGCCGCCCAGAGCGCGGGCCGCCTGCCGATCCCCCAGGGCTGGTCGGTGCTGACGGCCAGCGCGCACAAGTGGGGAGGGCCCGCGGGGGTGGGGGTGCTGGCCGTGCGGAAGGGAACCAGGTTCCGCTCCTTCCTGCCCGAGGACGAGCGCGAGCGCCGGAGGGTGCCGGGCTTCGAGAACGTCCCCGCGGTCGTGGCGGCCGCCGCCGCGCTGGTGGCGGTCAAGGAGGAGGCCGAGAGGGACAACGCCCGCCTGTCCGCCCTCGTCGACGTCATCAGGGAGCGGGTGCCGCAGGTGGTGCCCGACGTGGAGGTCATCGGCGACCCCGTCGACAGGGCGCCGCACATCGTGACCTTCTCCTGCCTCTACGTCGACGGCGAGGCGCTGCTGACCGAGCTCGACAAGGCCGGCTTCGCCGTATCGTCCGGCAGCTCGTGCACGGCTAGTACGCTTCGTCCATCGCATGTTTTGGAGGCGATGGGCGTGCTTACGCATGGAAACGTCCGGGTATCGCTGCCCAGGGGCGCTTCCGCGGCCGAGGTCGACAGGTTCCTGACCGTCCTTCCCGACGTGGTGCGCCGGATCCGTCAAGACGCAGGAGTCGCATGACAGTCGCAGCTCAGCCGGCCCTGACCATCGACGCGCTCGGCAAGAAGTGCCCGATCCCGATCATCATGCTCGCCGAGCAGATCAACTTCGTGCCGCTGAACGCCGTCGTCGCCGTCCTGGCCGACGATCCTGCCGCCTTCACCGACGTGCCCGCCTGGTGCAGGCTCAAGTCGCATCCGCACGTGGGAACCTACGAGCTGCCCGGCGGCGGCTGGGCGATCCACGTGCGCCGCAACTACTGACCGGACGGCCACGCGGCCAGGGGTCGTGAGCCGCGCGTAGATGGGTACATCCCCGACGGAAAGTCATCGACTTCGGGGGGATTCAGATGACCAGCGGACATCCGCACGAGACCGCGCGCGACCTCATGAACCCGGGCGTGGAGTGCATCGCCGCCCACGAGACCCTGGACAGGGCCGCGCAGATGATGCGCGACATGAAGGTCGGCGCGCTGCCCATCTGCGGCGAGGACGACAGGCTGAAGGGCATCATCACCGACCGCGACATCGTCGTGAAGTGCGTCGCCGAGGGGCACGACCCCTCCACGGTGACGGCCGCTCAGATGGCCACAGGGCTGGTCTGGGTGGCGGCGGACGCCACGGTCGAGGAGGCCCTGACGCGCATGGAGGAGAACCAGATCAGGCGCCTGCCCGTGATCGACAACCACCGGATCATCGGCATGATCAGCGAGGCCGACCTGGCCAAGCACCTGCCGGACGACCAGCTCGCCGAGTTCATGCACCGCATCTACGCGCCCTGAACGCCTTCGCGGCCCGGCGTGACGGCGGGCAGCGCGGTCCCGCTGGAGCACGCGTGAGGGACGGACGGCCACCGGTGACCCCGGTGGCCGTTGTTTCGCGTGCCGTAAGGCAGGAGAAGGATCAGGCGTGGTGGCAGCGGATGTGCGCGGCCACCTCGTCGGCGGCCTGCTGCCCGTAGGCGGCGGCGAAGCGGTCGAGGAAGACCTTCTGGCTCAGCTCGTACTCCTGGCAGCCCACGCGCTCCAGCACGTGCGTGGCGGTGAGGTTGCCGACCTGCCCCGCCCGCTCCAGCGTCAGGCCCCAGGCCACGCCGGACAGGAACCCGGCCCTGAACGCGTCGCCCACGCCCGTGGGGTCGGCCTTGCCCAGCTCCGGCGCGGGGGTCACGTGAACGGACGGCTCGCCCTTGCGGTCGATCACCGCGCCCTTGGGCCCGAGGGTGGTGACGCGCACGCCGACCCTGTCGAGGACCTCGGCGTCGGACCAGCCGGTCTTCTGCTCGATGAGGCCCTTCTCGTAGTCGTTGGAGAACAGGTAGGCGGCGCCGTCGACCAGCTGGCGGATCTGCTCGCCCGACATGCGGGCCAGCTGCTGGGAGGGGTCTGCGGCGAACGGGATGCCGCGCTGGCGGCACTCGTCGGTGTGGCGCAGCATCGCGTCGGGGTCGTTGGGGCTGATCAGCACCAGGTCGATCCCGCCGACGCGGTCGGCGATGGGCTTCAGCTCGATCAACCGCGCCTCGGCCATCGCGCCGGTGTAGAAGGAGGCGATCTGGTTGTGGTGCTCGTCGGTCGTGCACAGGAAGCGCGCGGTGTGGTGGGTCTCGGAGACGTGCACCGACTCGCAGTCGACCCCGTGCCGCTCGAGCCACGAGCGGTAGTCGGCGAAGTCGGCGCCGACCGCGCCCACGAGGATCGGGCCGAGGCCGAGACAGCCCATGCCGAAGGTGATATTGGCCGCGCAACCACCACGCCTGACCTGCAGGTCGTCGACGAGGAACGACAGGGATACCCGGTCGAGCTGATCGGCGATGAGCTGGTCCCCGAAGCTGCCGGGGAAGGTCATCAGATGGTCTGTCGCGATGGAGCCGGTGACGGCGATGCGCACGGGATTCTTCTTCCTCGTTGTCAGCAAGCCAATGAGCCCCAAGAGAATACGCGAAGGTCCCGCCCGCACAAAGACGGACGGGACCCTGCGGCGTTCGGCTAGTTGAACGAGTCGCCGCAGGCGCAGGAGCCCGTGGCGTTGGGGTTGTCGATGGTGAAGCCCTGCTTCTCGATCGTGTCGACGAAGTCGATGGTGGCGCCGATCAGGTAGGGCGCGCTCATCCTGTCGGTCACGACACCCACACCGTCGAAGTCCGAGACGATGTCGCCGTCCATCGAACGGTCGTCGAAGAAGAGCTGGTAGCGCAGGCCGGAACAGCCACCCGGCTGCACGGCAACGCGCAGCTGCAGGCCCTCTTCACCCTGCTGCTCCAGCAGGCTCTTGACCTTGGCCGCGGCCGCGTCGGTCAGGACCAGGCCCTGCGTCGTGGTCTCGCTGCTCTCAACCGTCATGTGCTGACTCCCGCGTCTGGATCAGCCGCAGTGTCACGGCTGTCTGTTTCTGACGTCCTACTTAGACGCTATCAACACCCGGCGACCGCTATGCATTCCGCTGACGTGAGGTTGTGGCCAAGGACCCGGAATAAATCCCCCCAAGGCGTGTGTCATCATTAGTCGTCACTTCGACGATAAGGGGGTACGGCCATGGCCACCCAGACTGGGCTGCCGCTCTTCGTCCTCGGGCAGGACACCGATCCGCACAGCGAGAAGGGGGTCGACTGTCCTGGCGAGCTTCCCGCCGCCTCCGACCCCGGACTGGTGGAGCGTGCGCGCAAGGCCAAGGAGGCGCTGGGCGACAGGCTGTTCGTCCTCGGCCACCACTACCAGCGTGACGAGGTCATCCAGTTCGCCGACGTGACCGGCGACTCCTTCAAGCTGGCGCAGCAGGCCGCCGCCCGTCCCGGGGCGGAGTACATCGTCTTCTGCGGCGTGCACTTCATGGCCGAGTCGGCCGACATCCTCACCGGCGACGCGCAGCAGGTGATCCTGCCCGACCTGGCCGCGGGGTGCTC
This sequence comes from Nonomuraea recticatena, assembly GCF_039533245.1. Lineage (NCBI taxonomy): Bacteria > Bacillati > Actinomycetota > Actinomycetes > Streptosporangiales > Streptosporangiaceae > Nonomuraea > Nonomuraea recticatena. The sequence goes on along the minus strand of NZ_BAAATE010000051.1, from coordinate 29,396 downwards.
GATGGCCGACATGGCCACCTTCGACCAGGTCGAGGAGGCGTGGGAGATCCTCGAGGACGCCGGCGTCGCCGACACCGTGGTGCCTGTCACGTACATGAACTCCAGCGCCGACATCAAGGCCTTCTGCGGCAGGCACGGCGGCACGGTGTGCACCTCCTCCAACGCCAAGCGGGCGCTGGAGTGGGCCTTCGAGCAGGGCGAGAAGGTGCTCTTCCTGCCCGACCAGCACCTGGGCCGCAACACCGCCGTGCTGGAGATGGGCCTGTCGCTCGAGGACTGCCTGGTCTACAACCCGCACAGGCCGCCGTCCGCCGAGGAGCTGCGCAGGGCGAAGATCATCCTGTGGAAGGGCCACTGCTCGGTGCACGGCCGCTTCACCGCCGACTCGGTCGACGACGTACGGCGCCGCATCCCCGGCGTCAACGTCCTGGTCCACCCCGAGTGCAAGCACGAGGTGGTGCTCAAAGCCGACCACGTGGGCTCGACGGAGTACATCATCAAGAAGCTCGCCGAGGCCCCCGCGGGCTCGAAGTGGGCGGTCGGCACCGAACTGAACCTGGTCAAGCGCCTCGGGCAGATGTTCCCCGACAAGAGCGTCTCGTTCCTCGACAAGACGGTCTGCTACTGCTCGACCATGAACCGCATCGACCTGCCGCACCTGGTGTGGGCGCTGGAGTCGCTGGTGCTCGGCGAGGTCGTCAACCAGATCACGGTCGACGCCGACACCACCCACTGGGCCAAGGTCGCCCTGGACCGCATGCTGGCCCTGCCGTAGCACCCGTCGCCGCCCGGCCCCCGACGAGCGAGGGCCGGGCTCCTGGCGCCCTAGACGAGTGAGTAGACGACCCGGACGTGGACCGAGAGGTTCTGCTGTCCGGGGCTCACCGAGGACCTGTCCTCGGCGGCCGCTCCCGCGAAGGCCATGGGCTGCGGCCCTCCCACGACCTCGTCGCTGATGAGGACGACCTCGCCGAGCCTTCGCCCCGCCAGCTCGGCGAACTGCCTCGCCTTGGTCTGGGCGTCGTTGAAGGCGGCGGCTCGGGCCTTCCTGAGCAGCGCGGCGGGATCGGACACCTCGAAGGAGACCCCGTTGAGCCTGACCTCCTCACCGACCGCGACGGCGGCGTCGATGATCCGGTCGGCCTTGTTCAGGTCGCGCACGACCGCCTCGACCCCCTGGGAGGCCCGGTAGCCCGACACCTTCGGATAGGTCTCGTACTCGGGGCCGAGGGAGAGCTCGCTCGTCCGCAGGTCCTTGGCGGCCACCCCCGCCTCGAGCAGGGCCTTCGTGAGCTTGGCCGCGGCCGCCCTGACGGCCTTGAACGCCTCGCCCGCGCTGGCCGCGCGCACCTCGACGCCCGCCGACAGGCGCATGACGTCGGGAGTGGCGGAGATGACGCCCTCTCCGACCACCGAGATCCGTTTGCTCGTCTCGTCCACAACCACCCTCGCAGGTTCCGCGGTCGCCGCCCTGGCGAGCCCGCCGAGCATGCCCATTCCCGCGAACACGACGGCCGAGGCCGCGAGCGCGTGTGTCAGTCTGATCATGTGAGACATGTCACCATCACGCCCCGGCGGGCTGATGGATCGACCCGGCCGCTTGACTAGATCATGGAATGGTCTGCCCACCATCGCAACAGTTTGGTCTCGCCGTCCATGCGCTGCCGCTCGAGCTCGCCTCTGCGCCAGATCAGCAGCAGCAGCTCGGCGGCGGTGTCGGCGTGCAGCGTGGCGCTCGCCCGCGCCGCCGAGCGCTCGTAGGCGAACCCCTCGGGCCCGAGCGTGATCAGCCACGCCGCGCCCGAGCCCGTCCTCCACGAGATCGTCTCTCCGTCGCCTGTGAGCTCGCGCACCTCGGGGCGCCATCTGGCGTACGGCAGGATGTCGAGGAACTCCTCCACCCCGTCGACCGCCACGTCCTCGGGGATGTCGGGTGTCACGCCCAGGGCCAGCGCGGCGTCCGCGTGGTGCACCACGGTCTCGTGGAGCTGCCTGCGCGACCAGAACCGCACGTGCCTGTCGCCGCCCCACGCCCACATCGGCGCGTCGCCAGGGTGCGCGGTCAGCGCCTCGTCCAGCAGCCCCGCCCCCTCGCGGAGCCATCCGGGGAACTCCTCGTCCGCGAGCCCGGCGAAGCCTGCCTCGAGCGCCGCCCTGTCGAACCGTTCGGCCGCCAGCTCGCCCACCATGAGCGCGGCCCACCGGTGGACCCCGCCGGTGTGCGTCACCAGCTGCCGCAGGTCCCATCCTGGGCAGGTCGGCACCTGCGTCGTGAAGTCGGCGCCCTCGACGGTCCCCGCCATCCGCTCGATCTGCGTGACCGCAGCCGCCGCGTACCGCTCGTGGGTCCAGTCCACCATGCCCGCCTCCCTGTGCCTGCCCGACTTCACGCCGATCGTGCCATCTCGGGGCAGACGCGGCTAGCCCGGCACGCGCGGCTCCTGGCAGGCCTCCACCACCGCGGCGCGCCGCTCCGCCTCGCCCGCCACCACGACCAGGCGCGCTCCCAGGTCCTCCGCCAGCCGCGCCGCGCACTGGCCCCCCGTGCTGATCACCGTGACAGGCACGGAGGGGAACGGATGCTCCCGCCTGACCTCCTCCAGGTCCGCCGCCATCTCGCCCTTCGCCAGCCACTCCCCCGCCGCGGCAGCGACCACCCTGCCCGTGCGGTAGACGCCGTAGGGGTCGGCGAGCCCGGTGCGGAAGGTGTGCGCCAGCCAGCCCAGCGTCCTGGCCAGGGCGGTGACCCCCCACGTGGCGCCGAGGGCGGGCGCCCACGCGCGCAGGCCGCCCGCCCACGCGATGTTCGGACCCCGCCCGCACGCGGGATCGACGAGGACGAGACGGGCCACGCGCAGCGGATGCAGCCTGGCGAAGGCCTCGGCGTGCCAGGCGGCGACCGAGCGCGCCACGACGGTCGCCCGTTCGGAGCCGGGCACGAGCGCGGCCAGGCGGGCGGCTTCGCCGTACAGGGTGGGCGGGGTGGGCACGGCGGGGCTGAGCCCGAGACCTGGCCGGTCGAAGCGGAGGACGCGGTGCCCCTCGCGAAGTCCCTCGGCGACGGCCTCCCACTGGTACCACGCGCCCGCCGGCCCCGAGCTGAGCAGCACGACATGGCCCGACCCCTCGTCGACGACATGGACGGGGCCGCTGTCCGGGGAGGGCGTGGCCTCGACCAGCAGCCTCGCGGCCAGGTAGAGCAGCCAGACGGCGACGAGCGTGACCTGCACGCGCTGGGCGAGTCCCGCATACCTGCCCACCGCGTCGGCGACGAGCGTGGCCATGGTGGCCGCGCACGTGGCCATGGTGAGCAGCCAGGTGAACGTGCTGCGCCATCGCGCGCTCAGCACCACCATGGCCACCAGCACGGCGGCGTTGGCGGCCACGCCCGCAGCCACGTGCGCCCGATGGGCGAAGGAGAGCGGCCCTCCGCAGCCGGCGCAGTCGAACGGGAACAGCCCTCCGACGGCGGTGCAGAGCCCGAACACCGCCATCGCCAGCCAGCCCTGCCACTCCTCGCGCACCCTGATGACGAGGGCGACCCCCGCCATGCAGGCCAGGCCCGCCACCGTGTCGCACGCCCTGAACAGGGCCGACCACTCCTGGTCGGCGACTGTCAGCTGACCGACCAGGCGGTGCAGGTCCAGGGCCTGGCTGGTGAACTGGCCCGGCATCCACGCGCTGACGAGGACGGCCACGACGGCGAACAGGCAGGCGGCCGCCAGGCTGAGTCGTCGCTCCATGTGATCATTACATCACCAAGCGTACAAACGCCCCATCCCGGGGTCCTGGTTACAGACCGGGCGCACCCCACACGGGGAACCAGCGCGACAGATCCTCCTCGATCTTCAGCTCGCCGGTGAGCGCGCCGCGGGCCTGCAGTTCGAGCGCGTTGTCCCTGAGCTGCCCGGCCAGAGGCGCGAAGGGGTAGAACGTGCCGCGCTTGTAGAGGTAGACGATGGCCAGCCTGCGGCCCTGCGCGTCGGTGAAGGACACCAGCGAGCACAGCAACGAAGGGCCGAAGCCCGCGTCCTCGAGCGAGGAGTTGACCGCGTGCAACTCGGTGACCAGGTCGGAGAGCGCGTCGGGCGCGCGCCTGACCACCAGCCAGGAGTAGCCGTAGACGTCCTCCGACTCCTCCACCCGCTCGCCGAGCAGCGCCTTGACGTCGCCGTGAAGCGTGGCGAACGCCCCTCCCTCGGCCGCCCTGTAGCTGACCGAGCCCACCCCCGTCGGCGCCAGCCCGGTGGCGGCCTGCAGGGTGACGGCCGCGGACGGCAGCGCGAACAGCGCGTCGAGGTCAGGCTGGACCGGCTTGGTCCTGCCGAGGATCACATCGAGCCAGCTCATGGTCAGCCCCTCCCGAGTTGCGCGGAGATCTTCGCCAGGTTCTCCAGTCTGCGCTGGAGCGGCGGGTGCGTGGAGAACAGACCCGCCAGCGTATGCCCCTGCTTGAGCGCGGGGGCGAAGTAGAAGGCGTTGAACGGCTCCGCCTCGCGCAGGTCGCGCGTCGGGATCCGCGCCATCTCGCCGCTCACCTTGGTCAGCGCGCTGGCCAGCGCGGACGGCTGCTGCGTCAGCAGCGCCCCCGCCCTGTCGGCGGCCAGCTCCCTGTAGCGCGACAGAGCGCGCGTCAGCAGGAAGCTGACGGCGTAGACCAGGATCGAGGCCAGCATGACGATCAGGCCGATGGGCAGCCCGCCCTGGTTGCCGTCGCGGCGGCTGCCGAGCCCTGAGTAGAGAGCGAACCGCGTCATGAGCCCGGCCACGATGCCGAGGAAGGAGGCGATCGTCATGACCGCGACGTCGCGGTGCGCCACATGGGACAGCTCGTGGGCCAGGACGCCTTCCAGCTCCTCCGGCTCCAGCCGTCGCAGGATGCCTGTCGTCACGCAGACGACGGCCTTCTTCTGGTTGCGTCCCGTGGCGAAGGCGTTGGGCACGTCCGAGTCGGCGACGGCCACTCTCGGCTTGGGCATGTCGGCCATCGCGCAGAGCCTGTCGATCAGGCCGTGCAGTTCGGGAGCCTCCTGGGGCGAGACCTCCCGCCCGCCCATCGCGAACAGGGCGATGCGGTCGGACAGGAAGTACTGCGCCAGAAGCATGACACCGGCGATCAGCAGCACGCTCAGCGCCCGCACGCCCAGGGCGATGAGGGCGCCGACGAAGACGACGTAGAGCAACCCGAGCAGGAACATCGTCACGACCATGCGGCTGGTGAGGCCGCGGTCCGACGCGAACCGGGTGCTCACGGGCTAACCCGGGATGAGCCCCGAGTCGCCCAGCATCTCCCGGACTTCCTCGATCGAGGCGTCCGCGGGGGGAAGGATCAGCTCGGACGGCTCCAGGCTGTCGTCGGGCAGCGCCTTGCCCACGTGGCGCACCTTGTCGAGCAGAGCGTGAAGCTTGTCACGGAACTCGGGTTCGTTGTCGGCCTCGATGGCCGCCTCGAGCTCGCTGTCGAGCTCGTTGAGCACGCCGAGATCGCCGTCGGCGATCTGGACCTGCCCCTCACCCATGATTCTGACGATCATGCGGGCTCCCCTGGCTGGCGCAGCTGCTGGGTCTGCGACTGCGGCTGGGGCTGGGCCTGCGGCTGCCCCTGCTCGATGGAGGGCTGGGGAGCGGAGCCCTGACCGAGCTCGGCCTTCATCCTGGCGAGCTCGAGCTCGACGTCCCTGCCGCCGCCCATGCGGTCGAGCTCGGCCTGGATGTCGTCGTTGCGGCTGCCGCTGAAGTCGTCGAGCGCGCCGCTGGCCAGCAGCTCGTCGATGGCTCCGGCGCGGGCCTGCATCTGCGCGGTCTTGTCCTCGGCCCGCTGGATGGCCAGACCGACGTCGCCCATCTCCTCGGAGATGCCGGAGAAGGCCTCGTTGATGCGGGTCTGCGCCTCGGCGGCGGTGTAGGTGGCCTTGATGGTCTCCTTCTTGTGGCGGAAGGAGTCGACCTTGGCCTGGAGCCGCTGGGAGGCCGTGGTGAGCTTCTCCTCCTCGGCCTGCAGGTTGTCGTGCTGGACGCGCAGGTCGGCGATCTGGGTCTGCAGGCTGGAACGACGGCTCAACGCCTCACGCGCCAGGTCCTCACGACCGACAGACAGCGCCTTGCGGCCCTGGTCCTCAAGGCGGGTGGCCTGCTGCTCGATCTGGTTGATCTGCAGCTCCACCCGCTTGCGCGACGTGGCGACGTCCGCCACTCCCCTGCGCACCTTCTGCAGCAGCTCGAGTTGCCGCTGGTATGAGTAGTCAAGGGTCTCGCGCGGATCCTCCATTTTGTCCAGGGCCTTGTTGGCCTTGGACTTGAAGATCATCGAAAGTCTCTTCATCACGCTCATGCGCGTCGGCCGTCCCCTTCTTAGGTCGTGCTGTGGTCACCCAGTGCAGCGCAGCCGCCTTGGGATTACCCTACGCATAACGCACGGGGGCGTCACTAAGTTGCACGCCAGGTAGGGTTGACGCTGTGTTGCGTCGCCGTTCCCAGACCTCAGTGGACGAGTCCCCCGTCCCCACTGACGATCCTAAGCCCCAGGGCAAAGGACGTCCCACCCCGAAGCGCCGTGACGCCGAGGGGCGTCGGCGCCAGCCTGTGACCGCTCCAGCCAACCGCAAAGACGCCTACAAGCAGATGCGGGCCAGGCAGGCGGCCGACAGGGACAAGGCCCGTCAGGGCATGATGCGCGGCGAGGAGCGGTACCTCCCCGCCCGCGACAAGGGCCCCGTGCGCAAGTTCGCCCGTGACTGGGTCGACTCGCGCCGGGTGATCAGCCAGTACTTCCTGCCCTTCTCCCTGGTGATCCTGCTGCTGACGTGGATCCCCTTCCCTCCCGAGATCCGCAACTGGGTCTACTTCGGAGTCATCACGATCGGCTGGCCGATCATGATGGTCGGCGTGCTCGCCACCTCCGTGTGGGTGTCGTGGAAGGTGAAGAAGCTCGCCGCGGAGAAGTTCCCCGGCGAGAACCTCAAGGGCATCGGCTTCTACGCCTCCATGCGGGCGCTGCAGATCCGCAGGCTCCGCTTCCCTCCGCCTCAGTTCCTTCCCGGCGGCAAGCCCGCGCCGCCGAAGGCCTGAGGCCTCTTCTCGGGTACGGCCCGCGTCCTGTCGTGGACGCGGGCCGTACGCGTGTCAGCGCGTCAACCGTCGGCGAGCTCCCAGTGGAGAGCTCCGCGGACCACCCGTGGCCGCCAGCCGTGGACCTCACCTCCGTCGCGCAGCGCGTCGGCGTGGGCACGCAGCAGGGCCAGATAGGACGGCGCGCGGCCGAAGCCGACCCCTCCGATCGTGTCGTCCCAGCCGACGTCGCCCTCCTGGGAGTCGATCAGGGCGTACTCCTGATGCTCGCCGTCCCTGTCGGGGAAGTGCAGGAAGGGGATCATGCGGCCGTTCCAGTGCTCCAGGCGCGGTTCGGGGCCCTCCACGGTGGGGAAGTGGTGACACAGGAACCGCCACGTATCGCGAATCCCCCTGACACCGAGGCCCGAGGCGTTCCCCGGTCCGAAGGTCATCGAGCCGTCGTGGCGCAGCAGTGAGGCGCGCAGGTCGTCGGGGAAGCGCAGGCCAGTCTGCGCTTCGGCCACCGCGATGGTCCGCGCTCTCGCGGGGCCGCGCAGCGCGGCGTGGGTGACGGGCGCGTGCTCCCTGAGCCATCGCTCGACGCGCAGCCACTCCGCGTCCACCTCGCGCTTCACCGCGGGGTCGAGGGGGCGGATCACCGCCCGGCGCTTCTGCGGGGAGCAGGCGGGATCACGCGTCGGCGCCGGGGTGGGCGTCGGCTCGGGCACGAGCGCCACAGTCGCCTCCGACTGTGGGACGAGCCGGTCGTCCTCGGCCGCGGCGCTGGGCTCGCCGGTGATGTTCGTGGCCACGACCAGGCCCAGGGCGCCGACGAGCACGCCCGCGACCACTCCGGCCAGCAGCCCCCTGAAGAACCTGTTCTTCTCGCGGGGACGGTAGCGTTCGAGGTCCTCAGGGGCGGGGCGGCCCAGCACCGGCTCCAGGACCTCCTCCTCGTCCTGAGGAGCCCTTCTGTCGATCCTGATCGCGATCGCGGCGAGGACGGCGGCGGTCAGCGCCATCCGCAGGAGCTTGAGCACCCGCGGCACCCTACCCGACGTACTCCCAGACCAGCTCACCGGAGATCACCCGCGGCCGACGGCCGTCCACGAGGCCACCGCCTGCGTCCGAGGAGCTCTCCGGCCTGTCCCTCCCGCGTGACGCCGTTGCGACGGCGGCGCAGCCGTACCGCGATGGCGGCCAGGATGGCGGCGGTCAGCGCGAGCCGTACAAGCTTCACCACGCGGGGCACACTATCCCGAACCGATACAGTCGAGTGCATGGAATTCCGTCACCTCGGCCGCAGCGGCCTCCTCGTCAGCGAGATCAGCTACGGCAACTGGATCACCCACGGCTCCCAGGTCGAGGAGGACGCCGCCAAGGAGTGCGTGAAGGCGGCCCTCGACGAGGGGATCACGACGTTCGACACCGCGGACGTGTACGCGGGCACCAGGGCAGAGGAGGTCCTGGGCAGGGCGCTGCACGGAGTCAGGCGCGAATCGCTCGAGATCTTCACCAAGGTGTACTGGCCGACGGGCCCCGGCCCCAACGACCGCGGCCTGTCGCGCAAGCACATCACCGAGTCGATCAACGGCTCGCTGCGCCGCCTGCAGACCGACTACGTCGACCTCTACCAGGCCCACCGCTTCGACTACGCGACGCCTCTCGAGGAGACGCTCAAGACCTTCGACGACCTCGTACGGCAGGGCAAGGTCCTCTACGTCGGCGTCAGCGAGTGGACCGCCGACCAGATCGCCCAGGCGCTGAAGATCGCCGACGAGATGGGCTTCGACCGCATCGTGTCGAACCAGCCGCAGTACTCCGCCCTGTGGCGCGTCATCGAGTCGGAGATCGTGCCGCTGAGCGAGAAGGAGGGCATCAGCCAGATCGTCTGGTCGCCCATCGCGCAGGGCGTGCTCACCGGCAAGTACCTGCCCGGCCAGGCCGCCCCCGCCGGTTCGCGCGCCACCGACGCCACCGGCGCGAAGATGATCGACAGGTTCATGGACGACGACGTGCTGACCCGCGTCCAGAACCTCAAGCCCATCGCCGCCGACCTGGGCCTCACCATGGCCCAGCTCGCGGTCGCCTGGGTGCTGCAGAACCCGAACGTGGCCAGCGCCATCGTCGGCGCCACCAGGCCCGAGCAGGTGCGCGACAACGTCAAGGCGGCGGGCGTCAAGCTCGACGCCGAGGTGCTGTCGAAGATCGACGACGTGCTCGGCCCGATCGTCGAGCGCGACCCCGCCAAGACGGTCAGCCCCGCCACCCGGCCATAGCGATTACGCATAAAAGAAAAACCCCTTGGGTCCCAAGGGGTTTTTCTTTTCACTCCGCCCGCAGCGACATTCCCGAATATTCAACCCGGTCCTCGTCGAGCAGAGCCACCTGCTCGACCCCCGATTCCAGCAGGTCACGGTAGTTTTCACCGAGCCACGACTCGGCATCGGCCTGGCTCGGGAAAACCTCGCGCGGCAAGGGGCGGTCGGTCACCTCACCACCATTCGCGTTTTCATAACGCCAACGCCATGTCATGCCATACGCTCCTTTTCCGCGGGATCGCCCGAGCTTTAATCGGCACCCCGCACCATACCCCTGGAGCATGGAGGTCGATCCGATGCTGCGCGCATTCGGGCTCGCCTGCGCGGCGGCCTTTTTCTTCGCCGCCCCCGCCCTCGCAGAGCCCGCTCCCACGGGACCCGATCCGGACGCCGCCCGCATGTGGAGCTACTGGCAGAGCGACGGCACCGCGTGGCTGTCAGGTCAGGCGGGCACGGCCGCCCGCGACGGCTCGGTGATCGGCTGGCGCTTCGCGGCCACACCGGACGGCTCGGCGGCCGAGTCTCCCCGCGGTGACCTGCCCGCCTTCGACCAGGTCTGCGGCAAGGAGCCCGCCGCCTCAGGACACCAGCGGGTCGTGGTCGTGGTCGACTTCGGCGACGCCGAGACCGACGCCTACCCCGGCGAGCAGCCGCCCGCCGCGCTCACCAGGTGCGTCAGCGGGGCCGAGGGGGCCACGGGCGTGGACCTGCTCGCGCTGGCCGGCAGGGTGCGTGCCGAGGGCCCGGGCGCGGTCCTCGCGGTCAACGACTACCCCGCGAGGGCGAAGGGCGGCTCCGAGGTCGCCGCCGCGCCCTCGGAGCCTGCCGAGGGCGGCCTTCCCGTCCTGTGGATCGCGGGAGGCGCGGGCGCCGCCGTCCTCCTGGCGGGAGGGGTCCTCGTGGCGCGACGCTCCCGCGGGCGTGCCACGCTGTGAGACGTGCTTGTCAGGTTCATCGGTACGGCGGGGCGCGAAGGCTGGCCCTCACCCGGCTGCTCGTGCGTCTCGTGCGCGTCGCTCCCACCGAGATCGCGCTCACCGCTGGAGGTGGTGGTCGACGAGGCGCTCAGGCTGCCCGGTGAGGGGCTGGCGCCCGGCTACCGCCTCGACGGTCCCGTCCTCGTCGCCCCTGACGGCTCCAGGCTCCTCTTCCCGCCCTTCCCCGCACCATCCGCCTGGGCCTCCCCTCGGGAGGCGGCCTGCGACGTCGTGCTGCTCGATCTGATCGGCGACCCCTTCGTCCTAGGCGACCTGCGCGGGCGCGGCGTCGTCACCCCCTCGACCCACGTGGTCGCCGTCGGGCTCGACCACCGCGTCAGGCCCGAGGAGCTGGCCAGGCGGCTGGCCCTGTGGGGGGCGAGAGCCGTACCCGACGGCGCCGTCCTGGACACCTCCCACGCTCCCTCTCCCATGCCGCCTCCCGCGCGGCGCACGCTGCTGCTCGGCGGCTCGCGCTCGGGCAAGTCCGCGGAGGCCGAGCTGCGGCTGGCCGGCGAGCCGCACGTCACCTACCTCGCCACGGGCCCCTCGGGTCACGACGATCCTGAATGGGCCGCGCGGGTGGCCGTCCACCGGGCCAGGCGCCCCGCGCACTGGGCCGACGAGGAGACGACCGGGCTGGCCGAGGCGATCATGCGGGCCACGACCCCGCTGCTGGTGGACGGGCTCGGCACGTGGCTGGCGGCGATGTTCGACGAGGCGGGCGCATGGGAGGAGCCCTCCCGCCGCGACGAGGTCGTACGGCGCTGCGACGAGCTCGTCGAGGCGTGGCGCTCGACCCCTCAGCGCGTCGTGGCGGTGTCGGACGAGGTCGGACTCGGCGTCGTCCCCTCCACCTCCAGCGGGCGCGCCTTCCGCGACGCGCTCGGCCGGCTCAACCAGCGCATGGCGGCCGAGTCCGAGGATGTCGCACTCGCCGTCGCCGGCCGTCTCCTGCCCTTGTAGACACGCCGCTTCCCGCGGAGCGGCGGACGGTGCGGGGTTCCTCCCGCCGTGGTGGGCGCGCCCCTTCAGGGGCGGGGGGTGCGGACCGCGCGGGCCGACCAGCGCCCTTCCAGGCGGTCCACGCGCAGCTCGCGGCCGAAGCACTCCGAAAGCGCCGGCGCGGTCAGCGTCTCCTCCACGGGACCGGCCGCCAGGATGCGGGTGTCGCGCATGAGCAGCGCGTGCGTGGTCGTGGCCGGCACCTCCTCCAGGTGGTGCGTCACCGTCACCGTGGTCAGCCCTTCGCGCTCCGCCAGGTCCTCGATGGCGGTGATGAGGTCCTCGCGCGCGGGAAAGTCGAGGCCGGCGAAGGGCTCGTCGAGCAGCAGGATCGCGGGCTCGGCCATGAGCGCCCTCGCCACCCTGATCCTGGCCCTCTCCCCCTGCGAGCACACCCTGAACAGCCGGTCGGCCAGGTCCTTGCAGCCCATGTCGGCCAGCAGCGCGTGCGCCCTGTCGTGCTCGGCCTGCCCGTAGCGGTCCCAGAGCGGGGCGCTGGTGCCGGTGTGCCCGGTGAGCACGACGGTGTGCGCGGTGGCGCCCTCCTCCTCCAGCAGGCTCTCGTCCACCAGACGCTGGCTGGCGGCGACGAGACCGATGTCCCTGCGCAGCTCCCTGAGGTCCACCCTGCCCAGACGGCGGCCGAGGACGGTGGCCACCCCTTCGGTCGGATGCCGTACGGCCGCCGCCAGCGACAGCAGCGTGGTCTTCCCCGCACCGTTGGGACCGAGGATCACCCAGTGCTGGCCGTAGGCGACCCGCCAGTCGATCCCCGCCAGCAGCGCCCTGCCGACCACCTGAACACTGACACCTTCGAGTTCCACGGCATGCATCCGGACACCCTAGCCACCACCGCCCCGCCGATCGGCCCGCGGGGTTCGGGATCCATGGACCGCTTCCAAGAGATATCCGGGGTCCGAGGCAGCCCGGGGATCCGAGACAACCGGCCGTGTCCGAGGGCAGCCTGGGGTGTTCGAAGCAGCCCAAGGGTTCGAGGCAGCCCGAGGGGCCGAGGTGTTCGAGGGGCCGAGGACGGGGTCGCGAGGAGGGGGTTGCGGGGAGGCGCGGGATGTGCGAGGGGCGGGGCGGGTGGTGGGTGGGTGGGAGCTTAGGATCGGCGGTCATGGTCGGGTCGGCGGGGCTGCGGTTCGCGGTGGGGACGCTGAGCGTCTTCCCCGTCAGGGTGGACCGGGTGGATCGCGAGGTGGCCGGTCACGCGATGGTCCTGGCGCCGGTGGTCGGCCTCGCGCTCGGGGTGGTGAGCTGCCTCCCGCTTCTGCTGCCTGGCTCGGGACTGCTCGAAGCGGCGCTGGCGCTCGGACTCCTCGCGGTGCTGACCAGGGGGCTGCACCTGGACGGCCTGGCCGACCTCGCCGACGGCCTGGGCAGCGGGAAGCCCGCCGCCCAGGCGCTCGACATCATGAAAAAGTCGGACATCGGGCCGTTCGGGGTCATCACGCTGGTGTTCACGCTGCTCGTGCAGTGCGCGGCGCTCGCGCAGGCGGGCCCCGCGGCGCTGGTGACGGCGTGCGTGACAGGACGGCTGGCGCTCACCTGGGCCTGCGCCGACGGCGTCCCCTCCGCCAGGCCGGGTGGTCTGGGCGACATGGTGGCGGGCACCGTACGCCGCCGAACCGCCCTGCTGGTCACCCTCGCCGTGGTGGCGGTCGCGGGGGTCGCGGGCGTGGTGCTGTCCCGGGTGGCGCTCCCTATCGCGGTCGTGGCGGGGCTGGGGGCCGCCATGGCGCTGCTCCACCACGCCAGGCGCAGGCTCGGCGGGGTCACGGGTGACGTGCTCGGAGCGCTCGTCGAGACCGCGACCACCGCCGTGCTCGTGGTGTGCGCCGTGATCGGCTGACCCCATGCGCAACCGGCCGCGTCAAGCCGGCCGATGCGGTCAGCCGATGCGGTCAGCCGATGTGATGAGCCGAGCCCTGATCGGCCGAGCCCTGATCGGCCGAGCCCTGATCGGCCGAGCCCTGATCGGCCGAGCTCTGGCCTGCCGAGCTCTGGTCAGCCGGCCGATGCGGTCGGCCCAGCCTGGTCAGCCGGCCGGCTGCTCCTGCCGTACGGGCCAGCGCCTGAACAGCAGCGCGGCGAGGACGGCCAGCACCGCCCAGCCGGCCAGGCCAGTGACGCCCGCGACCACGGTGTTCGGCGGGGCCGCCGCGTCGCCGAGCATGAGCGCGAGCGAGGCGGCGGGGTTGAGCGCCGCGTGGCCGATCACGGCGGGCCACACGCTGCCCGTCCTCAGCCGCAGCCAGCCGAACAGCATGCCGGCCGGCACGCAGAACCCGACGAACAGCAGCGCCGCCCACGGTCCGAGGCTCGGGTAGTTGTAGCCGAGGGCGGTGGCCGGAGCGTGCCACAGGCCCCAGATGACCCCGGACAGCACCAGCCCCGCGAACACCCCTCGTGAGGCCACCAGCTTGGGCAGCAGCCAGCCGCGCCAGCCCCACTCCTCGCCCAGCATGGGCACGAGGTTGAGCACGGGCAGGAGCAGGGTCGAGACCGCCAGCTGGACGAGCAGCGCGGCGTGCGGGTCGCCGGGCAGGGGCACGCCCGTGGCGCGCATCGTGGCGGTGAACAGGCTGAGGCGTCCGAGGTCGAGCGAGACGAGCCCGAGCGCCGCGGTCATGGCGAGCGTGCCGTACACGACCAGCGGGACGGCCGCCCAGGTCGCGAAGAACAGCCCGATGGTGCGGCCTCTTCGTTCACCGAGGGTCAGGCCCGTCTCGCGCGCCCACACGCGGAACGGGGTGCGCCTGACCGCCCACACGGCCAGCACGCCGAGCGCCGGGGTGAACATCATGAGACCGACGAGCGGGCCGAAGGAGGGGTCGGCCAGGCCGCCGCCGAGCCAGAGCGGGAGCGCGGACAGCCAGGCCAGGCCGTACGCCACGAGCAGGAAGAGCAGGATCACGAGCGTCTCCTGGCAGAGGGGAACGGGGGGAGGCTCACTGCCGGGGGCGGTGGGGGTCGGCGGGCAGGAAGGGCTCGTGGCGGCGGGTCATCGTCCGACGCGCTCGGCGAGCAGGGCGTTGAGCAGGGCGGCGCCGCGCGCGGCGTCGTCGATGCTGACGACCAGCTGGCCGCCCGAGTGGTAGCGCAGCACCAGGCAGTCGCCGCCGCGCAGCATGATCGCCGCCATGCCCGGCACGCCGCGCAGCCCCCAGCCGCCCACCTGGCTCGGGTGGCGCACCTCGGACCACGCGCTCTCGATCTTGGAGAGCCCGATCCTGCGCACCGGCCAGCCGAGGGGGCCGAAGCCGATGGCCACGCCGTCCTGGGTGATCCGCACGGTGGCGGAGGAGGTGAGCAGCCCTGCCACCAGCAGGATCACCGAGACACCGAGCAGGCCGGAGGCCGCGCCCTCCATCAACCCCAGCGCCGTGGACACGCCCAGCGCCAGCGCCCCGACGCCCGAGACCACCGCGAGCGCGGCCAGCCAGGCGTTGGAGACGCGGCTGACCCACACCGAGCGCTGTCCCGCCTTCAGCCGCAGCCTGGGCGGGGCCTCTCCCGGCTCGGGGGCCTGGTCGGGAGCGCCCCTGAGGAGGTAGCCCGCCAGGACACCGCCTGCGGCGGCCACCGCCATGGTGACGGCGACGCCCCAGCCGAGGGGCCTGGCCCGCGTCCAGTCGGAGACGTCGAGGTTGGAGTAGAGGATCGACAGCTCCATGCCGATCACGAACAGGCCCCAGCCGACCAGGAAGCCCCACCAGTAGGCGCGGCTCAGCCGCCGCTCGAAGGCCTTCCCGTGCAGGGCGACACCGACCATGATCGCGAGTGCGACGAGCGCCATGGCGACGGTGAACAGCAGGTTCTGGGTGAAGGACATGTGGTTGTCGGGACCCGCGCCGCTCCAGTGAGTGGCCAGAGGGTCGGGAAGCCTGTCACGGAGGGCCAGGGGGACGCCTACGAGGACGGCGGTGACGATCAGCCCCCAGATCCCCGCCGCTGTCAATGCCCTGTTCATGGCAGCTCCTTCAGTACGTCGATGAGGTCGTCGCGGCTGTAGCCGTACTTCTTCGCCTCTTCCAGCAGGTCACGCGCCCGCTGGACGATGAGCGCGCGTCCGGTCGGGACGCCGGCCACGCTCACCCCCCGCCCTCTCCTGAATTCCAGGAGCCCTTCGTCGCGCAGTTCGCGCAGGGCGCGGAGAACGGTGTTGGCGTTGATGCCGAGCGCGTCGGCCAGGTCCCTCGCAGGGGGGAGGCGATCCCCCGCCGCATAGGAGCCGTCGCCGATGGCGCGCCTGATCGCCCCGGCGACCTGCTCGTGCAGGGGGCGGGGGTCGTTGAGATCGAGCGTGAGCAACATGGTGCTATCAACACTAGCACCATTTCTTGGCACAGTATTGGTAGGATGAACCCCTGTTTATGAATAAGCCGCCAACCGTGGATAGCATCGGTCTACGTGACCACTGTGCGGCTGAACTCAGCAGATCCCGTCTCGTTCGACACCGACGCGTTGGTCGTCGGATTCGTGTCAGGCCCGCAGGGGCCCCGCTCCTCGATCGAGGCGGTCGACAGCGCCTTCGAGACGGCGCTCGCCACCGTCGCCTTCACCGGCAAGGCCGGTGAACTGGCCAAGATCCCCACGTTCGGCGCCATCACCGCGCCGCTGCTGGTCGCCGTCGGTCTCGGCGACTCCGCCGACCAGGAGGGCCTGCGCCGCGCCGCGGGCGCTGCCGTCCGCTCGCTGGCGGGCACCGCGCGCGCCGCGCTGGCGCTGCCGGCGACCTCGGCCGAGGAGGCCGAGGCGGTCACGCTGGGCGGCCTGCTCGGCGCCTACGACTACAGCCGGTACCGCACCAACGGCGAGCGCAAGGCTCCCGTCGCCGAACTCGACGTGCTGACCTCGGCCGGAGGCTCCGCCGAGCGCGCCTCGATCGTCGCCGACTCCGTCGCACTGGTCCGCGACCTGGTCAACACCCCGCCCTCCGACCTGTGGCCCGCCAAGTTCGCCGAGATCGCCGAGCAGGAGGGCGGCAAGGCCGGTCTCAGCGTCGAGGTGCTCGACGAGAAGCAGCTCAAGGAGGGCGGCTACGGCGGCATCGTCGGCGTCGGCCAGGGCTCGGCCAACCCGCCGCGCCTGGTCCGCCTGTCCTACACCCACCCCGAGGCGGCCAAGACGCTGGCCTTCGTCGGCAAGGGCATCACCTTCGACTCGGGCGGCCTCTCGCTCAAGCCGTCCTCCGCCATGGACTGGATGAAGTCCGACATGGGCGGAGCCGGCGCGGTCTTCGGCGCCCTGGTCGCCATCGCCCGCCTCGGGCTCAAGGTGAACACCGTCGGCTACCTCTGCCTGGCGGAGAACCTGCCCAGCGGCACCGCCACGCGCCCCTCCGACGTGCTGACCAGTTACAGCGGCAAGACCGTCGAGGTGCTCGA
This sequence comes from Nonomuraea recticatena, assembly GCF_039533245.1. NCBI lineage: Bacteria > Bacillati > Actinomycetota > Actinomycetes > Streptosporangiales > Streptosporangiaceae > Nonomuraea > Nonomuraea recticatena. The sequence continues at coordinate 12,647 of NZ_BAAATE010000051.1, read as the reverse complement.
CACCGACGCCGAGGGCCGCCTGGTCCTCATGGACGGCATCGCCCGCGCGGCGGAGGACGACCCCGACCTGATCGTCGACGTCGCCACCCTGACCGGCGCGCAGATCGTCGCCCTCGGCTGGCGTACGGCGGGCGTGATGTCCAACGACGACGCCGTACGCGAGCACGTCGTCGAGGTCGCCAACTCCGTGGGCGAGGGCGCGTGGGGCATGCCGCTGCCCGAGGAGCTGCGCAAGGGCCTCGACTCCCCCATCGCCGACATCGCCAACCTCCAGCCCGAGCGCTGGGGCAGCATGCTGGCCGCCGGCATCTTCCTGAAGGAGTTCGTCCCCGAGGGCAGGCGCTGGGCGCACATCGACATGGCCGGTCCCGCCTTCAACAAGGGCGAGCCGCACGGCTACACCCCGAAGGGCGGCACGGGCGCCATCACCCGCACCCTCATCGGACTGGCCGAGAGGGCCGCAACGGGCCTTAACAAGTGAAAAGATGACGGCATCACCATCCGACAAGGAGCTTTCCTGTGGCCTACGACATCGTCGTCCTAGGTGGCGGTAGCGGCGGCTACGCCTGCGCACTGCGGGCGGCAGAGCTGGGCAAGACGGTCGCGCTGATCGAGAAGGACAAGATCGGCGGCACCTGCCTGCACCGCGGCTGCATCCCCACCAAGGCCCTGCTGCACTCGGCAGAGATCGCCGACGAGACCCGCGAGAGCGAGGCCTACGGCGTCAAGGCCCGTTTCGACGGCATCGACGTGCCCGGCGTCCACGCCTTCAAGGACAAGATCGTCACTCGGGCGTGGAAGGGCGTTCAGGGCCTGCTGAAGTCCGCGGGCGTCACGATCGTCGAGGGCGAGGGCAGACTCGTCGGCCCCAACCGCGTCCAGGTGGGCGCGGAGGTCTACGAGGGCGGCAGCATCGTGCTGGCCACCGGCAGCGCCCCCAAGTCGCTGCCCGGCCTCGAGATCGACGGCGAGCGCGTCATCACCAGCGAGCACACGCTGAAGATGGATCGCGTCCCCACCTCGGTCATCGTGCTGGGCGGCGGCGTCATCGGCGTGGAGCTGGCCAGCGTCTACCGCTCCTTCGGAGCCGAGGTCACGATCGTCGAGGCGCTGCCCCACCTGCTGCCGCTGGAGGAGGAGTCGAGCTCCAAGCTGCTGGAGCGGGCCTTCCGCCGCAGGGGCATCAAGTACGAGCTGGGCGTCTTCTTCGACAGCGTCAAGACCACCGACACCGGTGTGGTCGTCACGCTGGCCAACGGCAAGACCCTCGACGCCGAGCTGCTGCTGGTGGCCGTGGGCCGCGGCGCGGTCAGCGCGGGCATGGGCTTCGAGGAGCAGGGCGTCACGATCGAGCGTGGCGCCGTGGTCGTCGACGAGCACTGCCAGACCAGCGTGCCAGGCGTCTACGCGATCGGCGACCTGATCCCCACCCTGCAGCTGGCGCACGCCGGCTTCGCCGAGGGCATCATGGTGGCCGAGCACATCGCGGGCCTCAACCCGCCGCCCATCGACTACGACGGCGTGCCGCGCATCACCTACTCCGACCCTGAGGTCGCCTCGGTGGGCATCACCTCCAAGCAGGCGGCCGAGCGGGGCATCGAGATCGTCGAGCAGGTCTACGACCTGGCCGGCAACCCCAAGAGCCAGATTCTCGGCACCTCGGGGGCCGTCAAGGTCCTCGCCCAGAAGGACGGTCCCGTCGTCGGCGTCCACATGGTCGGCCGCCGCATCGGCGAGCTCGTCACCGAGGGCCAGCTGATCTACAACTGGGAGGCGCTCCCCACGGAGGTCGCCCAGCTGATCCACGCTCACCCGACCCAGTCCGAAGCCATGGGCGAGGCCATGCTGGCGCTGGCCGGCAAGCCCCTGCACGTCCACAACTAAGAACTCGAGGAAGTCATACCCATGCCGGTCTCCGTACAGATGCCCCAGCTCGGCGAGAGCGTGACCGAGGGCACGGTAACCCGTTGGCTGAAGAAGGAGGGCGAGCGCGTCGAGGCCGACGAGCCGCTCCTCGAGGTGTCGACCGACAAGGTCGACACCGAGATCCCGTCGCCTTCGGCGGGCGTCCTTACCAAGATTGTCGTCGCCGAGGACGAGACCGTCGAGGTCGGCGCCGAGCTTGCGATCATTGACGAGAACGGCACCGAGGGCGCCGCCGCCCCGGCTCCTGAGGCCGCGCCCGAGCCTGAGCCCGAGCCGGCCCCCGCGCCCGCCTCCTCGATCCCGCAGCCCGCGCCCGCCGCGCCGCAGGCCGCGCCCGCCCAGCAGGCCCCCGCGCCCGCTCCTGCTCCCGAGCCCGCCCAGGCCCAGGCCCCGCAGGCCCAGGCCCCGCAGGCGCCCGCTCCCGAGCCCGCCCAGGCACAGGCCCAGGCTCAGGCGCCCGCCCAGGCCCAGGCCGCCACCCCGCTGCCGTCGGGTGGCGACAGCCCCTACGTCACGCCGCTGGTGCGCAAGCTGGCCAACGAGCACGGCGTCGACCTCGACTCGCTGAACGGCACCGGCGTCGGTGGCCGCATCCGCAAGCAGGACGTGCTCGAGGCCGCCAAGTCCCAGCGCGACCAGGCCGCTCCGGCTCAGGCCGCCGCTCCGGCCGCAGCGCCCGCCGCTCCCGCCGCCCAGGCGCCCGCCGCTCCCGCGGCAGCCGCCCAGGCTCCCGCGGCCGCGCCCGAGCCTGTCCAGGTCGACACCACGCTGCGTGGCCGTACCGAGAAGATGACGCGGCTGCGTCAGACCATCGCCAAGCGCATGGTCGAGTCCCTGCAGACCGCCGCCCAGCTCACCTCGGTCGTCGAGGTGGACGTCACGAAGATCGCCCGGCTGCGCAACAGCGCCAAGGACGAGTTCTTCCGCCGTGAGGGCGTCAAGCTGACCTTCACGCCGTTCTTCGCGATGGCCGCCGTCGAGGCGCTCAAGCAGCACCCGAAGCTGAACGCCACGATCAACAACGAGACCAACGAGGTGACCTACTTCGACGTCGAGAACCTCGGCGTCGCGGTCGACACCGAGCGCGGCCTGCTCGCGGCGGTCGTCAAGAACGCCGGTGACCTCAACCTGGCCGGCCTGGCCAGGAAGATCACCGACGTGGCCGAGCGCACCCGCGACAACAAGGTGACGCCCGACGAGCTCACCGGCGGCACGTTCACGCTGACCAACACCGGCAGCCGCGGCGCGCTGTTCGACACGCCGATCCTGAACCAGCCGCAGGTCGGCATGCTCGGCACCGGTGCGGTCGTCAAGCGCCCTGTCGTGCTCGACACCCCCGAGGGCGAGGTCATCGCGGTCCGCTCGATGGTCTACCTCGCGCTGACCTACGACCACCGCCTGGTCGACGGCGCCGACGCGGCGCGCTTCCTCACCACGATCAAGCGCCGCCTGGAGGAGGGCCGCTTCGAGGCCCAGCTGGGTCTGGCGTAACACCCGAGGTGATCACACCGGGCGCCCGCGGAGCTCTCCGCGGGCGCCCGGCCCCTTTCCACCGCCCGTACGGCTGACGCGGCGACCCCGGGCGTAGGGTGGGTGAATGGCGATCATCGTGACGGGCGCGTCGGGGCTGCTGGGGACCGCGCTGGTCGCCGCGCTGAAGGCCGAGGGCCACCAGGTCGTACGGCTGGTGCGCAGGGCGCCGCGCGGCACCGAGGAGTCGCGATGGGACCCCGAGCGGGGCCTCGTGGACAGGTCGTCGCTCGAAGGCGCCCACGCCGTGGTGCACCTGGCGGGCGCGGGGCTCGGTGAGCACCGCTGGAGCGAGGCGTACAAGAGGGAGATCGTCGCCAGCCGCGTCGAGAGCACCAGGACACTGGTCACCGCGCTGAGAGGGCTGGAGCGGCCGCCTGAGGTGCTGCTGTCGGCCTCTGGAGCGGGCTTCTACGGCGATACGGGCGACCGGGTGACCGACGAGAGCGGGCCGCGCGGTGAAGGCTTCCTCGCCGAGCTCTGCGAGTGCTGGGAGGAGGAGGCGGCCGCCGCCGAGCAGGCCGGCGTCAGGACCGTACGGCTGCGCACGGCCATCACGCTGAGCGGCAGGGGCGGGGCGCTCAAGCAGATGCTGCCGGTGTTCAAAATGGGACTCGGAGCGCCGCTGGGGTCGGGGCGGCAGTGGTGGGCCTGGATCTCGCTGGACGACTGGGTCCGCGCAGCCCTCCATGTCCTGAAAAATCGTGATGTGGTGGGGCCGGTCAACCTGACCTCCCCCGAGCCGGTGACCAACAAGGAATTCACGAAAGCCCTGGGCAGGGCGGTGAAGAGAGCGACGATGCCGGTCGCCGTGCCGGGCTTCGCGCTGCACACCGCGCTCGGCGGCTTCGCGGACGAAGGCTTGCTGATCGGACAGCGAGCCGTCCCGGCGAAACTGCTTGACACAGGCTTCAGGTTCCTGCATCCGACCCTCGACGACGCGCTGACCGCCGTACTCTAGTGAGCCATTCGTCCGACTCACCCGTGGGGGTTACACAATGAGCAGGTCAGGACAGTCGCACATCCTCGCCATCGGCGGCGGCTCCTTCAGGCAGACCGCCCGATACGGTTTCATCGAGGCCAGCCCCCTGCTGCGCTACGCCCTTGACCTCACCGGCCAGGACCGGCCGAAGCTCGGCCTGCTGGCCACCGCGACGGGTGACGACTCCGACTGGCTGCTGAAGATGTACGGCGCCTTCGCGGGCTGGGACGTCGAGGTGAGCCACCTGACGGTCTTCCCGATGCCCAACGTCGAGGACCCCAGGGCGTGGATGCTCGAACAGGACATGATCTACGTCAGCGGCGGCAGCGTGGCCAACCTGGCGGCGCTGTGGCGGCTGCACGGCCTCGACGAGGCCTTCGAGGAGGCCTGGAAGTCCGGCGTGGTGCTGGCGGGGCAGAGCGCGGGCGCGCTGTGCTGGCACGTCGGCGGCAACACCGACTCCTTCGGACCCACGCTGCGGACCTGGGCCGACGGCCTGGCCATGCTCCCCTACTCCTGCGGCGTCCACTACAACTCCGACCCCCAGCGCCGCCAACTGCTGCAGGCGTCGGTCGCCTCGGGTGAGCTGCCCGACGGCTACGCCGCCGACGAGGGCGTCGGCCTGCACTACGTGGGCACCGAGTTCATCCAGGCGGTCACCGTCGACCCCGCGGGCTACGCCTACAAGGTCGAGCACGACGGCGCAGGCGGCGTCAAGGAGTTCAGGATCGAGCCAAGGCTTCTTACGGCATGACGGCTGAGCTGGGGCAAAGGAAGTCCCACGGGCGCGTTTCTTGTGAGTAACCTTGTTCTGTGGCGAAGCTGACGATTGTCCGTCTTGGCGTGGACGTGCCCTACGAGCAGGCCTGGGCTCTCCAAAGACGCGTTCACTCCCACAGGGTCGCAGGATCGCTCGGCGACACCGCGCTGCTGCTGGAGCACGCCCCGGTCTACACCGCGGGCAAGCGCACCGCGGCGCACGAACGGCCGGCTGACGACACCCCCGTCGTCGACGTCGACAGGGGCGGGCGCGTCACCTGGCACGGGCCGGGCCAGCTCGTCGGCTATCCGATCATGCGGGTCGGCGACATCGGAGCCTACGTCCACGCGCTCGAGGACGCCATGATCCAGATCTGCGCCGACTTCGGCGTGGCCGTGCGCAGGATCGAGGGGCGCAGCGGTGTCTGGGTGCCCGGCGAGGGCGGCCCCGACCGGGCGCTGGGCGCGATCGGCATCAGGATCGCGGGCGGCGTCACGATGCACGGCTTCGCGCTCAACTGCGCCAACGACCTCAGGTGGTTCAACAGGATCGTGCCCTGCGGCCTTGCCGACGCGGCCGTCACCTCGCTGTCGCAGGAGGCGGGGCGGCGCATCGTGGTCGACGAGGTCATGCCGTACGCGGAGAAGCGGCTGGCCGAGGCGCTGGAGGCCGAGCCGTACGAGATGCACGAGGAGGATCTTCTCCAGGCGGTGGCCAGACAGCGCTGACATCGGGCTGAGCCGCCTTTAGGATCGGCGGCATGCGCAGGATCGCCGCGCTCGCCGTGTCCCTCGCCGTCCACGCGCTGACACTCGCCTTCGTCGTGCTCGGTGTGCTCATCGTCGTCGGCTCCCCCTCCCTGTTCCTGTCCTGGATGCTCGGCGCCCTCCTCGTCGCGATCGGGGTGCTGCTGCGTCCGCGCCTCGGCCGACTGCCCGACGACGCCGAGGTGCTCGCCCCCTCCGCCGCCCCCGAGCTGTACGGCCTGGCCGCGCGCGTGGCGGACGAGGTGGGCGTGCCGCGCCCCGCGCAGGTCGCCGTGCTCGACCTGTCCACCGCCGCGGTCTACCTGAGGCTCGGCGTGCGCAGGGTCCCCGTCCTGCTGGTGGGGCTTCCGCTGTGGCTGGCCGTCTCGCCGAGGCAGCGGGTGGCGCTGCTGGCGGGCGCCTACGCCACGGCCGTCACCGACGACGGCTTCCTCGTGGAGGGCGCGCTGTCCACGCTCGGCGAGTGGCGGCACTCGCTCCTGGGCGCCGAACCGCTGAGCGCCCGCAGGGAGGCCGACGTCGCCATGGCGATGTCGCTCGGCGCCTGGGCGCCGAGCTCCTCCTACAACGCCGTCGGCCTGCTCGGCAGGCTCGTCGGCAGGGCCTTCGGCTGGCCCGTGCTGATCGTCGAGCACATCCTGACCAGGCTGGCCGCGGCGGGCGGCGCGCAGGCGGCAGGGCGGTGGCGGGCGCTCACGCTGCGGGCGACGACGGAGGAGGACCTCGCCGACCTGGAGGAACTGATCGCCCACGGCAGCTACCTGGCGCCGATGCAGGCGGCCGTGCTGCGCGGCGAGAGCGTCGAGGCGATCAGGGAGTCGGCGCTGACGAGGGCAAGGCTCGCCCCCGACGGCGTGCTCACCTCGGCCCCCGGCTCCCCGCTGCTCGACGCGGCCGCCTCGGCGGTCATCGACACCGAGCTGAGCAGGCACTACACCAGGGCGGCACGCGGGTTCGGCCTCATTACCTGAGAGACGTAAGCTTGAACGGTGACCGTTGCTCCTGAAGGCCGTAAGCTCCTCCGCCTGGAGGTGCGAAACGCCGAAACCCCTATTGAGCGCAAGCCCCCGTGGATCAAGACCAAGCTCAAGACCGGTCCCGAGTACACCGAGCTGAAATCGCTGGTGCGCAGGGAGGGCCTGCACACGGTCTGCGAAGAGGCCGGCTGTCCGAACATCTACGAGTGCTGGGAAGACCGCGAGGCGACCTTCCTCATCGGCGGCGACCAGTGCACCCGCCGCTGCGACTTCTGCCAGATCGACACGGGCAAGCCCAAGGAGTACGACAAGGACGAGCCGCGCAGGGTCGCCGAGTCCGTGCAGCAGATGGGCCTGAGGTACGCCACCGTGACCGGCGTGGCCCGTGACGACCTGCCCGACGGCGGCGCCTGGCTCTACGCCGAGACCGCCCGCCAGATCCACACGCTGCTGCCGGGCTGCGGCGTCGAGCTGCTTGTCCCCGACTTCAACGGCGACCAGGCCCAGCTGGAGGAGGTCTTCTCCAGCAAGCCCGAGGTCTTCGCGCACAACATCGAGACCGTGCCGCGGATCTTCAAGCGCATCCGTCCCGCCTTCCGCTACGAGCGCTCGCTCGGTGTGATCACCAAGGCCCGCGAGGCGGGGCTGGTCACCAAGTCCAACCTGATCCTGGGCATGGGCGAGGAGCGCGAGGAGGTCGTCCAGGCCATGCGCGACCTGCACGAGGCGGGCTGCGACCTGCTGACGGTCACCCAGTACCTGCGTCCCACGCCGCGCCACCACCCGGTGGAGCGGTGGGTGAAGCCGGAGGAGTTCGTCGAGCTGCAGGCCGAGGCCGAGGCGATCGGCTTCGCCGGGGTGCTGTCCGGGCCGCTGGTCCGCTCCTCCTACCGGGCGGGGCGCCTCTACCAGCAGGCCATCGAGGCTCGCCAGATCGTCTGACCGATCACGTGAAAGGACCGCGTCCCACCAGGGGCGCGGTCCTTCTCGCATTCCCAATGTAACGCAATGGTCACAAACCTATCGATCAGTAGGTTTTCTGGTTAACACTGACTGCGTGGACTTCGACGAACTGATCAACCAGCTGGACCTCTCCACCAAGATCCGCCTCCTCACCGGCACGGACATGTGGTCGCTGCCCGCCGTCCCCGAGATCGGCCTCGACCGGCTCGTGATGAGCGACGGCCCCATCGGCGTGCGCGGCGAGCAGTGGACCTCCGCCGACCCCTCGATCGCCCTGCCGAGCCCCACGGCGCTGGCCGCCACCTGGGACACCGGCCTGGTCCGCCAGGTGGGCCGCCTGCTGGCCCAGGAGGCCAGGCGCAAGGGCGTGCACGTGCTGCTGGCGCCGACGATCAACCTGCACCGCTCCCCCCTCGGCGGACGGCACTTCGAGTGCTTCTCCGAGGACCCCTACCTCACCGGCGAGCTGGGCGCCGCCTACGTCGAAGGCGTGCAGGAGGGCGGTGTCGCCACCACGCCCAAGCACTTCGTGGCCAACGACTTCGAGACCGACCGCTTCACCGTGGACGTCAAGGTGAGCGACAAGGTGCTGCGCGAGGCGTACCTGGCACCGTTCGAGCGGGTGGTGCGGGCGGGCGCCTGGGGCCTGATGACCGCCTACAACTCCGTCAACGGCACCACGATGACCGAGCACTCCGAGCTGGTCAACGGCGTGCTGAAGCAGGAGTGGGGCTTCGACGGCTACGTGGTGTCCGACTGGACCGCCGTGCGCTCCACCGAGGCGGCGGCGCTGGGCGGCACGGACGTGGCGATGCCGGGGCCGTTCGGGCCGTGGGGCGACAAGCTCGAGGAGGCCGTGCGCGAGGGCCGGGTACCCGAGTCGGTCGTCGACGACAAGGTCCGCCGCATCCTCCGCCTGGCCCACAGGGTCGGCGCGCTGCGGCCGCCGTCCGGCGCCCCGGCCGAGCGGGCCGAGCACGCCGCGATCGACGGGGTGGCGCTCGCGCGGGAGGTGGCGGCGCGCTCGTTCACGCTGCTCAAGAACGACGGCGACCTGCTTCCTCTCGAAGGCGTGACGAGCCTGGCGCTCATCGGCTCGGCCGCCGACGAGGCGCGGATCATGGGAGGGGGAAGCGCGCAGGTCTTCCCCGACCGCACGGTCTCCCCGCTGGAAGGGCTGCGCGCCCGCGGCGAGGTGCGCTACGCCCTCGGCACCGACCCGAGGGTGCGGCTGTCGCCGCTGGCCGTACCGACGACCGCGCAGTTCCTCGACGCCGAGGGGCAGGTGCTCGCCGAGCACCCGCTGGCGACGACGGAGGCCAGGTGGGTCGGCCAGCTGCCGCCCGACGTGGACGGCGAGCGGCTCAGCGCGGTACGGCTGCGCGCCGCCTACACCCCCGACCTCACCGGCGCGCACGAGCTGTCCGTCGCGGGCGTGGGCCCCTTCACCGTGCGCGTCGACGGCGAGACGGTCTTCGACGCGACCATCGAGCTGGAGGGCGACGACCCCGCAGCGGCGTTCCTGTCGCCGCCCGAGCGGCGCGTCGCCGTCGAGCTGACCGAGGGCACGGCCTACGAGCTGGAGGTGACCCACCCGGCGGGCGCCTTCGGCGGCATGGCGTTCGTCGCCTACACCCTCGGCCACGCCAACCCCTCCCCCGGCGACGACGTCCTCATCGCCCAGGCGGTGGAGGCGGCACGGTCGTGCGAGGTGGCCGTGGTGGTGGCCGCCACGACGCTCGAGGTGGAGAGCGAGGGCTTCGACCGCGAGAACCTGCGCCTGCCCGGCCGTCAGAACGAGCTCATCGCCGCCGTCGCCGCCGCCAACCCCCGCACGATCGTGGTCGTCAACGCGGGCTCTCCCGTCGAGATGCCGTGGATCGCCGACGTGGCCGCGGTGCTGCTCACCTGGTTCCCTGGGCAGGAGGCGGGGTCGGCCCTCGCCGACGTCCTGTACGGCGACGCCGAGCCAGGCGGCCGCCTGCCCACCACCTGGCCGGTACGGCTGGCCGACAGCCCCGTCGTCGACGTCACGCCCGTGGAGGGGCGGGTCCCCTACGAGGAGGGCGTCTTCATCGGCTACAGGGGCTGGGAGAAGCTGGAGCGCACGCCCGCCTTCTGGTTCGGGCACGGCCTGGGCTACACGAGCTGGTCCTACGACTCGATCGCCGCCGAGGGCTCGACCGTGACGGTCGCGGTCACGAACACGGGCCCGCGCGAGGGACGGGAGGTCGTGCAGGTCTACCTCTCGGCCCCGACGCCCGACGGCAGGCCCGCCAGGTGGCTGGCCGGCTTCGACGTCGTGGAGGCCGCTCCGGGCGAGACGGTGCTGACGACGGTGTTCCTGCCCGAGCGCGCCTTCCAAATCTGGACGGACGAGGGCTGGACGACCGTGCCAGGCGAGTACACGGTCGAGGCCGGCCGCAGCGTCGCCGACAGGAGACTCGGCGCGACCACCAAGATCTGAGCCGTCATCACGAGCGCCCCCCTCGAGCCAGGCCGCTCGCGGGGGCGCTCGTCGTGAGCCCCTGGTCATCCTCAGGATGACGAGCTCCTCGCCGTGCCCCCGCGGTATGACGATCAGTTCGTCCGGCAGGAGGAAAGCGACGCCGCCGGCCGCTGCGAGGCTCCTTGCAGGACGTCAACCGCCTACGAGGAGATGACCGATGCCGACTTCCACACCGGGCCTTCGCGCGCGCCGTACCGGGATGAAGGCCATGGGGCTGGCCCTTGCCGCCGTCGCGACGCTGACCGCCGCGCCCGCCGCCGCCGAGCCCTCGGCTGTCAGGCTGAGACTGCCCGCGCCGACATGCGGGAGCCCGATCGGCGTGACCGACCTGCACCTGGTGGACAAGTCGCGTCCTGACCCGTGGGTGGCGGCCAGGCCGTACAGGGAGCTCATGGTGAGCGTCTGGTATCCGGCGGGCGGCTCGCCGCGCCTTCCTCTGGCCTCGCAGATGGCGCCGCTGGCGGCGGCGGACTTCGACGACACCCTCGCGCCCGCGCTCTTCGGCACCAGGCCCGGCACGGTGGACTGGGCCGCCACGACGACGCACGCCAGGGCGGACGCCCCCGTCGACAGGCGGGCAGGGCGCGTCCCCGTCGTGCTGTTCTCCGCGGGCGCGGGCGCGCCGCGCACGATCGGCGCCACACTCGTCGAGGAGCTGGCCTCCAGGGGCTACGCCGTCGTCACGGTCGACCACACCTACGAGGCGGCCCAGGTCGAGTTCCCCGGCGGCAGACTCGAACGCAGCGCCTTCCCCCAGCGGCCGACGCAGGAGGACATGGCCAAGGCGCAGCGGGTCCGCGAGGAGGACATGAGGTTCGTGCTCGACCAGCTCGCGCGGCTCGGGCGCGGCGACAACCCCGACGCCGAGCGGCGCAGGCTGCCTGCCGGTCTGCGCGGCGGGCTGGACCTGACGAGGATCGGGGCGCTCGGCCACTCCATGGGCGGGGCCACGGCCGCTCAGCTCACGCACGGCGACCGGCGCGTCGACGCGGGCGTCAACCTCGACGGCGGCTTCCGCGGGTCGGTCGCGACCACCGGCGTCGCCAAGCCGTTCCTCCAGATCGCCGCGGAGAACCACACCAGGGCGAGCGATCCGTCGTGGAGGTCGTTCTGGGACAGGTCCACGGGCTGGAAGCGCGAGCTGCGCTTCACGGGGACGGCGCACTACAGCTTCTCCGACGCCGAGGCGGTGGTGCCCCAGCTCGCGGGAGAGCTCGGCGTGCCGGCCGGCGACATCATCGGGACGATGGATCCCCGCCGCGCCGTGACCGCCCAGCGCGCCTACGTCAGCGCCTTCTTCGACCTGCATCTGAAGGGCAGGCAGACCACGCTGTTCGACGGCCTGAGCAGCCGCTTCCCCGAGGTGAAGCCGATCCCCTGAGAGGGCCGCCCGCGACGAGCCGCGCAAGGACGGGTCACGTTTTCATCTCCGGCGGGTGGTGTTTGTATCCTTCACAACATGGCTAAGCCCGTAGACCCAGAGAAGCCGGGGCGCATCAAGCAGCTCCGCATGATCGCGAAGATCATCCAGCAGGCCAACCCCAAGGGGATGCCGATCGTCTTTCTCTCGGCGGTCGCCACGCTGGCGGTGGTCATCGTGATCGGCCTGGTCACGGGCTGGATCTGGTATTCGATCTTCATCGGCATCATGCTCGCGTTCACCGTGGGCCTGATCGTGTTCGGCCAGCTGGCCCAGCGCGCCCAGTACTCCATGCTCGACGGCCAGACCGGCGCTGCCGCCGCGGTGCTGCAGGGCATGCGGGGCAACTGGGAGGTGACCCCCGCGATCGCCGCCAACCGCGACCAGGACCTCGTGCACCTGGTGGTGGGCTTCCCCGGCATCGTGCTGGTCTCCGAGGGGCCGGGCAACCGCGTGCAGAAGATGCTGGTCGGCGAGAAGAAGCGGCTGCAGCGCGTGGTCATGGACGTGCCCGTCTACGACATCCAGTGCGGCGACGGCGAGGGCCAGGTGCCGCTCGGCAAGCTGCAGCGCCACCTGATGAAGCTGCCGCGCAACCTCAAGAAGCCGGCCGTCAACCAGGTCAAGGACCGGCTGCGCTCGCTGCCGAAGAACCTGCCGATGCCCAAGGGCCCGATGCCCAAGGGCGCCCGCATGCCGCGCGGCCCGAAGATGCGCTAGGAGCTGTTTGGGGTTCGGATCTAGGTGAGGCCCAGTGGTGGCCTGGCCATGGCTGGTAGAACTCGGATGTGGCGCGCTTCGATGTGACAGATG
>NZ_BAAATE010000050.1:0-48808 GCF_039533245.1 Nonomuraea recticatena | reverse complement strand
GCGGCCCGGCCGGTTCAGCCGGCCGGTTCAGCCGTCGACGCGCTGCGGCACGCCCAGGGGGTTGTCGTCGCGCAGCTCCGGCGGCAGCAGCTCCGACGGCCAGCCCTGGTAGGCCGTCGGCCGCACCCAGCGCCTGATCGCCATCGCGCCCACCGAGGTGTGCGCGGGGGCCGTGCTGGCCGGCCACGGTCCGCCGTGGTGCATCGCCCAGCACACCGCGACCCCCGTCGGCCAGCCGTTCCAGATCAGCCGGCCCGCCCTGCGCGCCAGCGCTTCGGCGACGGGGCGCGCCTCGTCGACGTCGGTGGCGTGGACGGTGGCCGTGAGCGAGCCCTCCAGGCGCTCCAGCACCGAGGGGAGCTCGGCGGCGTCCCCGTAGGTCACCACGATCGACGAGGGCCCGAAGCACTCCTCGGCGATCGCGGGCAGCCTCTCGGCGAAGGCCGCGAGGTCGATCGTGAAGACGCGCGGCGCGACGGCCCACGCCGCCTCGCCCTGCGCGCCCTCGGCCAGCAGGGTGAGCTTGGCCAGGCGCTCGACGCCGTCGAGGTAGCCCTGCCTGATCCGCTCGCTGAGCATGGCCGAACCGCTGCTGCCGGCCACCGCCGTACCCAGCGAGGCCACCAGGTCGGCGTCGTCCGGCACGAACACCAGCCCGGGGTTGGTGCAGAACTGGCCGGTGCCGAGCGTGAGCGAGGCGGCGAAGCCGGAGGCGAGCCCTTCGCGCGCCGCCGAGGGCAGCACGACGACCGGGTTCACGCTGCCCAGCTCACCGAAGAACGGGATCGGCTCAGGACGTTCGTCGATGAGCGCCTGGATCGCCTTGCCACCGGGGATCGACCCGGTGAAACCCACCGCGACCACGTCGGGATGCTGCACCAGGCGCTTGCCGGCGGCGAGGCCGTGGACCAGGCCGAGCAGCGCGGGGTCGGGCAGCGCGGACCTGATCACGCCGGCCGACAGCTCGGAGGTCAGCGGGTGGGCCGGGTGCGCCTTGACGACGACGGGACAGCCGGCCGCCAGCGCCGACGCGGTGTCGCCGCCCGCGACGGAGAAGGCGAAGGGGAAGTTCGAGGCCGAGAAGACGCCTACGACGCCGGGCAGCGGATGGTTCATGCGGCGCACGTCCGCCTGGCGGGAGATGACCGCCTCCAGGTGGCCGCCGTCCCTGAGTACCTCGGCGAACAGCCTGAACTGGCTGGCCGCACGGGCCACCTCGCCGCGCAGCCTGGTCTCGCCGAGGGCGGTCTCCCTGTCGGCGACCGTCCAGAGCTCCTCGACGTTGGCCTCCAGCGCGGAGGCGATCGCCTCCAGCACCTCGGGCCTGGCTGCCGCGCGCCAGGCGGGGGCCGCCGCGTGGGCCGCCTCGACGGCCGCGTCGACCTCCGCGTCGGTGCTCTCGGCGATCGCCTCGCCGAAGCTCTCGCCGGTGCGCGGGTCGTATGCGTGGATCATCGCTTCACCCCTGTGCAATATCACACTTCACTTTAGCCTGCTATTGACACTCACTGCGCCCGATTCTTACAGTTACCGACAGTCGTCCACAATTCTGGCGGTCGTTCACATATATGAACATTAGAGAGATCACTGTCACCCCCGTCGCGTTCCGCGACCCTCCCCTGCTCAATGCCGCCGGAGTCCACGAACCGTGGGCGCTGCGTACCGTCATCGAGGTCGTCACCGACGAGGGCCTGTCCGGGCTCGGCGAGACCTACGGCGACCTGGCCCACCTGGAGAAGGTGCGCACGGCGGCGAAGGCGCTGATCGGGCTCGACGTCCACGCGCAGAACGAGATCTACTCCCGGGTCGCGGCCCTGGTCGGCGACGTGGTGTCCGACCTGCACGGCCTGACGGGCGCGGCCACCAAGGAGAAGAGCGTCGACCGGGTCTACTCCCCGTTCGAGGTGGCCTGCCTGGACATCCGCGGCAAGGCGCTCGGCCGTCCCGTCAGCGACCTGCTCGGCGGCGCGGTGCGCGAGGCCGTGCCGTACAGCGCCTATCTGTTCTACAAGTGGGCGGGGCACCCGGGCGAGGCCGACGACAGGTTCGGCGCGGCGCTCGATCCCGAAGGGATCGTCGCGCAGGCCCGCCTGCTCATCGAGGAGTACGGCTTCCGCTCCATCAAGCTCAAGGGCGGCGTCTTCGAACCCTCGCAGGAGGTCGACGCCATCCTGGCGCTGCGCGAGGCCTTCCCCTCGCACCCGCTGCGCCTGGACCCCAACGCCGTCTGGTCGGTCGAGACCTCGCTCGAGGTGGCGCGGGCGCTGGAGGGAACGCTGGAGTACCTCGAGGACCCCACAGCGGGCATCGAGGACATGGCGGCGGTCGCGGCTCAGGCGCCGATGCCGCTGGCCACGAACATGTGCGTGGTGACGTTCGAGCATCTGCCGCCCGCCATCAGGCAGGGGGCGATCGGGGTGCTGCTGTCCGACCACCACTACTGGGGCGGGCTGGAGCGCTCGGTGCAGCTGGCGCGGTTGTGCGAGACGTTCGGGATCTCGCTGTCGATGCACTCCAACTCCCACCTCGGCATCAGCCTGGCCGCCATGACCCACCTGGCCGCCGCCGTGCCGAACGTCGCCACCGCCTGCGACACTCACACCCCGTGGCAGGACGGTCAGGACGTGGTCGCGCCCGGCGCGCTGCGCTTCGTGGACGGCGCGGTGCCGGTGCCGAAGGGGCCGGGGCTCGGCGTCGAACTGGACCGCGACGCGCTGGCGGTGATGCACGAGCAGTACCTCACGTGCGGGTTCACGGCGCGTGACGACACCTCGTACATGCGCAGGTTCAACCCCTCCTTCACAAACACCCGGCCACGCTGGTGACTCCAGGGGGTGCCGCCCCGCCGGTCGGCACCCCCGGAGTCACCTCCGCCCCGCTCCGGAACCGGCTCCACGGAGATCGGCCTTCCCTCACCAGAGGCGCCCACCGTCCGCCGCGGGTCGCTCGTCGAGAGCGCGCCCCACGATCCCTGGAGAATCGGCCTCCATGAACATCGCTTACGTCTACCCCTGGGACGTCGTCGGCGACCCCGCCGCGCCCGGCAGGATCGCCGCGCTCGGGGTGGACGCGGTCGCGCTGGCCGCCTCCTACCACTCCACCCGCGCCGCCACCCCCCTCCACCCCGCGCACCGCGTGCTCGACGTGCCCTACTCCGCCTTCTACCTGCCCGTACGGCCGTCGGCATGGGGCAGGCTCGTCCCCCCGAATCCCACCTGGACCTCCCCCGACGCGTTCCTGCAGGCGCGCGACGCCCTGCGCGCCGTCGGCCTGCCCGTCCACGCCTGGACGATCCTCACCCACAGCAGCCACCTCGGCGCCGCCCACCCCGACGTGGTGGTCCGCAACGCCTTCGGCGACGCCTACCCGTACGCTCTGTGCCCCTCCCACGAGGACGTCGCCGAGTACTGCGAGCGGCTGGTCAGGGAGATCGTCTCGGTGGGCGCGCCCGACGGGCTGATCCTGGAGGCGTGCGGGCCGATGGGGTTCGGTCACCAGAGCGTCCACGAGAAGACGGGCGGCGCCGACTGGACCTCCGTCCACTCGGCCCTGCTTTCTCTCTGCTTCTGTACGGCCTGCCTGCCCGGCTACCCCGACGCCGACGAGCTGCGCGCGAGAGTCCGCGCCGCCATCGACGGCCCCGCCGACACCATCGGGGCCCCGGGCACGGGAGCGGGGCGGGGGCCTGTGGAGGCCGAGCCTGTGGAGGCCGGCTCGGTGGAGGAGGCGCTCGGGGAGCCGGCAGGGGCCGTGCGGGAGCATCGGGGCAGGCTGGCGAGCTCGCTGCGCGCGAGGCTGGTCGCGGCCGCCAGGGAGCTGTCCCCCGGTCTGCCGATCAGGACGCACGCCAGCCCAGACCCGTGGGCGGCCGGCCCCTTCGCCACCCTGCCCGACGCCGACCCCTCGCTCGACGGGCTGGTGGGCATGTGCTGGGGCACCCAGGAGGAGGCCGCCTCGAACCTCACGAGGCTGTCCGCGCTCTCCTCCCCAGGCGGGCGCCTGGGGGCCTACGCGCTGTTCCTGCCGCCCAAGCCCGCCGACGAGGCCCAGCTCGCCGAGTCGTTCACCGCATACGCGAAGGCGGGAGCCGACGAGCTGCACCTCTACCACGTCGGCCTCGCCTCAGCGGCCCGCCTGGACACGCTGGCCAGGGCGTTGCGCGCCGTCCGGTCGTGAGATCCCGACGACTTCCCCGAAGGCCGCGCCCTTGAGAGTCCTTCGGGGCGAGGTCACGGCGGCGTGTCAGCGGACCTGGGAGAGATACGGCAGATGGGTGCCGTCGAAGGGCGGCACGCGGTCGGTCACCGCTTTGACCAGCCCGCGCGTCGCCGCCTCGGCCTGGGCGATCACCTCGGGCGGATAGCCCAGCAGCACCTGGTGCTCGGCGAACTCGTCCTCGTCGTCGACGAAGACCCGCCCCTCCTTCGTGCGCACCACGTCGAGGTCGAGGTCGACCATCGTGACCGCCCCGTCCCGCCACTCGGGCACGGTGGTGACGTCGACGTAGACGTCGATCTTGTGGCCCTCGTCGTTGAACAGCGCCACCCACCACTCGTCGCGAGGGAAGAGCATCACGAACGCGCGCTCCCACACCACCGGCGGCCCGTCTCCCTTGGCGCCCGTCGTGCCCGCCTCGCAGCCCACCCACACGCCGTGAGCGTCCTCGCCCAGCAGTCTGGCGGGGTGGTGCCAGTGGAGGGAACCGCCATATTTCCGGAAAATGACCTTCATGCCCCCGACCGTACAACGAGCCCGCTCTCGTACGCCGCGATCACCAGCTGGGCCCTGTCGCGGGCGTCGAGCTTGGTCAGCAGGCGGCCGATGTGCGTCTTGACCGTCGCCATGCTGAGGTGCAGGCGCTCGGTGATCTCGGTGTTCGACAGGCCGCGCGCGATCAACGTGAGGACCTCGCGCTCCCTGTCGGTGATGCCCTCCAACCCCCGTACGGCAGGCCGCGCGAACTCCTCGATCAGCCTGCGCGTGACCGTGGGCGCGAGCAGCGCCTCCCCCCTGGCCACGAGCCTGATCGCCGCCAGCAGGTCGGCGGGAGGGGTGTCCTTGAGCAGGAACCCCGACGCGCCCGCCCGCAGCGCCGAGTAGACGTAGGCGTCGAGGTCGAACATGGTCACGATCAGCACCCTGGCCACGTCGCCGATCCTGCGCGTGGCCTCGATGCCGTCCATCTCCGGCATCCTGACGTCCATCAGCACCACGTCGGGGCGCGTGGCGAGCGCGAGCTCCACCGCCCGCGCGCCGGTGCCCGCCTCGCCGACCACGCTCAGATCGGGCTCGCTGTCGACCAGCACCCTGAAGCTGCCGCGCAGCAGCACCTGGTCGTCGGCGATGAGGACGCGGATCATGAATAGGGCAGGGTCGCCGCCACCCTGAAGCCCCCTGACGGGCCCGGCCCCGCCGAGAACGTGCCGCCGTACATCATGACCCTCTCCCTCATCCCGATCAGCCCGTGACCTTCCACCATGGCGGGCAGCGTGCGCCGCCCGGGCCCTTCGTCGACCACCTCGACGAACGCCTGCCCGCCGTCGGCCGTCACCGTCACCCTGCAGGGGGCGGGGGCGGCGTGCTTGACGACGTTCGTGAGCGCCTCCTGCACGATCCTGTGCACCGCCAGCCGTACGCCCTCGGGCAGGTCGTCCACCCCGGTGGCCCTCAGCTTGACCGCCACCCCCGCCAGCCTCGTCCGCTCGGCCAGCTCCGCCAGCTCGGGCACGGGACGCAGGTCGGGCGGCTCGGTGCGCAGCACGCCGAGCAGGTGGCGCATCTCGGTCAGCGCGTCGCGGCTGGCGCTCTCGATCACCTTCAGCGCGTCGTGCGCCTCCTCCGGCCTGCTGCGCATCACGTGGTTGGCCACGCCCGCCTTGACCGCGATGAGCCCCATGCTGTGCGCGACGACGTCGTGCAGCTCGCGGGCGATGCGCAGCCGCTCCTCGGTGACCAGCCGTTCGACGGCGCGCGCCGCGTAGAGCCTTCTCTCGCGGACGGCCCGCCCGACCGTCCACGCCCCGCCCATGGCGGCCAGCCCGAACAGGACGTCGCCGACGCCGCGCGCCCACCCGGCCGGCGCCCCCGCCACGGCCAGCGACACCGCCATGACCACGGTCACGATCGCGACCATGTTGGTGGACACCCTGCCGGGCCGCTCCAGCGCCACGACGTAGAGCGCGTAGGTGGGCGACAGGTAGGCCATGCTCACCACGCCGGAGACGCTCGCGACCATCGACACCGCCAGGACGAGGCCGAAGACGCTCACCGGCCACAGCCTGCGCACCGCCAGCGGGGGGCCCAGGCCGAAGGCGAGGGCGAGCTTGGCCCAGACCGGCGCCTGCGCGGTGGCCGCGGAGGTCAGGCCGACCATGGCGATGGCCCATCCGGCCAGGCAGTCGAGGCCGATGAGCTGGCCGCGGGTGAGCCGCCTGGTGAAGTCCACGACCCGAACGCTATCCGGCGGCGCCGACAGTCCACGTCATACCGGGGTCCGATGTGCGGGGCGCCCGCCTTCCCCGACCGTGAGGGGGTGATCGAAGTGAAACAGCTGACCAAACGCTACGGGAGGGCCCGCGCCGTGGACGACCTGTCGTTCACCGTCCAGCCGGGTCACGTCACCGGCTTCCTCGGCCCGAACGGCGCGGGCAAGTCCACCACGATGCGGCTGATCCTCGGCCTCGACACCCCGACCTCGGGCGAGGCGCTGGTGAACGGCCGCCGCTACGCGACGCTCGGCAGGCCCCTGCACGAGGTGGGCGCGCTCCTCGACGCCAACGCCCTTCATCCCGCCCGCTCGGCCTACAACCACCTGCTCTGGATGGCTCGCAGCAACGGCATCGGACCCGTGCGCGCCGCCGAGGTGCTCGAGCAGGTCGGGCTGGCCGGGGTGGCGCGCAAGAAGGCGGGCGGCTTCTCCCTCGGCATGAAGCAGCGTCTCGGCATCGCCGCCGCGCTGCTGGGCGACCCCGGCGTGCTGCTGTTCGACGAGCCCGTCAACGGGCTCGACCCCGACGGCGTGCGGTGGATCCGCGACCTGATGCGGTCGCTGGCCGCCGAGGGCAGGACCGTCCTGCTGTCCAGCCACCTGATGAGCGAGATGGCGCTGACCGCCGACAGGATCGTCATCGTCGGCAGGGGCCGGCTGATCGTCGAGACCTCGGTGAAGGACCTCACCGAGCGGTACGACTCCCTGGAGTCGGCCTACCTCGCCCTGACGGCGGGCAGCGTCGAGTACGGAGCGGCCCGGTGATCGCCTCGGAGTGGCTGAAGCTGCGCTCGGTCTCCTCCACCCGCTACGCGATCGTCGCCGCCGCGCTCGTGATCGTCCTGGGCGCGGTCTGGAGCTTCTACGTCGGCACGCTGGCCGACGCGCGCGGCTCCATCAGGGCCGCCGCGCCCGAAGAGGGGTTCCTGCCGCTCGTCCAGATCAGTCTGGCCCTGGTCGGCGTGCTGGCCGTCACCGCGGAGTACGGCACGGGCACCATCCGCGCGAGCCTCACCGCCGTGCCGCGCCGCAGGGCGCTGCTGGCGGCGAAGGCGACGGTCGTGGCGGCCGCCACGACGTTGTCGGCGCTCGCCGTGATCTTCATCACCTACGCCCTCAGCCACCTCATCGCCGGTGACCGCGCGGTCGGCTACAACGCGGGCTCCTTCGGCGACGACCTGCCGCTGCTGCTCGGCTCGGTGCTGTCGGTGACCGTCCTCGCGCTGGTCGGGCTGGGCCTCGGCGTGGTCACCCGCTCGACGGCCGCGGCCGTCGGCTCGGTCGTGGGGCTGCTGTTCGTCCTGCCGGGCATCGCGCCCTACCTGCCGCAGCCGTGGAACGTGAGGGTGGGCGCCTGGATGCTGCCGAACCTGGTGCCGCAGATCGCGGGCGAGCGGATCTCCACCCGGCTGGACGGCCTGCTGCCCCCTGCCGCCGCGGTCGCCGTCCTGGCCGGGTACGCGCTCGTGGCGCTGGCCGCGGCCTTCCTGGTCTTCGAGAGGAGGGACGCGTGAACGTGCTGGCCGCCGAGTGGCTGAAGATCCGCTCGATCCGCTCCAGCCATCTCATCCTGGCGATCTCCCTCGGCGCGATCCCGCTCGCGGTGGCGGTGGCCATGTCGGCGATCGCCATGTACGACAGCGCCCCCGCCTCGATGCGCGCCGGCGCCAGGATCGCCGAACTGGAGGAGGTGGTGCTGATCGTGCCCCAGCTGGCCATGGGGATCATGGGCGTGCTGGCGATCACCTCCGAGTACGCCACCGGCCTCATCAGGACGAGCTTCGCCCTGGTGCCAGGGCGCCGGCCGGTGCTGGCGGCCAAGTCCGTGGTCGTGGGCGGCCTGGGCCTGGTCGTCGGGCCCGTCGTGGTGTTCGCCACGTACGCCGTCTCCTGGTGGATGCTGGAGAGCCGCTATCCCGTGGCCGGCTTCGCCGACAGGCTGCCGACACTCGTCACCTCCAGCCTCACCGTCGCGGTGTACGCGCTGCTCGGCCTGGGCCTCGGCGCGGTGCTGCGCTCGGCGGCGGGGGCCATCGCGATCCTGGTCGGGCTGGTCTACGTCTTCCCGATGATCGTCGGGAACCTGCCGGAGCCGTGGAGCGAGCGGCTCGGCTCGGTGATGCTCGGCGCGCTGCCCCGCGAGATCACCGGCGAGGACCTCACGTCCTCGGTCTACGGCGCCCTGCTGTCCCCGTTCGCGGCGGCGGTGGCGCTGGTGCTGTACGCGGCGGTGCCGCTGGGCGCCGGCCTCCTCCTCATCCGCGGACGAGACGTCTGACCAGGCACGCGGGGCACGCCGCCCCGACGGGAAAGACCCCAGCCCCGGACTGCGGGCTGGGGTCTTCGCAGGGCCTGGGTCAGACCTCCACGATCACCGGGATGATCATCGGGCGGCGGCGGTAGGTGTCGCTCACCCAGCGCCCCACCGTCCTGCGGACCACGCGGCGGATCTGCTGCATGTCCACCACGCCGTCGGCGGCGTTCTGCTCGATCGCCTTCTCGATCACCGGGATGATCTCGTCGAAGCGCTCGGGGTCTATTCCCGACCCGCGCGCGTGGATCTCGGGCCCCGCGGTGAGCTTGCCGGTGTTGGAGTCGACCACCACGACGACCGAGACGAACCCCTCGTCACCGAGTATGCGCCGGTCCTTCAGCGAGGTGTCGGTGATCTCGCCGACCGAGATGCCGTCGACGTAGACGTACCCGGCCTGCACCGCACCGGTGATCTTCGCGACGCCGTCGACCAGGTCCACCACGACGCCGTCCTCGGCGATCACGATGTGGTCGTCGGGCACGCCGGTCATCGAGGCCAGCTTGGCGTGCGCCCGCAGGTGGCGCCACTCGCCGTGCACCGGCATGAAGTTCGACGGCCTGGTGAGGTTCAGGACGTACAGCAGCTCGCCGGCCGCCGCGTGCCCCGACACGTGCACCTTCGCGTTGCCCTTGTGGATGACGCGCGCGCCCCACCTGGTCAGCCCGTTGATGACCTTGTTGACCGCGGTCTCGTTGCCGGGCACCAGCGAGGAGGCCAGCAGCACCGTGTCGCCCGGCGCGATGCGGATCGCGTGGTCGCGGTTGGCCATGCGCGACAGCGCGGCCATCGGCTCGCCCTGCGAACCGGTGCAGATCAGCACCACGTCCTCCGGCGGCCACTCCTCGATGTCACGCGAGTCGACGACCAGGCCGTTCGGGATGCGCAGGTAGCCGAGGTCGCGAGCGACCCCCATGTTGCGCACCATCGACCTGCCGACCAGCGCGACCTTGCGGCCGTGCTTCTCCGCGGCGTCGATCACCTGCTGCACGCGGTGCACGTGGGAGGCGAAGCTCGCCACGATCACGCGCTTGGAGGAGGTGCGGATCACCTCGTCGACGACGGGACCGATCTCTCGCTCGGAGGTGACGAACCCCGCCACCTCGGCGTTGGTCGAGTCGGACATCAGCAGGTCGACGCCCTCGGAGCCGAGCCTGGCGAACCCGCCGAGGTCGGTCAGCCGGCCGTCGCTGGGCAGCTGGTCCATCTTGAAGTCGCCGGTGTGCAGGACGATGCCCGCGGGGGTCCTGATCGCGACCGCGAGCGCGTCGGGGATCGAGTGGTTGACCGCGAAGAACTCGCACTCGAACGGCCCGAAGTGGTGCCGTTCCCCCTCGACGACGTGCCGCTTCTCCGGCTGGATGCGGTGCTCGGTGAGCTTGGCCTCGATGAAGGCCAGCGTCAGTCTGGACCCAACGAGCGGGATGTCGCGCCGCTCACGCAGGAGGTACGGCACGGCGCCGATGTGGTCCTCGTGGCCGTGCGTCAGGATCAGCGCCTCGACGTCGTCGAGCCTGCCCCTGATGTACTCGAAGTCGGGCAGGATCAGGTCGACGCCAGGCTGCTCGGGGTCGGGGAACAGCACCCCGCAGTCGACGATCAGCAGCCGGCCTTCGTACTCGAAGACCGCCATGTTCCTGCCGATCTCGCCCAGGCCGCCGAGCGCCACGATGCGCAGCCCGCCGTCGGGCAGGCGCGGCGGGGGGCCGAGTTCCGGATGCGGATGGCTCATGCGGCGCCCCCATGCCGGTCAGATCGTGTTCTCAATATCTCCGTTCCTCCCCGTTGTCATTCAGTCAGCCAACTTCACGCCACCGGCCACGAGGCACGCCCGCAGCTCGGCGATCTGTCCTTCGGTGGCCTCCACCAGCGGAGGCCGCATCGGGCCGACCGACCGGCCCATCAGCTTCAGCGCCGCCTTCGTCATGATCGCGCCACCCGCGCGGTTCATGACCCCGTCGACCACGGGCAGCAGCTGCCGGTGCAGGGCGGTCGCCTGCGCGACGTCGCCCGCCCTGTGCAGCTCGATCATTCTGGCAAGCTCGGCGCCGACCACGTGCCCGACCACGCTGACGAACCCCGCCGCGCCCACCGAAAGCCACGGCAGGTTGAGCACGTCGTCACCCGAGTAGAAGACCAGGTCGGTCGCCGTCATCACCAGGGAGGCGGCGAACAGGTCGCCCTTGGCGTCCTTCACCGCCACGATCGTGTCGTGCTGGGCCAGCCTGAGCAGCGTCTCGGTCTGGATCGGCACGCCGCTCCTGCCGGGAATGTCATAGAGCATGACGGGCAGGCCCGTCACGCCGGCCACAGCCGCGAAGTGCCGGTAGAGGCCCTCCTGCGGGGGCTTGTTGTAGTACGGCGTCACCACGAGCAGCCCGTGCGCGCCCGCGCGCGCGGCCTGCCTGGCCAGTTCGATGCTGTGATGGGTGTCGTTCGTCCCCACACCCGCGACGACGGTGGCCCTGTCGCCGACCGCCTCCACCACGACCCGCAGCAGACGCTCTTTCTCCGCGTCACTGGTGGTCGGGGACTCCCCCGTCGTGCCGCTCACGATCAGACCGTCATTGCGCTGCTCGTCCACCAGGTAGGCGGCGAGCCTGCGCGCGTTGTCGTAATCGACGGCGCCGTCGTCGGTGAACGGCGTGACCATGGCGGTCAGCATGCGTCCGAAGGGGGCTTCGGAGGTTCGAGTGGGCGATCCCATAGTGCGAACGCTACCCGGATTCGCTCACCTCCCGAACCCCGCCACCCCCATAACGCCATTTCCAGGCCCTTATCACGCCGCTTTCGCGTCGATGCGCGCCTGCCGGACGGCGGGCACGCGCGCCGCTCACCTGGAGCGCGCCTCCGGTCGCAGAGCGTGACGACTGACGCGAGACATGGAAGAGGCCGCCGATATGTGCTCGGGGGTACACACATCGACGACCTCTACCGGAGAATCGCAGCCCCTTACGCTCGCGTTACAGAGTTCTCGGAATATTTTTACGGCCATCCAAAGTTGGAACTCCATCTCCCGTCGATGACGGTGGGTTACCTGCCGAATACGGCAACATGGGGCAACGCCTCACAGCAACCCCAGGGATGGACTAGTGGCAAGTTCCGATCCGGTCTACCTGCGCGTCGTCGAAGACATTCGGCGGCAGATCAACGACGGCACCCTTCCCCCCGGCGCGCCCATCCCCTCACGGGCGCAGCTGACCCGCAAGTACCAGGTCGGCGAGACCGCCGCCCGCCATGCGCTGCGCGTACTGGCAGGCGAAGGGCTCATCTTCGGCCGGGTGGGGTCGGGACACTACGTCAGGGAGCGTCCCGACCTCGCTCCTTTGCACAGATGGCGCTTCCACGACCACCAGGCCCCCTTCGCCGCCGACCTGCAGAGCCAGGGCCGGCGCGTGACCTGGGACTGGCACAGCGAACCCGTGGAGGCCACGGCCGACATCGCCCAGCGCCTGCGCGTGGAGGAGTCGACCACCCTCACCAGGACCCACTACGTCTTCCGCGCCGACGGCAAGCCCCTCCAGCTCGCCACCTCCTACGAGCCGCTGGAGTTCGCTCCGCACTCCGACGAGGAGCGCCGCAGCCTCATCGGACGCCTGGCCTCCTACGGGATCAAGGTGACCGAGATCGTGGAGAGCGTGCACACCCGCGTGCCCCGCCCCTCCGAGATCGACGCGCTCGATCTGCCGGCGGGGGTGCACGTGCTGCACCTCAAACGAACCCACTGGGCAGGCGAACGTCCTGTGGAGACGAGCGACATCGTGGTTCCAGGCGACCGCTTCGAAATCGTCTACAGCATGGCCGTCCATCTCTGACCGGCCCGCCTGCTCGTCTGGAACCTCGTCCCCGAACCCCGCCCGGGCGGCGCCCGACCCCCGCGCCGCCCGGCCGCACCACCCACTCTCCACCCCGGCGACTCCAGCCCCTTCCGGGACCCCCGGCGCGACTCGTCGCCCCTTGCCTCACGCCTGGCCATGGAGCGGCCCTCGCCGTCCCGGCGGATCGGCTCTTCGCCATCTCGCGCGCGGGCTCCCCGTCCGCCCCGGATTTGTCGGTGCCCGTTGATACAACCGGCAAGGTGCCGATCCGGAGGTGTCGATTGCGAGTCAAGGACCTGCCCACCGCCGACCGCCCACGCGAGCGCCTGCTCGCCAGCGGTGCGGGAGCGCTGGCCGACAGGGAGCTCCTCGCCCTCCTGCTGGGCCAGGGCACCAGGGGGAGCGACGCCGTCGACCTGGCCGCCCAGCTCATCGAGCACTGCGGCGACCTGGGCGAGCTGGCCCGCTCCGACGCTCACCGCCTGCTCGCCGTCCGCGGCGTCGGTCCCGCGAAGGCCGCCCGCGTCGCCGCCGCCTTCCACCTCGTACGGCGGGCGCAGGAGGGCCCCGCCCGCGCGCGGATCACCTCATCGAGCGAGCTGGCCGCCCAGGCCGCCCCGTTCCTGCGCGGACACCCCCGCGAACGCCTCGTCGTCATCGTCTGCGACCCTCGCGGCGCCGTCCTGCGCCGGGCCCTGATGACGGAGGGCGGCACCGACCACACCCCGGCCCCGATCCGCGAGATCATCACCACGGTGCTCACCTCGGGCGGCGCGGCGTTCGGCGTCGCGCACAACCACCCCAGCGGCTCCCTCGACCCGAGCGAAGCCGACCTCGCCACCACCCACCGCCTGTCCGAGGCCGCCGAAACGGTCGGCCTGCGCTTCCTCGACCACGTGATCGTCACCGACACCGCCTGGCGCCGCATCCCGCACCCCTCAGCCGATCCGTCACATCCGGCAGGCCCCTGAAGCCGAGAAGCCGCCCAGTGCACAGCAGACGACCCCGCTCGGCGTTGAAAGAGCGGGGCCGCCACTCCAGCCCGGGGGAAAGGGGATCCCCCCACTGGAGGCCGCAGGGGCCTTGCCAGAAGCCCAGAGACGACCGGCACCACGTGCACAGAGAGGACGCCCGGCGAACCTCCGACTCCCTTCCCCAGTCACTCGGAGGCCCGCCAGGCGCCCATTTCTAGACGGGTCTCAGCTCCACCCGGAGGAGCGACCCCGTCTATCCAGCGAAGCCTTCCGCGCTGCGCAGAGCGGAGTCTCCACATCTCCCCGTCCCTCCGGCGGACGGGCCCTGCCCGCCGGAGGAACGGCTCCGCGGGCAGGCCGGGATGGAGCATGCCCGCGGAGGTCGAAGCGCCCTGAGCCGAGCGGCCGCCAAGCGCCCGCCCGAAAGGCCACTGGGCCCAGGGCACGTATCAGGGTTCGCGGTGGGCGCCGCGTTCGTGAAACTGCCCGACCAACGGCACCCACCACCCCCACGTCTGCGCCCCCGACCGGTGCCGCGCCACGCGTGCGGCGGTGGACGCCTTCCAGCGCGTCTGCCCCCACCGGAGGAGGGCGCGCCAGCCCGCGAGTCTTCGTATCGCGATCACCGCGCCGTCCCTTCCAGGAGGCGCCGCCACAGCTCCTCCACCTCGCACACCCGCTGCCACGGGGACTCGTGCACCACCGTCGCCCCTTCCCCTCGACTCGTGCGCCGGATGAACATGAGCCCGGCCGCCTGGCACAACTCGTACGCCACCGGCAGGCAGTCGCACGTATGCGCCCGCACTCGAACGCGATCCGCGCGGGGCGTTGCGACTGCCCAGTCGATCGGCACGAACGTTTCGCTCACCGGCGAGAGGTGAGGAGAGTTGCAGCGGTCCAGCTCGTCCAGCGGCACCCTCATCACTATAGGTAACACGTCTCCCTTGGTCTAGCTACTTCTCTCTATAGGTTCAATTGAGCGTCTGCTTTGTACGCGCATGTACCTTTTCGTCTATAGTTCGGGTGTGCTTGACCGAGACGGCCCCGTACCTATCTACAAGCAGGTCGCCGAACTGATCCGCGCCAGGATCGAGAGCGGCGAACTGAAGCCAGGCGAGCCCGTGCCCAGCGAGGCGCAGCTCGAGGCCGACTACGAGATCGCCCGCACCACCGCACGGCGGGTCGCCAGAGAGCTGCGCGAGCAGGGTGTGGCCTACACGATCCAGGGCGAGGGCACCTTCGTCGGCGAGCCTTGGAATCCCCCGCGCCCCGCGTAAGACCCCGCTCTACCAGAAGATCGCCGAGGAGATCGCCGCCAGGATCCGCCGAGGCGACATCGCCCCAAACCGGCCCATCCCGAGCGAGAAGGCGCTGATGAAGGAGTACGGCGTCGCCAAGGTCACAGCCCGCCAGGCGGTGGCGCACCTCAGGGAGCAGGGATGGGCGTTCACCGTTCCCTACCGCGGCACCTACGTCTCCGCCAAGGACAAGTGGCCTTCTCCCCGCTAGTCCCATCACCCGTCTATGCTTAGACATGCTCGACCCTGATGGTGACACCCATCTCTACGTGCAGATCAGTGAGATCATCCGGTCGCGCATCGTCCACGGGCTCTCCCCCGGCGACCCTGTCGCCAGCGAGGCCGAGCTGCAGAAGGAGTTCGGCGTCGCCCGGACGACGGCCCGGCGCGCCCTGCGCGTCCTGCGCGAGGAGGGGCTGATCTACACCGCCCCCGGATCGGGGGCCTTTGTCGGCGAGCCCGGCCAGGCGCCGCGCGGGGCGCGCAGGGTTCCGTTGTATCGCCAGATCGCGGGCGACATCGAGCAGCGCATCAGAGCGGGGCAGCTACAGCCGCGCCGCCCGATTCCGGGTGAGTCCGCCCTTGTCCAGGAGTATGAGGTGGCCAGGGAGACCGTACGCCGGGCCATGGCGCTGTTGCGCGAGCAAGGCTGGATCTACACCGTGCCGGCCCGTGGCAGCTTCGTCTCACCCATGGAGTCGTGGCCCCACATCTGAAGCCACTCGGCTGCTCTATCGCGGCGCCCCAGGCTACGTGGTGGTGCCTCTGGCCCACCGCGGGCTTCAGTGCTCACCTGGTGCGGCCTCGGGCGGCTCCCCGGGCCGCCATGTGCCCGGCGGTCAGAGCTGACCTGCCGGTGTTGACTCGTCGAGAGTGTCGCGGTCGGCCCCCCGACCGACCGTCGATGCTGCAGCGGCCCCGTGAGCGCGGCGGCCGGTCCAGATCCGGACGAGTTGGAGAACGCTCAGGCCGAACATCAGGACGCCCACGGGGACGTGCAGGGCCGTCATGTGCGCGAGGCCCAGCGCCACCTGTGCCGAGGTGAGCGCGAAGAAGCCGGCGGCGTACCGGATGGGCCTGGGCGAGCCGCCGCCCGGCCGCCACACCAGGATCGCGACGATCAGGTGCAGCAGGGTCACGATGAACACCGTGTACGACCCGGCACTGTGCAGCGCCCCACCGCCGGAGGTGGTCAACAGCAGCCCAGCGGTGATCGCTTGGACGAAGACGGCCACGGTTTGTAGGGTGATGGCGACCTGCAAGACCATGAGGAGGCCTCGCTTCGTCGTCGTGTGCGTGGGCATGGCGGGTTTTCCTTCTCCCTGTCAGCGGTGTCTGAGGCCTGGTGATCCGGGTGTCTCAGTAGTCCGACGAAGCAGGTGCCGGAAATGTTAGGCGACGCGCCGACCTCACCTTTCGTCGATCTGGTGAGGGCCCCCGATGCGACCTAGGGAATCGGCGAAACGATGACCACCCCATCCGAACCGGGAGACGGTCGGCCCGATCCGGGCCTGAGCGTGATCATGAGCGAGCGGCGTCAGCTGATCAATGTCGCGTACCGGCTCCTCGGCTCCCTGGCCGAGGCTGAGGATGTCGTCCAGGAGACCTACGCCCGCTGGTACGCCATGTCCCGCCGGCAGCAGGAGTCCATCGAATCCCCCGGCGCCTGGCTGACGAGGGTCGCCGGCCGCATCTGCCTCGACCTGCTCGGCTCGGCACGGGTCCGGCGCGAGAGCTACGTGGGCGAATGGGTCCCGGAGCCGCTGCCCGATCACACGGAGTGGGTCAACGGGCAGGGCGCAGGCACGGTCGACCCGGCCGACCGGGTCACGCTCGACGAGTCGATCAACATGGCGTTCCTGGTCGTGCTCGAGTCGATGACCCCGGCCGAGCGTGTGGCGTTCATCCTGCACGATGTCTTCAGGTATTCCTTCGCCGAAGTGGCCGAGATCGTCGGGCGTACCCCGCTGGCATGTCGCCAGCTGGCCTTCTCGGCCCGCCGCCGCGTTCGCGCGTCGCAGACTCCGTCGGCCCCCGCAGCCCGGCACGCCGGCCTCGTCAGGGACTTCAAGCAGGCGTGGGAGGCCAAGGACATCGCCGCCCTCGTCGGCCTCCTCGACCCCGACGCCACGATGATCGCCGATGGCGGCGGTCTGGTCAGCGCCGCGCTCCACCCCGTCGAAGGCGGCGAGCAGGTGGCCCGATACGTCCTCGCCCTTGCCGAGCGAGCACCCGACCTGACGCTCCTGGAGCGTACGGTCAACGGCCGGCCCGGTCTGGTGGCCCAGCACAACGGCGTCACCATGACGGTGGCGGCGTTCGACGTCGCAGGCGACCGGATCATTCGCATCTGGGCGGTACGCAACCCCGACAAGCTTGGGTCGTGGCCGGTGGCGGGGTCAGGGCACTGATCCGAAGGCGCGGAGCGCTGGTTCGCCGTGATCCTCCGGCCGATCGCCTCGTCCGACGGCCAGGCCAGCAGGTACAGCCAGCCGCCCGGCCGGCCGCCCATGCGGACATCGTCGCAAGGGTGTCGGGAACGATCCCCGGAGACGGGCTCTGCCTGGCCGTGACGATCACGCCTTACTGGCTGCTGTGACCCGCATGGGGCTTCGGCACACGCGGCCGTGCCAGCGCCAGCAATCCGATCAGCGTCGTCACGCAGAGGGGCATCCAGGCAAACCGCAGCGTCAGCCAGGTCATGCTGGTCGGCGGGCTGGTGAGCCCGGCGACCGGACCGAGCTGGACCGTGGCCAGCGAGATGAGAGCAAGCGCCGTTGGATGCCAGAGGTAGAGCGGGAAGGCCGCGTCGCTGATCAGGACCGCGATCCGGCAGTCTTCGGCCCAGCGGCCGAGCCGATCGCCCGCCAGTGCCGCGAGCCCGCACTGCGCGCATCCGAAAGCGAGGAGAGCCGCGGTCGGTGGCGCGATGTTCGACACCGGCGCGCCAGGCACATCCACCATGCCGACGGGGTAGTCACCGAGGGCGATCAGCATCGCCGCGAGCATCCCGCCCCCGCTGAGCAACCACGCTCCGCTGATGCGGCCCTGCCTCCATGCCAGGCCCAGCAGGAACGGCACCGCCCAGGCCGAGATCGCGTTGACGGAGCCCAACCACCCCAGCTCGGGCCAGGCGAAACGGGCAAGGTCGACAAGAGCCACAGAGATTCCGGGGACGAGGGCTGTCCCCCAGCCGTATCGAAGCACCGCCCGACGTAGCCATGGGGCGACCGCGGTGAGCAGGAGGTAGGGCACCAGGAACCACAGCGGCTGGAGCACGGGGCCGAGGATCTCCCGGATGGCGGCGAGGGAGAATCCGTTGACCGACAGGACCGCCAGGCCCGCTCCCCAGGCGAGCAGGAAGGTCAGCATCGGGCGCAGCCGCAGCGCTGCCGAGGACCCCTCTCCACCATGGGCATATCCGCTCGTGAAGAAGAACACGGGCAGGGTCTGCAGCAGCCAGGTGGCGGGCGCCAACTCCGGCAGGGCCGTGAGCAGGCTCGCCACGTGGAGATCGTCCGTGACGACGTACGAGGTGGCGAGCCATTGTCCGAGGATGCCGACCGTGACGGACGTGGCGAGCAGCACGTCGATTCGCCGCTCACGCCGCACGCTCCCGCCCCCTCACCGCGATGTGAGTGATCTCCGTCAGGGTCCGGGTGCCGGGCCTGAGGTAGGTGTGATGCTGGGCATCGCCGCCATCGACGACTCGCGCGCCGAACTCGGCGCTCACGGGATCGGTGCCGAACCCGAACGGCCCGATCAGCAGGCCGGAGCGGAACACGTCGTCGCCGCGGCCGAGCGCCGCCCAGATCCGCGCCGAGGTGTGCAGGTCCGATGCCC
This sequence comes from Nonomuraea recticatena, assembly GCF_039533245.1. NCBI lineage: Bacteria > Bacillati > Actinomycetota > Actinomycetes > Streptosporangiales > Streptosporangiaceae > Nonomuraea > Nonomuraea recticatena. The sequence goes on along the minus strand of NZ_BAAATE010000050.1, from coordinate 30,077 downwards.
TTCGGACACCCAGGCCTGGGCTGCCGGTGACGATGAGATCGCGGACCGGCGATCCCGCGACGGCACGAGCGCAGACCACCGAGCCGTAGCTGTGGCAGACCAGACTGAGCCGCACGTGTCGCGGGAGCAGGGAGAGGAAGGGCCTCAGCCGCCGGGCGCCTCTGTCGGCCGGCCAGATGGTGGCGATCTCCGGGTTGACGAGGTCCGGCGGGTCGTAGCCCAGCCAGCCGATCACCGCGGTCCCCGGCCCCAGCGCGGCGGCCTCGTCATAGAGCGCGCGGGCCGCTCGCCCGGTGCTTTCCGCGGAGTCGTCGAAGGAGGCCAGGCTCTGCCCCGAGCCCGGCACATAGACGATGACCGTCCGCGCGTTGGCGAGATCTCCTACGACCTCGATCGCCTGGCCGTCGCCCCTGCGGCTCCATGCCAGGAACTGGCGGCCCGACCACGCGTGGAGTTCGTAGCGGTCCTGGAGTGTGTGGGCATCGAAGGCAGAGGGAAGGGGCAGCTCATCCACCACTGGCCGGCCGGCGGCGGCCGTTCCCGTGGCGAGCACGGCGGCCAGCAGCAGCGTCCGAAAGGGCCGCATACGTGAGCGAGAGTGATCACGTCTCCTGCCCTGCGTCATCGCCGAGAAGGCGGGGCCTTGCCGTCCTCCGAGCCCAGGGGCCGGAGCCCCCGTGTCGAGGCGGGTCATGGGATCGGTGCGCGGTGCCCGCACAAGCGCGGCACGATCACGCGAAGCGGGTTCCACGCGTTCGTACACCGTGACGGCGTACGAGCGCACCGGGTGCTCGTACGGGTGCTCGCTCACTCTGCGGAAGAACGGGTTGTCGTCGAGGTGCCGGTAGAGGCGGCGCGCCTCGGGCCATTCGTGCACGAGAACCAGGACCGCGCCCGGCGCCATGAACGAGCGAAGCCGACCGTAAGCCAGGCGCAGCCGTTCGTCGCGGCCCACGTAATACAGCGTCTCGGCACAGATGACCAGATCAAAGGTGCCGTCGGGGTCCTCGTTGAGGAAGTCGAGCGCCACGAATCTCGCCGCCCCAGCCGCCTTCGCCGCCGCCCTGGTGACCGCCCGATCCGAGACGTCCACGCCCCAGCACTCCGCGCCCGGGTATGCACGGGCCAGCCGGCGAGTGAATGCCCCTTCGCTGCAGCCCACGTCCAGGACTCTGCGGTAGGCACGGTGGGGCACGTGCCGCAAGGTCATCTCATACTTGTCGATCTCATACGGCTCGGTGTCATACCGCCACGGGTCAGGTAAGTGATGAACCCACTCGAAGTAGTGGCGGAGGAAGCGACCCTGAACGGAGGTGGGAAGCAGCGACACGACTCGGAAGAACATCCGGTGCAGGCGATCGAGGATGTCGGACATGTATCTCAGCCTGCTGACACCCACGCTTCGGTTCATCGACGGCAGGAACGATCTCCAGCTGAGACCGGACTCCTGCGGCGCGGCCTCTTCAGTACTCCAGACCCGGGACAGGAGTACTTCTGGCCCGGGACCTGGAGACGGCGCTTGCCCCTCCGGTCACAACCAGACGTGATCAGCCGGTATCGGCGTTCGTCGCCGAACGCCCCCATGTGAAGGGCCGACAGGGGTGGATGGAACGTTCCTGAGGTGAGACCATCCGGGGGCCCGACACGAGGAGACACGGATGCCCAAGCTCACCGCGATGACCGCCGTCAACCAGTCGTTACAGAGCACCTCTCTGAGCAGGGCCAGGATCTGGAACCCGTTCCCCTCGCTCGCTGAGGGATCGACAGCCACCTTCAGCGCGCCACCGGAGTTGAGTCCGAAGGTGCCGGAGGTCATCGAGGACTCACGGGTGTTCGGGACCGCCAGCCGTAACGAGAAGATCGCCGCCGCCGCCGCGGCAAAAAACTGCGGTCTGCTCGACGGGCAGCTGGAGTGGAGCACTCTGACCGCCCCGGTGTTCGAGCAGCTCCGCACGCGACTGAAGATCGACTATCTCAAGCACGGCGCCGAGTCGATCAAGGACTTCTCCAGTGGCGTCTGTACGATGTTCGCCTGTGCGGCCCTCGGCCACCTCGCTCGCAACCACAATCTTCTTGATCCGGGCTCGGTCGTCGAGCTGTTCAAGTACGACGGCGGTCAGGGCGGCCACGCCTTCATCGTGGTCAACCGCGCGGGAACGCCCGATGACGTCGACTCATGGGGTCCCCAGTGCTACGTCATCGACCCCTGGTACGCCCGGCACCGGATCACCGCTCCCGGCACGAACGCGGTCAAGGACATGACCGCAGGCACGGCCTTCCACGACCCGGCGTTCGTCGCGTTCCTGAAGGACGCCAACTCCCGCGCCGTCCAGGTCACCTTCCCCCACATGCAGCTGATCCAGGCGTTCAGCTGATCGTCTCCGCCGACTCGGGACGCCCCGGCACAAGGGCGGCTCGCTCGGGTGTCCCGCCCCGCACCGGTTGGCACACCGAGCCCCCTATGTTCGACGCGGGGTGATGTGCCGAGCGGCCCAACCGGCTCAGGATCTGCTCACCTGGGCCGCGTCCGAGAGGACCTCAGGTTCGACCAGGCGGAAGGACACGCAGACGATCTCTGTGGCGGGGTCGACGGTGTGTCCCAGGCTGTTCCAAAAGCGGCGGTGGGAGTCGGCCCAGTGTTCCACCGAGCGGTACCCCTCCCCCTCCGAGTCCGCGAACTCCCACGTCACCTCGCCGAACGGCACCACCTCGACCGCCGTCACCTCGATCACCGCGATCGGCTGGTCGTCGTCGTCGACCAGGGCGAGCCGTTCGCCGGCCCGCTCCAGCTCCTCGCCCTCCGCCCGGTAGTCGTGCTCGAGCAGCCCCGCCGTACCGGTCTTGGCGCCGGACAGCACGAGGCCGTTCAACTCGGCGCGCAGCCCGCCAGGCGTGCCGAGCCCCAGGACCCTGAGTCCTTCGATCCTTCCCCACATGACCGGCAGGCTACGGCCGGCCGCCGCCGCCCTCACAAGCCGGGGCCTGCTGGAGGCGGCGGCCCGCGGACCTCCGGAAGGGTCAGAAGACCGGGATGATCTCCTCGGGGTCGAGGAAGTCGACGTGGACGCCCTCGATGTCGAGCTCGGGAATGGCGGGGAACTCGATCCCCCACCGCTCGACGATCGCGCGGATCCTCGCCATCGCCACCCGCCAGTTCTCCGCCTGCTCCTCGTACGACAGCACCCCGAGCCCGGCCTCCCTGGCGTGGTCCATGAGGACCCGGTGGTTGTCCAGGAAGTACGGCGGAAGCTCCCAGAAGCCCTCGGGCGGCTCCCAGAGGATCATCGACAGGAACACGAACCCTGCCCGCAGCTGCCGGGTGATGAGCGAGCGGACGTCGTCGGTGAGCCCGGGCCACTCGTTCTCCAGGATCGTCATGCAGATCTGGAGATGCCGGGACTCGTCGCGGCCGATGCGCTGGAACATCTCGCTGAACACCGGGTGCTGGGTGCCCGACGCCATGCCCCTGAACAGGGTGGACGCCGCCATCTCGCCCATCATGAACGAGGTGAAGAGCACGGGCAGCGAGTACTTCCCGACCGCCGAGCTGTAGCCCGTCCAGTAGCGCCCGCCGTTGTGGTAGAGCCACCCGATGTTGTTGTGCGCCGCCTTCTCCAGGTCGGTGACGGGAGTCCAGTCGAGAGGACCGCCGGGCCAGAGCTTGGCGATCGTCCGCTGGCAGCACTCCTCGTGGTTCATCTCGTCCCTGGTGATCGAGAAGAAGCACTTGCGGACGGGATCCTCCTCGTGCTTCTCGAAGGCCTGGATGGTCGCCCGAGCGAACACCGCGGGCCCTGAGGCGTCGAAGTTGGCCAGGACGGCGAACCAGTACATGATCCCCAGACGCTGCTCGACCGTGAAGTCGTCGGGGGAGAGCCCGTCCCACGGCAGGTCGGCCGGGTTCCAGACCATGCGCTTGGACTTTTCGTAGATCGCCGCCAGCTTCTCGGTCTCGACCCGCCATTCCATCGGATAGATGTTCGGCTGGGGGATCTCGGGCGCTGGCCAGAATCCGCCTTCGGGGATCGTGAGGTCGGCCATGGTTGTGACACCTCCTGCCCCTATCCTGCGCTGAGGTGTCATGTCTTTCAAGGACTACGAACGGCTCCGCTGCGTCACGGCCACACAGACCAGGACGGCGAGCGCGCCGAGCACGGTGGCCAGGCCGTACCTCTCGCCGAGCAACAGCCACGCCCAGACCAGCGTGAGCAGCGGCTGGACGAGCTGGGTCTGTCCGGCGCGGGCGATGCCGCCCCGCGCGAGGCCCGCGTACCAGGGGATGAATCCGAGGAACATCGACACGAGGCCGACGTAGAGGAAACCGCCGACCGAGGCCGTGGTGAGCGTGATGGGGGTGACGGCGGCCAGCGCCACCGAGACGGGAAGCGTCACGGGAAGCGACAGCACCAGGGCGTAGGAGATGACGTGCCAGCCCGGCGTCGAACGCGCCAGCCGGCCGCCCTCGGTGTAGCCGAGCGCCGCCGACAGCAGGGCGGCCACCAGCAGCACGTCGGCCAGGGAGAGGCCGCCGCCGCCCTGCGAGACGGTGAAGACGGTGATCGCGACGGCTCCCGCCGTACAGGCGACCCAGAACAGCGGGCGCGGACGCTCGCCCGCCCGCAGGACGGCGAAGGCCGCCGTGGCGGCGGGCAGCAGTCCGATCACGACCGCCGAATGGGCCGTGCTCGCCCCCAGATGCAGGGCCAGGCCGCTGAAGACGGGGAAGCCGAAGACCACGCCGAGAGAGATGAGCGCGTAGGAGCCCCACTGTGACCGCGGCGGCAGGAGCGGCACCCTCGCCGCACGGAGGCAGACCAGCGCCACGATCCCTGCCAGCAGGGCGCGGCCGATGGCCACCAGCCATGGGTCGAACCCGCGCATCGCGAACACGGTGGCGGGAAAGGAGCCGGAGAAGGCCAGCACGCCGGCGAAGGCGAGGGCGGTGCCCTTCAGCTCGTCGCTCCTGACCATAGGGGGAACCGCTACTCCACCGCTTGCGATAGCGCTATTCTTGTCTCTCATGAAAGACGATAGCAGTATCGTCCAGCTCGCCGCGACGCTGCGTCAGGAGATAGCGGCGAAGCGGCCGGGCGACCGGCTGCCCTCCAGCAGGGAGCTCATGCGCCGCCACGGGGTCAGCCCCGTCACGGTGTCGAGGGCGATCGGGCAGCTCGCCGCCGAGGGCAGGGTGGTCACCAGGCCGGGCAGCGGCGCCTTCGTCGCCCCTGCGGCGCCCTCGGTCGGCGAGATGAGCGACCTCTCGTGGCAGACCGTCGCGCTGGGCGACCGCGTGGTCGACGACTCGGGCGTGACCGCGCTGCTCACCGCGCCGCCCGACGACGTCGTCCCGTTGACCGGCGGCTACCTCAACCCGGCCATGCGCCCCGACAGGCAGCTGTCCGCGGCGGCCTCGCGGGCCGTCAAGCGGGCGGAAGCGTGGGCGCTGCCGCCGCTGACCGGCCTCAAGGAGCTGCGGGGATGGTTCGCCAGGCAGGCGGGAGGCGACGTGACGGCGGCCGACGCGCTGATCGTCAGCGGCGGCCAGGCCGCGCTGAGCCACGCCTTCCGCGCGCTGGCCGCGCCGGGCACACATGTGCTGGTCGAGACGCCGACCTATCCGGGGGCGCTGGCGGCGGCCAAGGCGGCCGGCCTGCGCGCGACGGCCGTGCCGATGGACCGCGACGGCGTGCTGCCCGACCTGCTGGCCGAGGCCTTCGCGGTGACGGGCGCGCGGGTCTTCTACTGCCAGCCCACGCTGCACAACCCCACGGGCGCCACCCTGTCCACCGAGCGCAGGCGGCAGGTGCTCCAGGTCGCCAGGGCCAACAACGCGTTCGTGGTCGAGGACGACTACGCCCGCTTCCTCACCGCCCACGCGCCCGTGTCGATGGTGGCGCTCGACCGGTACGGCACGGTCGTCCACATCAGCTCCCTCACCAAGATCCTCGCCCCCAGCCTGCGCCTGGCCGCAGTGATCGCCCGCGGCCCCGCCGCGCACCGGCTGAGGGCCAGCCAGCTGGTGGAGTCGTTCTTCGTGGCCAGGCCCCTGCAGGAGACCGCGCTGGAGTTCGTCGGCTCGCCGTCGTGGCCGCGCCACCTGTCCTCCGTCCACGCCGAGCTGACCACGCGGCGCGACGCGCTGGCCGCCGCGATGCTCTCCCTGCTGCCGGAGGCCGAGCTCCACCTTGTCCCGCGCGGCGGCCTGCACCTGTGGGTACGGGTGCCGCCGCACGTCGACGAGGCCGCGCTGGTCGAAGGGGCGCGCAGGAACGGCGTCCAGGTGAGCCCCGGACGGATCTACTACCCCGCGGAGCCGCCGGGGCCACGCGTCCGCGTCACGCACAGCGCCGCCACGCATCTGGCCGAACTGACCGAGGGCGTACGGCGGCTGGCCGAGGCGTACGCTGGTCTCAGCGAAGCGCCCGCCACCTGAGCAGGCCCACGTCCCGCGCGGGAAACCGGGACGAAGACCCTTCGTTATCGAGCCAGGCGTCATCGCGAGCCCCGAATCACCGATACGGTGTAACACGTGCCCCCGAGATCCTCCGGTCGCGGGCACAACGGCAGGCGAAGGAGCGGGCCGAGATGGCAGACGTAGGCGTCCGGGCGGCCCGGCGCGAGGATGTGCTCCAGGTTGCGAACACTCAGGTCCGCGCCTGGCGCTACGGCTACAGGGAGTTCCTCCCCGAGGGGCCCCTTGAGCAGATGACCGGCCCCGCGGCCGAGAAGATGTGGCTGCGCCAGTGGGACGAGGCGATCGTCGCGCCTCCCACGCGCATGCACCGGGTGCTGGTGGCGGTGGAGACCATCCTCGACACCGAGGGCTTCCCCGCGCTCGGTCAGGGCGGCGTCAACGTCACGGCGACGCCGCGCGGCGGTGAGCGCGTGGTCGGGCTGGCCTCGCACGCCCCCGCCGAGGATCCCGACCTCGACCCCACGGTGACGGCCGAGATGCTGACGCTGCTGGTCGACCCCGACTTCGTCAGGCGCGGGCACGGCAGCCGCCTGCTCAACGCCACCGTCGACTACCTGCGCGAAGACGGCTTCCGCCAGATCGTGACCTGGGTGTTCGCCGAGAACTACGCCGTGCTCGGCTTCCTCGAGTCAGCCGGATGGGGCGAGGACATGGCCGAACGCGTGCTCGACATGGGCCGTCCGATCCGGATGGTCAGGCTGACGACGGACATCAGCTGATGGCTTCGCTGAACCAGTGGGTGGCAGGCGCACGCCCGCGCACGCTGCCCAACGCGATCGTGCCCGTCATGGTCGGCACAGGGCTGGCCATCGGCGAGGGCTCCCCGATCTGGTGGCGGGCCGTGGTGGCGCTGCTCGTGGCGCTGCTGCTGCAGATCGGCGTCAACTACGCCAACGACTACAGCGACGGCATCCGCGGCACCGACGACCAGCGCGTCGGCCCGATGCGCCTGGTCGGCTCGGGGGCGGCCGCGCCGCGCGAGGTGCTCGCCGCCGCGCTCGGCAGCTTCGCCGCCGCCGCGGTCCTCGGCCTGACCCTGGTGATCGCCACCAGGGCCTGGTGGATCCTGCTGGTCGGCGCGGCGGCGATCGCCGCCGCCTGGTTCTACACCGGCGGCAAGAGCCCGTACGGCTACCGCGCGCTCGGCGAGCTGGCGGTCTTCGTCTTCTTCGGCGTCGTCCCCGTGGTCGGCACCGCCTACGTGCAGACCGAGCAGCTGTCCTGGACGGCGCTGGCCGCCTCGGTGCCGATCGGCCTGCTGTCGTGCTCGATGCTGGTCGTCAACAACCTGCGCGACGTCGTCACCGACGGCCCCGCGGGCAAGCGCACGCTGGCCGTGGTGCTCGGCGCGACGCGCACCCGCACGCTCTACACCGCCTGCCTCACCCTGCCCTTCCTGATCGCGCTGCTGCTGATCTCGTTCACGCCGTTCACCGCGCTGACCGTGCTCGCCGCCCCGCTGGCGATCGGCCCGATCAGGACCGTGCTGGCGGGCGCCACGGGCCCCGCGCTGATCGGTGTGCTCCAGGCGACGGGAAAGCTGCAGATGGCCTACGGCCTGCTGTTCGCCGTCGGCTTGGCGATCACCTTGTAGGCGGATACAAACCGGCGTCGCGCTCTCGTATGCGCGAATAAACGTCCTGGTCAGCCCCCTCTGGTTCACTGAACCCGGATATTCGGTGACAGTGAGGGGACCCCCATGGAGCAACGCGGGATCGAGCTGGTTCCTGCGAGCGAGCGGTACGGCCGCCCGCGCGACCTGCTCTTCCTCTGGGCCGGAACGACCACCACGGTCTTCACGGTGGTCTACGGCACGATCGTGGTCGCCATGGGGCTGAGCTTCTGGCAGGCCGTGGCCGCCATCGTGATCGGCAACCTGCTGGCCTTCCCCCTGGTCGGGTTCAGCAGCATCCAGGGCATGCAGCACGGCACCTCGACCATGGCGATCTCCCGCGCCGCCTACGGCAACAAGGGCGCCCGCGTGCTCGGCTTCTTCGGCTGGCTGAACATGGTCGGCTTCGAGGCCGGCGGCATGGTGATGATCACCCTGGCCGGGCTCACACTGCTGAAGCAGGCGGGCGTGGAGGGCGAGGGCCTCGGGCTGAAGGTGGCGATCGTGCTGATCGCCGCGGTCATCCAGCTCATCCTGCCGCTGATCGGCCACGCCGCGGTGATGAAGGCGCAGAAGTACCTCACCTGGGTGTTCGTGGCGATGTTCGTCGTCATGGCGATCCTGGTCGCGCCCAAGGCGAACCTCACGGCGGGCGGCTCGGCGGACTTCTCGACGTTCACTCTGGCGGTCATGCTGGTGATGTCGGGCGGCGGCCTGTCGTGGGCGCCCCTCGGCGGCGACTACTCGCGCTACCTGCCCGTCGACTCCTCCAGGAAGGCCGTGTTCGGCTACGCGTTCCTGGGCGGCTTCGTGCCGTACCTGCTGCTGATGATCCTCGGTGCGGCGGTCGCCACCGTCGTGACCAACGCCAGCGACCCGATCTCCGGCCTGCCGGGGGCGCTGCCGTCGTGGTTCGTCGTGCCGTACCTGCTGCTGACGGTGGTCACGCTCTTCGCCGCCAACACCACCGACCTGTACTCCTCGGGGCTGAACCTGCAGGCCGCGGGCATCAGGATCAAGCGGTGGGCCGCGGTCGTCCTCGACCTGATCTTCTGCGTGATCATCACGTTCGTCGCCATCACCTCCGACTCGTTCAACACGATGCTCAACGCCTTCCTCGGGCTGGTCGTCGTCTGGCTGGCCCCCTGGGCGGGCATCTACGTCACCGACTGGCTGCGCCGCAAGGGCGTCTACGACGCCGCCTCGCTGTTCGACGAGAGCGGGCCTGGCCAGATCCGCTGGGCGGGCCTGATCGCCCAGGCGGTCGGCATGCTCGCCGCGGGGCTCTGGCTCAACTCCAGCGTCTATGTCGGCTGGCTGTCCAGCGCCACCGGAGGCTCGGACTTCAGCATCTTCGCCGGCTTCCTCGTCGCCGGTGTCGTCTACGCCGCCCTGGACCGCCGCGCGGTCCCCGTCAAGGAGCTCGCCCATGCATGACCTGCTCGATGTGGCCTACGGCCGCAGGCCCGCCGACACGATCATCGCGAACGGGGTGCTGGTCAACGTCCTGACCGGCGAGACCTACCCGGCCGAGATCGGCATCAGCGGCGACAGGATCGCGGCGGTGGGCCCCTCCCTGGAGCGTGGCCCCTCCACGCGGATCATCGACGCGCGCGGCGGCTACCTAGTGCCCGGCCTCATCGACGGCCACCTGCACATCGAGTGCAGCAAGCTGTCCGTCACCAGCTTCGCCAACCTGGCCGTCCCCTTCGGCACCACCAGCGTGGTCTCCGGCCTGGACCAGATCCTCGTGGCCGAGGGCCTTCCCGGCGTACGGCAGGCGCTGGACGAGGCGGCGGCGACCAGCATGCGCATCTGGTGGGGCGCCCCCGCGAAGGCCCCCTACACCGTGCCGCAGTCGACCGTCGGCCACACCTTCGGCCCCGACGAGCACCGCGTCGCCCACGAGTGGCCCGAGTGCGTGGGCATCTGGGAGACCGTCCAGGAGATGGTCGAGCACGGCGATCCCGCCGTGATGGAGGCGCTGGAGCTGGCCCACCGCAGGCGGCTGCCGATCTTCGGCTGCGCTCCCCTGTCGGACGCCCGCCGCATCGCCGGCCTGGCCGCCGCCGGCATCAGGCTCGACCACGAGTCCTACTCCCACGAGGAGATGCTCGAGAAGCTGCGCCAGGGCATCTACGCGATCATCCGCGAGTCGTCCGTCGCGCACTTCCTGCAGGAGAACATCCAGGTCGTGGCCAAGGTCGGCGCCCGCAGGGTGGCCTTCTGCACCGACGACGTCCACGCCGCCGACGTGCTGGCGGGCGGGCACATGGACAAGCTGGTGCGGATGGCGATCAAGGCGGGCGTCGACCCCGTCACCGCCATCCAGATGGCCACCGTCAACTGCGCCGAGATGTACCGCATCGACGACCTGGTCGGCAGCATCGCGCCCGGCCGATTCGCCGACGTCCTGATCGTTGACTCGTTGAACGATTTCATCGTTCGCGAGGTCGTCGCGGGAGGACGTCTGGTGGCGCGCGAGGGCGCCATGGTCACGCCGGCCGTACCGCCCGCCAGGGGTGAGGTGCGCCCCTTCCCCGTCCGGGAGATCACCGCCGACGACCTCGCGCTCCGCTCGGACGCCGACGAGGTCACCGTCCTCACCCTGAACTTCACCGAGCAGGTCTTCGTCCGCAAGAGGCGCGACGTGCGCCTTCCCGTCGTCGACGGGATCGTCGAACCGTCCGTCGCCGACGACGCGCTGCTGGTCACCGTGGTCGAGAGGTACGGCAAGACGGGCAACATGCCGGTCGCCATGGTCAGCGGGATGGGGCTGAGGAAGGGTGCCATCGCCACCAGCGCCGCGCCCGACGACAACAACATCATCTGCGTGGGTGCCTCCCGCTCCGACATGGCGCTGGCGGTCAACGCCGTCTCGGCCATGGGCGGCGGCCAGGTCATCGTGGTGGACGGCGCCGTCGTCGAGTCGCTGCCGCTGCCCGTCGCCGGCATCGTCTCCGACCTGCCCGCCGCCGAGATGGCCGTTCTGGAGGAGCGGCTCGACGAGGTGGCCCGCTCGCTCGGCTGCACGCTGCCCGCGCCGCTGATGTACCTGTTCTTCCTGTCCATCACCGCGATCCCCGACTACGCCGTCACCGACCTCGGTCTGGTCGACTGCGTGCGGTTGGAGGTCATCGACCCGATCCTCACGGAGGCCTGATCATGAAGGACTTCATCGCAGGGCTGCCCAAGTGCGAGCTCCACCTGCACATCGAGGGGACCCTCGAGCCTGAGCTCAAGTTCGAGCTGGCCCAGCGCAACGGCATCGCGCTGCCGTACGCGACGGTCGAGGAGATGCGCGCCGCCTACGCCTTCGACGACCTGCCGTCCTTCCTCGGCGTCTACTACGAGGGCATGCGGGTGCTGCGCACCGAGCCCGACTTCTACGACCTGGCCATGGCCTACCTGCGCAAGGCCGCCTCGCAGAACGTCCGCTACGCCGAGATCTTCTTCGACCCGCAGGCGCACACCTCCCGCGGAGTGCCGTTCGACGTGGTGATCCGCGGCCTGCGCAGGGCGCTCATGGACGCCCACGCGCAGCTCGGCGTGCGCGCGCAGCTCATCATGTGCTTCCTGCGAGACTTCCAGGCCGAGTACGCGATGGCGACGCTGCTGGAGTCGCTGCCGTACAAGGAGTGGATCGTCGGCGTCGGCCTCGACTCCGACGAGAAGGGCAACCCTCCCGCGAAGTTCGCCGCCGTCTACGAGCGGGCCAGGCAGGAGGGCTACCTGCTGACCATGCACTGCGACGTCGACCAGGAGAACTCGGTCGAGCACATCCGCCAGTGCGTCGAGGACATCCAGGTCAACAGGATCGACCACGGGGTGAACATCCTGGAGGACCCTGCGCTGGTGCAGCAGATCCTCGACAAGGGCATCGGGCTGACCTGCTGCCCGATCTCCAACTCCTACGTCACGGACTCGATGAAGGCCGAGGGCATCCGCAAGCTGCTCGATCTGGGGGTGCGGGTGACGATCAACTCCGACGACCCGGCGTACTTCCCTGGGTACGTGCAGGAGAACCTGGAGGCTCTGGAGCTCTCCAGGGAGGAGCTGCTGCAGGTGCAGCGCAACGCCTTCGAGATCACCTGGCTGCCGCGCCACCTCAAGGACGCCTACCTGGCCGAACTCGAGACCTACGCCAAGCAGTAGCCCCCCGGAAACAGCAAGGCCCTCACCGGGCGCGCTCCGCACGCGAGGCTTCGGACAGCACCCGGTGAGGGCTCGGCACCCTCTCGCGAAGCACGTCTTCCCTCACGCCCTGAACCCCCCTCCTGATATACTAATTTCGATTCGTATATATGGGCGAGGTGAGGTCATGACCAAGACCCTGATCGATCTTGACGACGAAGCGTTGGCCGAGGCCGCGAAGCTGCTCGGCACCTCGTCCAAGAAGGACACGGTCAACGCCGCCCTACGGGAGATCATCGATCGGCGCAGACGGGCAGCGGCTGTGGCTCGAATGCGTGAGATGGTGGCCGAGGGGCAGATCGACTTCTCGGCTACAGAGAAGGGCGATGCCACGCAGCAGGACGTCGCGTGACCGAACGCTACCTCGTGGACACCAGCGCCTTGGTCCGCTTCTATCGCGGCCAGGTCGGCGCCGAATGGGATCAGACTGTTTCCGCTGGACTGGTCGGCATCTGTGAGCCGATCAGGCAGGAATACCTCCGCGCGGCCGGCGGCCGTCCCGCCTTCTACGAGGCCGACAGCCTGCTTCAGGAGACCTTTCCGTACGTTGTCCTCCCCGAATCGGCCTGGCATGAGACCGGCGAACTGCAGCGCGAGCTTGCCGACAAGGGATGGCACCAGTGTGCCTCTCCTGTCGATCTGCTGGTGGCGGTGACTGCTCGACACCACAAACTCACCGTGCTGCACGCGGACAACGACTTCGACACCATCTCCCGCCTCACCGGGCAGCCGGTTCGCTGGATCAGCTGAGGCGCGCCTCCGGTGACGCGACTGCGCTCGCTCGGGCCCCCCGCGCCTCACCCCGACCGTCTCCACCTGAGGCCGCCCAGCGCCCGCGTTCAGGTGGATGGCATCGACAAAAGCGGCTCTGGGCCATCCGCTCCTCAGGGATGCGGGTCAGCGCATGCGGAGCGCCAGCAGGAAGTCCACTCGCTCGTCCCACGAGTTCAGGGACCGTCCCGTCAGTTCCTCGATTCGCTTCAGCCGGTACCGCAGGGTGTTCACGTGCACGTGCAGCCGGTCGGCCGTCGCGGCCCACGACCCCGACTCCTCCAGGAACGTCTCCAGCGTCTCCAGCAGCTCGGTCTGGTTCGTCGCGTCGTACGCCTCCAGCCGTCCCAGCAGCCTCGATCTGAACGAGCGGCGCAGCGGGTCGGGGATGGCCGCCAGCAGCGTGCGGTGGGAGCTGACGTCGTCGCCGGTCACGACGCTGACCTTGCCGGTGCCGAGGGAGGCGAGGGAGCGGGCGTGCCTGGCCTCCTCGATCAGACCGTTCAGTCCCGCCGGGCCGGTCGTCACGCTGCTGACACCGAGGGAGATCCGCTCCTCCCCCAGGCCCGCCTCCAGGATGCGGGCGCCCCTCACGAGGTGCTCGGCCAGTTCGGCCGCGCTGTTGCCTGCCAGCGGAACCAGCGCCACCGCTTCCCCCGCCGAACCCGCGTAACCGGAAGCCGCGGCGCCCGAGCCAGCCGCACCCGAGCCGGTCACGCCGGAGCCGGACGCACCCGGAGCGCGCGTGCCCGGCGAGCCCTGGCCCGAAGCGCCCGTGCCCGCAGAGCCCCAGGAGCCCGGTGCGTGCGAGGCCGTCACGATGCCGGGCGCCAGCGGGCGCAGCAGCTCGTCGAGGACGGCGACGCTGACCTCGGGGCCGCCCGCCGTCAGCGCCACGACGAGGAGTCCGTGCTCGGTCTCGACGTGCAGCGTGTGCAGGCGCGAGACCAGCCCGGGCAGGTCCGCGTCGCCCGACTCCAGCAGCTGCAACAGCTGGTCCAGGACGCGGCGCTCGATCCGATGGGCCGCCTCCATGCGCGAGCGCTCCAGCGCCACGAGGGCGGCCAGCTCGACGATGACGTCCTCGCTGTCGCCCTGCACGTCCTCGCCCCTGTAGGCGAGGAACCAGTTGGCGATCCTGTGCGGCACCCCCTTGCTGATCGGGAAGACCGACAGGCCGTCGACCATGCCAGGCAGGAAACGAGCGGTGAGGAAGGTATGGGCCAGCCGCGCCCTGGAGTCCTCGTTGAGCGGCTGCGAGCCGACGATCACCCTGCCCGTCGCCGACATCACCCAGCAGGGCACGTCGAGCTCGCCCGCGACCGTGTCCACGAGCTTGGTGAGGCTGCCGCCGTCCACGAGGGTGCTGGCCAGGCGCCTGCGCCCGCCGTACGGCCTGCGGGGGTTGGAGCCCAGCTCGGCGATGAGCGCGCGCAGCACGTGCTCGGTCAGCCGGCTGAACGGCACGTCCACCGGCAGTGTCAGCAGCGGCAGCCCCGCCTGGGCGCACACGTCGATGAGGTCGGTCGGGGGTACCTTCAGCGCGGTGCCGCAGACCAGCGCGGCCACGTCGCCGAGACGGTCCACGAACTCCTTGGCGGAGTCGGCGCCGGTGTGCCAGGTCAGCTCGGTGAGCACCAGCTCCCCCGGCTTGACGAAGCGGGAGGGGTCGGGCAGGTCGGTGGTGGCGACCCCCCGCACCCTGCGGTCGAGCAGGTCGTGCCCGGTGAGGACCTTCAGCGCCAGGTGATCGTCCTGGACCAGGTCCTTCAGCCGCATGGCCAGCTCTCCTGGCACCAGGCCGCGTCCCAGAACATCCACTCGAACCTGGCGGTCGTGACCGCGCGCTCCAGCAGCCGCTCGCGCTCCTCGGCGCTCAACGAGAGGTCGTCGAGCAGGTCGAGCACGCCGGCGACGGTGTCCTGGTAGTCCTCGCCGCCGTAGGTCTCGATCCACCAGGCGTACAGCGGGTCGGGCGACGACTCGGCCAGCAGCTTCTCGCCGACGCGGGCGTAGATCCAGTAGCACGGCACGATCGCGCCGAGCGCCTCGGGAAAGGTGCCGAGCGAGCAGGTGCGCACCAGGTAGGAGGCGTAGCCCACGGTGGTGGGGGCGGCGGGCGACTTCAGCGCCTCGACCTCGTCGAGGCCGAAGGCGGCCAGCAGCTCCACCACCAGGCTGTGCTCGACCTCCACGGTCCTGGCCGCGTCGGCGGCGAACCTGTGCACCGCCTGCGGATGCGGCGACCTGGCGGCGCAGGCGGCCAGCGCGCGGGCGTAGTCGGGCAGGAAGTGCGCCTCCTGCATGACGTAGTGGCGGAAGGCCTCGCGCGGCAGCGAGCCGTCGGTCAGACCCTCCAGGAAGGGATGGCGCAGAATCTGGCGATAGACGCCGTCCATCGCCCGCCACAGCTCGTCGCGAAACCTCACACTACGGGACGGTACATCACGATCCGTGGTGCTATTTCGAGGCCCAGTTCGCGTTCGTGCTGGACGATGGCGCGCAGCTCGGGGCCGGGATCGTCCATGGGCGCGAACCCGTGCCTGGTGTACCAGGGCGCGTTCCACGGAACGTCGCGGAAGGTCGTCAGCGTCACACCCGGGGCGCCCACGGCCAGGGCGTGGTCGTGGACGGCGGCCATCAGCCTGCCGCCGATGCCCTGCCGCATGCTGTCGGGGTGGACGGCCAGCTGGTCGAGGTGCACGTTGCCGTCGACCATGCTGATCATGGCGAAGCCCCGCCCCTCGACGAGCACCCTGCCGGGATCGTCGCACTCCTCGATCATCGTGGTGCCCGGCGGGAACACGATGCCGACCTGCTCGAACAGCCCGTCGGCGGCTCGCTCCACCTCGGCCAGCGCGGGAAGCTCCTCTTCGCGAGCCCAACGGACCACCGACACGCACTCGCCTTTCCGCCGCTGATCGGGTGTGGTACTAGTGTGATGATCGTGCGCCCGGCTGTGCGGAGCCGGAACCCTCTCCACAGAATGTGCCCATGCTCCGGCATGGGCACATTTCTTTCACAGGTCGAGCAGGCGCTCCAGGCCGACGGTGAGGCCGGGCAGCTCGCCCACCCTGCGTACGCCGAGCAGCACGCCAGGGGTGAACGACGACCTGTTCATCGTGTCGTGCCTGATCGTGAGGGTCTCGCCGTCGCCGCCGAGCAGCACCTCCTGGTGCGCGATCAGCCCCGCCAGCCGTACGGCGTGCACGTGCACCCCGTTGACGTCGGCGCCGCGCGCCCCTTCGAGCTCGGAGCTGGTCGCGTCGGGCATCGCCGCCATGCCGGCCTTCGCGCGCGCCTCGGCCACCAGCTCCGCCGTACGGCGGGCGGTGCCCGAAGGGGCGTCGGCCTTGTTCGGGTGGTGCAGCTCGACGATCTCGACGGAGTCGAAGTACTTGGCGGCCTGCTGGGCGAAGTGCATCATCAGCACGGCCGCGATGCCGAAGTTGGGCGCGATCAGGCAGTTCGTGCCGGGGGAACGCTCCAGCCAGCCGCGGACGGTGGCCAGGCGCGCCTCGTCGAAGCCGGTCGTGCCGACCACGGGGTGGATGCCGTGCGCGATGGCCCACTCGAGGTTGCCCATGACGACGTCGGGATGGGTGAAGTCGACGACCACCTGCGCGCCGTCGAGGGAATCGATCGGCTCGTCCTTGTCGATCGCCGCCACGAGCTCGAGGTCGGAGGCCGCCTCGACGGCCTTGCACACCTCGACGCCGACCCGTCCCCGTGCTCCGAGCACGCCCACTCTAATCACAGCTCTCACCTTAGCGGTGCGTCCTGTCCCTTCACGCTGCACGGCAGGCCGGAAAGCGCCTGAGCGGGTGGCGAAGCCGCCACGCCGACCGGCCTGACGTGACGGCGGGAACCGGAGTCCCGCTGGAGTGGCGTGAAAGACGGACGGCCACCGAGTGACCCCGGTGGCCGTGACGCCGCTGTGCCGTACAGGCTGAAAAGGTCGTGCCGTACAGGATGGTCAGCTGATGGCGTGGGAGAAGTCCTTGTCGGCGTAGGGACCGATGACGGCCAGCGTCATCGGCCTGTTCAGGATGTCGCCCGCCACCGACGCGATCTCCTCGGGGGTGACCGTCTCGATGCGGGACAGCACCTCGTCCACCGACATCAGTTCGTCGTAGACCAGCTCGTTCTTGCCGATCCGCGACATGCGCGAGCCGGTGTCCTCAAGCCCGAGCACGAGACCGCCGCGCATCTGACCCTTGCCGCGGA
This sequence comes from Nonomuraea recticatena, assembly GCF_039533245.1. Classification (NCBI taxonomy): domain Bacteria; kingdom Bacillati; phylum Actinomycetota; class Actinomycetes; order Streptosporangiales; family Streptosporangiaceae; genus Nonomuraea; species Nonomuraea recticatena. The sequence continues at coordinate 12,798 of NZ_BAAATE010000050.1, read as the reverse complement.
CGATCTCCTCCTCGGTGATGCCCTCGGAGACGACCCTGGCCACCTCGTCCCTGCAGATCTTCAGCACGTCGTCGATCTTCGACGGCATGCAGCCGACGTAGATGCCGAACTGGCCGGTGTCGGCGTAGGCGGAGGTGTAGCTGTAGGCGGAGTAGGCCAGCCCGCGCTTCTCCCTGATCTCCTGGAAAAGCCGGGAGGACATCCCGCCGCCCAGCGCCGCGTTCAGCACGCCGAGCGCGAACCTGCGGTCGTCCGTGCGCGCCATGCCGGTGGTGCCGAGCACGAGGTTGGCCTGCTCGGTGGGCCTGTCGACGACCCGCACGCCGGACTGCGTCGGCGCGCCGGGGCCGCTGGTGCGCGGGGGAGCGCTCTCTCTCGGCCCTGTGAGCGAGCCCGACCGCTCGTACGCCCGCGCCACCAGCTCCACCACGTGCTCGTGGCGGACGTTGCCCGCGACGGAGACGACCGTGCGCGGCGGCTGGTAGTAGGCGCGGTAGTACTCCACGATCCGGTCACGCTGCAGGGCGTTGATCGACTCGACGGAGCCCAGGATCGGCCTGCCGATCGGCGAGTCGCCGTACAGCGCCGCCGAGAACTGCTCGTGCACCACGTCGGACGGGTCGTCGTCGTGCATGGCGATCTCTTCGAGGATCACCCCGCGCTCCGACTCGACGTCCTCCTCGGTGATGAGCGACGAGGTGACCACATCGGCCAGCACGTCGACGGCCAGCGGCAGATCCTCGTCGAGCACCCGCGCGTAGTAGCAGGTGTACTCCTTGGCGGTGAAGGCGTTGATCTCGCCGCCGATGCCCTCGATCGACGCCGAGATCTCCATGGCGTCACGCGTGGGCGTGCCCTTGAACAGCAGGTGCTCGAGGAAGTGGGTGGCCCCGGTGTGCTCGGGGGCCTCATCACGCGAGCCGATGCCGACCCACATGCCGACCGCGACGGAACGCACGGTCGGCATGGTCTCGGTCACCACGCGCAGCCCACCGGGGAGGACGGTGCGCCTGACGACCCCGGCACCGTCCTTGCCGGGGTGCAGCGTGGTCGTGGTCACGAGTTGCGGTCTTCTCCGTCACCCGCGGGCTTGCGAACCCTGGTGCGAGTACGGCGAGGCCGGTCGTCGCGCGCCTTGTCCTCGTCGGCCGCCGCCGCCGGAGCCTCCGCCACGGGGGCGTCGCCGGAACCGGCAGGCTCCTCCGTGCCCTTGGCGGCCTTGTCGGCGGCCTCCTTCTCGATGACCTCGACGGGCACGAGCGAGAGCTTGCCGCGCGAGTCGATCTCGGCGATCTCCACCTGGATCTTCTCGCCGACGCCCATGACGTCCTCGACGTTCTCAATGCGCTTGCCGCCGTGCAGCTTGCGGATCTGGGAGACGTGCAGCAGGCCGTCCTTGCCCGGCATGAGCGAGATGAACGCGCCGAAGGCGGCGATCTTCACGACCGTGCCCAGGTAACGCTCGCCCACCTCGGGCATGTGCGGGTTGGCGATGGCGTTGATGGCGCTGCGCGCCGCCTCGGCCGAGGGGCCGTCGGTGGCACCGATGTAGATGGTGCCGTCGTCCTCGATGGTGATCTCCGCACCCGAGTCGTCCTGGATCTGGTTGATCATCTTGCCCTTCGGGCCGATGACCTCACCGATCTTGTCGACAGGGACCTTGATCGTGATGATGCGAGGCGCGGTCACGTTCATCTCCGCGGGAGAGTCGATCGCCTCCTCCATCACGTCGAGGATCGCCAGGCGCGCGCCCTTGGCCTGCTTCAGCGCGGCGGCCAGCACCGAGGCGGGGATGCCGTCGAGCTTGGTGTCGAGCTGGAGGGCGGTGATGACGTCCTTGGTGCCGGCGACCTTGAAGTCCATGTCGCCCATGGCGTCCTCGGCGCCGAGGATGTCGGTCAGCGTGACGTAGGTGTCACCCTCACCGATCAGGCCCATCGCGATGCCCGCGACCATCTCCTTGAGCGGCACACCGGCGTCGAGCAGGGCCATGGTGCTGGCGCAGACCGAGCCCATGGAGGTCGAGCCGTTGGAGCCGAGCGCCTCGGAGACCTGGCGGATCGCGTAGGGGAACTCCTCGCGCGTCGGCAGGACCGGGATCAACGCCCGCTCGGCCAGCGCGCCGTGACCGATCTCGCGGCGCTTGGGCGAGCCCACGCGGCCGGTCTCGCCGGTGCTGTAGGGCGGGAAGTTGTAGTTGTGCATGTAGCGCTTGGTCCGCTCGGGGTTGAGCGTGTCGACGACCTGCTCCATGCGCAGCATGTTCAGCGTGGTGATGCCCATGATCTGGGTCTCGCCGCGCTCGAACAGCGCCGAGCCGTGCACCCGCGGAACCACGTGGACCTCGGCGTTGAGCGCGCGGATGTCCTTGGGGCCGCGGCCGTCGATGCGGACGCCGTCCTTGATGACCCGCTCGCGCATGAGCTTCTTGGTCAGCGACCTGAACGCGGCGCTGACCTCCTTCTCACGACCCTCGAAGTCGGCCAGGAGCTTCTCGCCCGCCATGGCCTTGATCCTGTCGAGCTCGCTCTCGCGCTCCTGCTTGCCGGCGATCGTCAGCGCGGCGGCCAGCTCGGTCTTGACCGCGCTCTCGACGGCGGCCAGGACGTCGTCCTGGTAGTCGAGGAAGACGGGGAACTCGGCGGTCTCCTTGGCGGCGACCTTGGCCACCTTGGACTGCGCCTCGCACAGCACCTTGATGAACGGCTTGGCCGCCTCGAGGCCCTGCGCGACGGTCTCCTCGGTCGGGGCGACGGCGCCGCCCGCGACGAGCTTGAGCGTCTCCCTGGTGGACTCGGCCTCGACCATCATGATCGCGACGTCGCCGTCCTCGAGGACGCGGCCCGCCACGACCATGTCGAAGGTGGCGCGCTCGAGCTCGGGGTGGGTCGGGAAGGCGACCCACTGGCCGTCGATCAGCGCGACGCGGACGCCGCCGATCGGGCCGGAGAAGGGCAGCCCGGCCAGCTGGGTGGACAGCGACGCGGCGTTGATCGCCACGACGTCGTAGAGGTGGTCGGGGTTGAGCGCCATGATGGTCGCCACGACCTGGACCTCGTTGCGCAGGCCCTTGACGAACGACGGGCGCAGCGGCCTGTCGATCAGGCGGCAGGTGAGGATGGCGTCCTCGGAGGGACGGCCCTCACGCCGGAAGAACGAGCCGGGGATGCGGCCCGCGGCGTACATGCGCTCCTCGACGTCCACCGTGAGGGGGAAGAAGTCGAGGTTCTCCTTGGGGTTCTTGGAAGCGGTGGTCGCGGACAGGACCATCGTCTCGCCGTCGAGGTAGGCGACGGCCGAGCCTGCGGCCTGCCGGGCGAGCCTGCCGGTCTCGAACCGGATCGTGCGCGTGCCGAAAGTGCCGTTGTCTATGACGGCTTCAGCGGTGTGGACACCCTCCACGGGGGACCTCCTAGGTTGGTCGGTCTCCCGCGCCCTCTTTTCTCACCGGCACCCTCGTTAGGTGCAGCGCCGGTCTTCGATCGAAGCGCCCGGTCATCCCGACCGGAAGCCACTACCGAGGACCGGCCCGCAGGCGTCGCGGGTCGCATGGTGCTGTAGCGGACGCGGGGGCTATCAGTGTGTCTCGGTTATTCAGTTGTCCGACGCTAGGCGCGCCGGGACCCATATGAGAAGGGAGCGGCGCGCAGCGCCGCTCCCTTCTCACTCTATCGGCGCAGGCCGAGGCGCTCGATGAGCGCACGGTAACGCGCGATGTCGTTGTTCTGCAGGTACTTCAGCAGGCGACGCCGGCGACCGACGAGCAGCAGCAGACCACGACGGCTGTGGTGGTCGTGCTTGTGCGTCTTCAGGTGCTCGGTGAGCTCGCTGATGCGCTTGCTGAGCAGCGCGATCTGCACCTCGGGCGACCCGGTGTCGCCCTCGGCCGTCGCGTACTCGCTGATGATTGCCTTCTTGGCAGCGGTGTCGAGGGACACGGCTCTCCTTCAATCTACGGACACGCGTGAATGAGATGAGAGTGCGAACGACCATGCGTGCCTACAGTCGCCGCGAGAAGGCCTTCAGGGCAGCGCACAGCGCCACCGTTACAGAGCCGACATGCAAGGTTACCATCGCGGTCCGCCCCTTGACACATCGTTCATCGTCGGCTCTGCGCGGCGCCCGCTCACTGCTCCCACCTCACCGCCGGACGGGCCGCTCGGCTCGCGCCCAGTGCGCGGGACGGCCGAGCGCCTTCGGGACGCGTGTGGAGGCGTCTCCCCTGGCCGCGTCGAGCTGCGACTGGGTCAGGAACAGCGCGCCGGTCAGGTTCGCGCCACTCAGGTCGGCGTTCCTGAGGTCGGCGCCGATGACGTCGGCCTCGCGCAGGTCCGCCCCCCTGAGGTCGGCGCCGATCAGCAGGACGCCGCGCAGGTTGGCTCTGCGCAGGTCGGAGCCCCTGAGCCTGGCCCCGATGAGGTCCATCTTCATCGTGCGCCCTCCGCGTCCGCGCACCAGCTCGCTGGCGCGCAGCAGGAGCGGGCTGATCCTGCCGCGCAGCGCCCCGGTGTCGACGACGGTGAGCGCGGCGATGAGCTCCTCGAGCTCGCCCGCCGTACGGCCCAGCTCGTCGTGCACGGGCGCGGCGGCCTGCCAGCCCAGCGCCTCGGTGACGTAGTAGAGCAGCTCGTGCAGGTCGCGCATGGCGGGGAAGACCTCGGCGGCCCTTCCCGCGGCCCCCGCCTCGGTGACGTGCTGGCCCGCGCCGAAGCAGTCGTAGACCGTGCAGCCGGGAAAGCCCTTGTCCCTGAGCTGGGTGTGGATCCCGCAGCGGAAGTCCGCGCCCAGGTTGGGGCAGGCCTTGCCCGCCGGTTTGTCGATCGCGAAATCCGCCGAGGCGGCGAAGGCGGGAACGACGCAGCACAGTCCCTGGCACCGCCCGCAATCGGCGCGCAGGCTCGTCAGGACTCGACGGCCGCCGGGTCCATTCACACAACCTCCCACAGGTGCCCGTCAGGGGCCCTGGAAACTCCTGCCGTACATGGACTCTTCGCCCATCGGATCGTGGGCGGGAGAGCCACCGGGGACGAGGGCCTTGCCGGCCGGCTCGTCGACCCGCTCTCCGCTCTCGACGCCCAGTGCAACGATAGCCTCAGTCGTCGTATGCGTCCGCGACGTCCTTGCGGGCGAAGCTCTCGACGAGCGTCGTCTCGGGCTTGTCGAGCGACGGCTCCAGCGGGCGGACGCCCAGCACCCACGGCTCCGCCAGGCGCGGAAGGCACGCCTGGACGCGACCGGCGGCGGCCAACTCGCTCCGCTCGATCGTCCAGTCCATGCTTGGTGAGCTCGGGCCGAAGAGGGTCGCCTCCATGAAGTCGTTCCAGCGCCCGTACGAGCTGAGCACCACGAACTCGTCGGGGACCTCCAGGTCCAGGACGACGTAGCGGGCGTACTCCTCGGGACCCTCGGGGCAGAGCAGCAGCTCCGCCGTCACGGCCACCCTCTCGTCGCGGGTGTCCGGCCCCAGCCAGGCCCACAGCGGCGGCCGGCCCGCGCAGTCGATGCCGCGCCGCGCCATCTCCGCCACCATCTCCCTGTAGGCGGGCACGTAGGAGCGGCTCGTCACCGTGGTCCAGTCCCCGACCACCTCACCGGCCTGCTCCAGCTTCTCGACGACCACTCGGTGCTGGACCGTCCACAATCGCACCGGGCGATTATGGCAACGGAGCAACAGCCGATCTACCGGTTATCGTGACCGGAGGTGAGCTGCCTGACCCTGTCGACGTCCGCGTGGATCTGGGCGATGAGCGCCTCGATCGAGTCGAACTTCGTGTTCCCTCGCAGCCGCGCCCCGAAGTCGACCGCCACGTGCATGCCGTACAGGTCGAGGTCGTCCCTGTCCAGCGCATACGCCTCCACGGTGCGCGGCACGCCCTCGAAGGTCGGGTTGGTGCCGACCGAGATGGCGGCGGGCCAGACGCAGCCGTCGTAACCGGCGGGCAGGTTGCCCACGGCGACGCAGCGCAGCCAGCCCGCGTAGACGCCGTCGGCGGGGATGGCGGTGTTCGGCGGGGTCTCCACGTTGGCGGTGGGGAAGCCGAGCTGCCTGCCGCGCTGGTAGCCGCGGACGACGACGCCCTCGACGCGGTGCGGACGGCCGAGCAGGGTGGCCGCGGCCGAGACGTCACCGGCGGCGACGAGCTCACGGACGAGAGTGGATGAAACGCCGGACACCAGGGGGATCTCCTCCACCGTGAAGTCGTACTTGTCGCCCAGCACGCGCAGGGCCGACGGGTCGCCCGCGGCCTGGTGGCCGAAGGTGAAGTTCGCGCCCACCACGACGGCGGCGGCGCGCAGCCGCTCGGCCAGCACGCTCTGGGCGAAGTCGGCGGGGCTCAGACGCGCCACCTCCATCGTGAACGGCAGCACCACGACCTCGTCCACGCCCAGCCCGGTCAGCAGGGCGGTGCGCTCGCGCAGGGTGGTCAGCCGCGGCGGCTGGGTGCCTGGCCGTACGACCTCGGCGGGGTGCGGCTCGAACGTCACCGCGACACATCGCAGCTCCAGCGAGCGGGCGACGGCGACGGCGCGCTCGACCACCTGACGGTGGCCCCGATGCACGCCGTCGAACACGCCGACCGTGACGACGGATCTTTCCGACTCCTGCACGCCCGGTCCCCATTCGTCTCTTGGCGGATCAACCATCCTCAAGCGTGCCATGCCCGGCGACATTCCTCGCAACCGAGGGTGGCGGCAGCCGCCGTCCGCCCTCCGACCTCCGTCAAGGCGCCGTGGAGGGCCCGACCGCGCGTGGGCGGTACCATCCGCTGCATGTCTCGTTACGCGCTGCTGATCCTGCCCGCCTTCAACCGGGTCTACGGCGAAAGCTCCATCCGCCTGACCAGGAGCGAGCTGGCGGTCTTCGCCGACGTCTCCGAGGTGGAGGAGACGCGCATCGGCGGCGTGCCGTACGTGACGTTCGAGGCGGACTCGCCCGACCTCGCGCTGCTGTCGAACCTGTCGTCCGTCTACGCGATCTTCGGCATCGAGGGCGACCTGCTGCGCCCCCTGGAGATGACACCGCTCGACCGGCTGTCCAGCGACCTCATCACGATCCAGAAGTACGCGGGCAAGACCAACGAGCACTTCACCAAGCTGCTGCTGAACGTCACCGTGCTCGCCTCCGACTTCGCGCTGAACGCGCGCCTGTCCGTCCTCGACCCGATGTGCGGGCGCGGCACCACGCTCAACCAGGCCCTCATGTACGGCTACGACGCCTACGGCGTCGACATCGACGGCAAGGACTTCGAGGCCTACACCGGCTTCCTCAGGACCTGGCTGAAGAACAAGCGCCTCAAGCACACCGCGGAGACCGTGCCCGTCAGGAGGGAGCGGGCGCTGGTCGGACGGCGGTTCAACGCGAGCTTCGGGCTCTCGAAGGAGGCCTACAAGGCGGGCGAGGCGCAGCAGGTGACCGTGGTCAACGCCGACACCCTGCGCAGCCGCGAGTTCTTCAAGCCGCGCTCCTTCGACGTCATCGTGACCGACGCGCCGTACGGCGTGCAGCACGGCAGCAAGGCGGGGGGCGGCCTGTCGCGCAGCCCCCTCGACCTGATCGGCAGGGCGGTGCCCGTCTGGCAGGAGCTGCTGCGCCCCGGCGGCGCGATCGGCATCTCGTGGAACACCTACGGCGGCTCGCGCGACGACCTGGCGCGGATCCTCACCGCGCACGGCCTCGAGGTCGTGGCCCTTCCCGACTTCGAGCACTGGGTGGACCAGGCGATCGTCCGCGACATCATGGTCGCCCGCAAGCGGTAGGACCTAACCGACGAAGACCGCCAGCGGCCTGGCCGCCCTGCCCTGCTCCTCCACCAGCGCCAGCAGGTCGCCGTCCGGCCCGAACACCCCGATCGGGCCCTCGCCGAGACCGGCCGCGGGCAGGCGGCCGCCGTGCGAGATGACGCGCGCCTCGTCGGCGTCCACGTCGCGCCGGGGGAAGGCCGCGCTGACGGCCTCGCCGATCGGCAGCACCACGCAGTCGGCGGCCAGCTCCTCGATCGTCCTGGCCAGCGACAGGTCGTAGGGGCCGACCCTGGTGCGGCGCAGCGCGGTGAGGTGACCGCCCACGCCGAGGGAGGCGCCGAGGTCGCGGGCGAGCGCCCTGATGTAGGTGCCGCTGGAGCAGCGGATGGTGGCCTTGATCTCGGGCCCCTCGATGGAGGCGACGTCGAAGTCGTGGACGGTCACGGGCCTGGCGGCCAGCTCGACCTCCTCGCCCGCGCGCGCCCGCTTGTAGGCCCGCTCGCCGTTCACCTTGATCGCCGACACCTGCGGGGGCACCTGCATGATGCGCCCCGTCAGCGCCTCGATCCCCTTGCGCACCGCCTCGGGCATCACCGAGCCGGTGTCGAAGGTCGCGGTGACCTCGCCCTCGGCGTCGTCGGTGTTGGTGGTGACGCCCAGCCTGATCGTCGCCTCGTAGACCTTCTCGGTCAGCGCCAGATGGCCCAGCAGCCTGGTGGCCTTCTCCACGCCGATCACCAGCACGCCCGTGGCCATCGGGTCGAGCGTGCCCGCGTGGCCCACTCGCCTGGTGCCCGCGATGCGCCGCATCTTGCCGACGACGTCGTGGGAGGTCCACTCGGCGGGCTTGTCCACGATGATCAAGCCGCTCTCAGTCACAGCATCTCCTTGAAACGCGCCATGGTCTCCTCGACACTGTCGTGCGAGGTGAACCCGGCAGCGTAGCAGTGACCTCCGCCGCCCAGCGCCGTGCTGATCGCCCCGACGTCCGCGCCGCCCTTCGAGCGCGCCGACACCTGCCAGGCGCCGTCGTCGTCCTGCTTCAGCACCACGGCCACGTCGGCCTCGTCGGTGCGGCGGATCACGTCGATCACGCCCTCGATCTCGTCGTACGGCAGGCCGTACGCCGCCCTGTCGGCGTGGGAGATGTACGTCCAGACCAGGCCGTCCTCGAGCACCACGCGCTCCAGCGCCGCCGCGAGCACCTTGAGGTAGGCGAACGGGGAACGGTCCCACAGCTCGCGCGCGATCTCATCGGTGCGCAGCCCCGCGGCCACCAGCCTGGCCGCCATCTGGTGCGCGGCCGGCGTGGTCGAGGAGTGCCTGAACTGGCCAGTGTCGGTCGACAGGCCCACGTACAGCAGTGTGGCCATGTCGCGGTCGAGCGGCTGTCCGAGGCGGCGGATGAGCTCCTCGGCCAGGACGGCTGTCGCCGCCACTCCTGGATCGATGAGGCTCACCGTGCCGAAGCCCTGGTTGGAGGCGTGGTGGTCGACCACGATCACCTCGCGTGCCTTGCCCGCGGTGGCGGCGAGCACGCCGAGGCGTTCGAGCGTGGAGGCGTCGAAGGTGATCATCAGGTCGGGTTCGGCGGGAAAGGCCGAGGGGACCGTCAGCAGGTCGAGGGCGGGCAGGAAGCGCAGCAGCCTCGGCACCACGAACCTGCGGTCGCCGAAGGAGGCCACCACGCGTTTGCCCATCGCCGTGAGAGCCTTGGCGGCGGCGAGCATGGAGCCGAGGGCGTCACCGTCGGGCGAGATGTGGCAGGCCAGCGCCACCTCGTCGGCCTCGTGGATCAGCCGCAGCGCCCTGTCCCATTCGCCCTCGCCGATCGCCGTACGCGAAATACCACCGTCCGCCGGACCCTGAACGGGCCCGGCGGCCGGACGGCGGATCTCGTCACGCACGTCGGGCGTCACGTTGCGGAGTATCCCGCGCGGTCGGAGGGTTCGTCCTCGTCTTCGTCAAGTTCGGGCTTCTTGTACGGGTCCGCCTCGCCCGCGTAGGAGGCTCCCTCCGCCCGCTTGGCGACCTCGGCGTCGCGCTCCTTGGCGGCGGCCAGCAGCTCGTCGAGCTGGCGGGCGCTGTCAGGCAGCGGGTCGTGCTTGAAGGTCAGCGTGGGTGTGTGGCGCACACCGGTCTGCTTGCCCACTTCGGAGCGGATGATCCCCTTCGCGCTCTCCAACGCGGCCGCGCTGTCCGCGCGCTCGGCGTCGGAGCCGAACACCGTGTAGAAGACCGTCGCCTCCCGCAGGTCAGCGGTGATGCGCGTGTCGGTCACGGTCACGAAGCCCAGCCGTGGGTCCTTGATCCGCCGCTCCAGCATCTCGGCGACGATCTGCTGGATGCGGTCGGCGAGCTTGCGCGCTCGTGCGGCGTCCACCATCTTCGATCCCCCTAGTGTTCGGTCAGTCTTCGTCGTTGTAGAGCCGCTGCCTCGCAGACAGCAGTTCGATATCAGGGCGGTAGGCCACCAGCCGCTCACAGGCGTCCATCACCTCGCCGCAGTTGCCCGCGGAGGCCGAGACGACGGCGATGCCGATCTCCGCCCTGCGGTGCAGGTCGAGATGGCCGGTCTCGGCGACGGCGACGCTGGGGAAGCGTCGCTGCACCTCCGCGACGAGGGGACGCACCACGCCGCGCTTCTGCTTCAGTGAGTGCACGTCGCCGAGCAGGATGTCCAGGGTCAAGGCACCGACATACATCGTTGGCATCCACCGCTCGGTTCGTGGCCGGAAGCGTGCGAGGCAGTCCTGAAGGGCCGCGGTGGGAGCCCTACCCGGTTCCTCGTACGCCCCGCACGCGCGGGGCCATCCCCCGGCGTACGGCGCGGCGCCACCCATGACCTCATGGGCAACGCCCTTCTTCGTCAACGCCCGCGCGCGGCGACTTAGTCCTCGCCGCGCAGGTGACGCCAGTGATGCGTACGACACCCTGGCGTGCGAGGGGCGCCCGGCGGAGACTCCACCGGGCGCCCGACCGCGCTTTAGCCGCGCGGCTTCTCCCGCATCTCGAACGTCTCGATGACGTCGTCGATCCTGATGTCGCTGTATCCGACACCGATACCGCACTCGAAGCCCTCACGGACCTCGGTCGCGTCGTCCTTGAAGCGACGCAGCGACGAAACGGTGAGGTTGTCGGCGATGACGACACCGTCGCGGATGATCCGCGCCTTGCTGTTGCGCACGATCGTGCCCGAACGGACCAGCGAACCGGCGACGTTGCCGATCTTCGGCACCTTGAAGACCTCGCGGACTTCGGCGGTGCCCATCTGGACCTCTTCGAACTCGGGCTTGAGCATGCCCTTGAGCGCCGCTTCGATTTCCTCGATCGCCTGGTAGATGACCGAGTAGTAGCGGATGTCGACGCCCTCGCGCTCGGCCAGGTCGCGCGCCCGAGGCTCGGGGCGGACGTTGAAGCCGATGATGACCGCGTTGTCGTCGGCGACGGCCAGGTTGACGTCGTACTCGGTGATCGCACCGACGGCGCGGTGCAGGACACGGAGCCTGACCTCGTCGCCGACGTCGATCTTGAGCAGCGCGTCTTCCAGCGCCTCGACCGAACCGGACACGTCACCCTTGATGATGAGCTTGAGCTCGTCGACGCGACCCTTCTCGAGGTTGCTGAACAGCTCCTCGAGGGTCAGGCGACGGCTCGACTTCGCCATGTCGGCGCTGCGCTTGCGCGCGGCGCGCTGCTGGGCGATCTGCCTGGCCATCCGGTCGTCGGTGACGACGATGAAGTTGTCACCGGCGCTCGGCACCGCCGTCAGACCCATCACCAGGACGGGACGCGAAGGCGTGGCCTCCTCCACCGGGTCGCCGTTGTCGTCGAGCATCGCCCTGACGCGGCCGAAGGCCTCGCCACAGACGATGGAGTCGCCGACGCGCAGCGTGCCGCGCTGGACCAGGACGGTCGCGACGGGGCCGCGACCCTTGTCGAGGCGAGCCTCGATCGTGATGCCCTGAGCGTCCATCGTCGGGTTGGCCCGCAGGTCGAGCTCGGCGTCGGCGGTCAGGACGATCGCCTCGAGAAGGTTCTCGATGCCGGTGCCGTTCTTGGCGGAGATGTCGACGAACAGCGTCGAGCCACCGAACTCCTCGGCCACCAGGCCGTACTCGGTGAGCTGGGCCCGCACCTTGTTCGGGTCCGCGCCCTCCTTGTCGACCTTGTTGACCGCGACCACGACGGGCACGTCGGCCGCCTGGGCGTGGTTGAGCGCCTCGATCGTCTGCGGCTTCACACCGTCGTCGGCCGCGACCACCAGGACGGCGATGTCGGTGGCCTTGGCACCACGGGCACGCATGGCGGTGAACGCCTCGTGACCGGGGGTGTCGATGAAGGTGATCTTGCGCTCTTCACCCTCGTGCTCGGTCGCGACCTGGTAGGCACCGATGTGCTGGGTGATGCCACCGGCCTCGCGCGCCGCCACGTTGGTGTTGCGGATGGCGTCGAGCAGCTTGGTCTTACCGTGGTCGACGTGACCCATGACGGTCACGACGGGCGGACGCGCGGCCAGGTCGGTCTCGTCGCCCTCGTCCTCGCCGAACTCGATGTCGAAGGCCTCGAGAAGCTCGCGGTCCTCCTCCTCCGGGCTGACGACCTGGATGTTGTAGTCGAGCTCGGCACCCAGCAGCTGCAGGGTCTCCTCGTTGACCGACTGCGTGGCCGTCACCATCTCGCCGAGGTGCAGCATGATCTGCACCAGCGAGGCGGGGTTGGCGCCGATGCGGTCGGCGAAGTCGGACAGCGAAGCGCCGCGCGGGAGCCTGATCGTCGCGCCGTTGCCGCGAGGAACCTGCACACCGCCGATCGCCGGCGCCGACATGTTGTCGAACTCCTGGCGCCTCTGACGCTTGGACTTGCGGCCACGCGCGGGACGACCACCTGGGCGGCCGAACGCGCCTGCCGTACCGCCGCCGCGACCACGGCCGCCGCCACCGGGACGACCGGCGAAACCGCCGCCGCCACCGGGACCGCCGGTGCCGGTGCGCGGACCCGCGCCACCGCCACCACCGCGAACGCCGGCGTAGCCGCCGCTACCGCCACCTAGGA
>NZ_BAAATE010000049.1:0-50262 GCF_039533245.1 Nonomuraea recticatena | reverse complement strand
CGGTGTCGATACGACAGTGGAGGGCAACCAGTACGGCCAGCGCAAGCAGAACAGCGCTGTTCCTCGAGCCGGTGAACCTATGTGGTCACCGCACTAGCTGTGCGAGTGGCCGTCGACCAGGGCGGCGGGATGAGGGCGGACACCGGTGGATGGCCGTAATCAGACTCGTAATGAAGGGTTTTCGGTTCCGAATCCTGAGCGGTTTCCAGGTGAAAGGCCTTCTCGGATGATCTGGGAGGGCTTTTTCGACTTCCGTACAGCAGTTCCGGACCATGACGGCAACCTTGTGGGAGGTATCCAAAAACGCTCAGCTCGCCTGAGAGCTGCTCGGTGGATCGGGGATCGTAACGGGCTTTCCCTGACTATCGACGACCTCTGCGGCGGCTGCGGGGATCACTTCGACCCGAAGGATTTCCCATGGCGAGGGCTCGGCTTCAGTTGGTCCGCCTGTCAGCAACATGTGGCGTACCCATGCACCGACCAGGTAGCCGTTTTCGGCGAGGCGGCTGATGTAGTCCCCGAGGAGCTTCGCCGCATCTCGCTGCTCCTTAATGCTGTCGAGTTCGCTCGCGATGTCGAGGTAATCCTTGATCATGTCGAGGAACTCGATCGTCAAGTCTTCTGCGGCTTCGGGCTGATGGTCAGCGTAGGCGTACTCGAAAGCTGTTGCCCTGAAGAGCATCTCCCAGAGAGCGTTCCCTGTGGTGATCGGCGTCAGGACACGTGGTCGTGGAAAGCTGGGATCCGGGACAAGGCGGACGGGACCGCCATCAGGATTGCCCAGGCGTGCGATCCACTCGCGATGTGACTTTTTGATCTCGTGTAGGCGTTCAATGGTGAACGTCGCGACCTGGTCATCGATCTGCTTGTGGTGCTCGCTGCACAACAGCAGAAGGTTTGAGTGGTGGTCTATCAGTTCCTCGCCCAAGCCGCCGGCTCGCGGCCCGGAAGCTCCGCGGGCGACGATGTGACACTCTTCGCCGAAGATCGAGGGATCGTCTGTCTCGCTACCTGGAGTCAGGACCTGCCGTCGGCAGATGGCGCAACGCCCGCCCGACTCCACCCAAATGATCTTCCGGGTCCGCTCCGAGATCCCCATGGAGAAGAGCCTAGATCCCATCCTGGTCATCACCGAGCCGGACGGCGAGGTCCGCAAGTTCCCCGCGGACCGGACCATCATTGAAGCGGGCAAGAAGCCGCGGAGCTAACGAGGAAGCCGAGACCCCGCCCGCCGCCGCGCTGCTTCAGAGGTGGGAGTACAGCCGGTCAACAGGGCTGCTCGAAACGATGCGAGGATGCCTACTCACAGTGGCACGGCTGGATGGCTTCAGACAGGCTTCAAGATCGCGATCTAGCTCTTCGCTGGCCACAGCTCCCATCGGTTCGCCCGTCCGCGCCGCACCTCGGCATCAGGAAACTGCTTTTGCAACTCGGTCAGGCTCGCCGTGATCTCCGCAACCGGCAACCCCGACGGGATGACGGCCAGCGGTTCCGGCTTAGGGGGCGGCGACGCTGATGGCTTCTTGCGCCCCTTGCTCGCCTCGCCGGCAGCTTTGAGCATCTCCCGCACCCGTTGTATCCGCTTCGCCCACCCTGGCCAAGCCGGACACGGGCCGTCATACGGCGGTGTCACCCACCCGTGCTTGAACATCGGCGTGGCGCACTCGCTGCACATCTGCTCGGCGGCAAGCTCGGGAACCGCCAGCAGAGCGTCGAGCTTGTGCTGTGCCATGCTGATCTTGAAGCGCAGGTCTGAGCGCTCTTTTCGGTCCTTCGAAGCTTTGTAGGTGGACTGCAGCTCGGCAAGCTGCTTCCGCAGGTCCCGAACCGCGAACTCCCGGTCGTACTTGTACTGAAAGAGCAAGGCCTCGCGCCGCTCCCCGGGCAACCAGCCGTTCTTGTCGATGACCTCCTCCGGGTCACCCACTTCAGCCTCAAGGTGCTTCACGAACTTCTGGACACGCTCGATTTTGGTCTCAAGCTCGGCCATCTCCTTCTGGCGCTTGACCGGCTCCATGCCCAGGTAGCGCGAGCCGTCCCAGAACGCAGCCAGCTCCGTCTGCAGGTGGTCAAGGATGGACTGGTTCTCGATGAGCGACAGCCGTGCCTGCGCCCGTTGCGGGTCGTAGTGCTGCTTGCGGGCCTCGCGCTGTTTGTCGGCAGCGGCGCGTTCTCGTTTCAGCTTGCGGTCCTCGCGCTCCCAGCGTGCTTCCAACTGCTTCGTCGTCAGTCGGCGGTGTCCGGGTTCGGCGCGTGTCCACTGACCCATGATGGCGATCGCCTCATCGAGTTCGGCCCGGCGCTCGTCGAGTACCCACGGGTTCCATCTGCCGTCGCAGTTGATCTCAACGAAGCGCGTCCGCGCCGTTATGAACTTCTCGGCCGTGGCGGTCGCGCCGGGCTTCGGCTTCCAGAGCAGCCCGTCGACCTCGATGACGCCTTCGGGGAGCGTTGCTGATGTCGTTGCCATCGCTTCGACCTCCGTCCGTCTGACGATGCACTCAGTCTGCACACGCCCCGCGCACGACTCGCCGGATTTCCGTAATCCCATCGCGCTAGGGGACTGCCGCCCACCCAGCGCGCTTCGCACGCCAAGTCGGTCTGATGTCCAGTAGCCGCGCGGGTCAGGAGAACCGAGAACAGCGCAGATATAACCGCGGGCAGACGTCCGACCATCGGCAGAGCCGCGCGGATCGCGGCGGATCCGGAAGTTCTCAGGAAAGTTCGGCTAGGGGCCTTGAGACGTCACCTACTGTACGGCGCCAGTCCTTCGTTCCCGGCGACGACCAAGGAATCGACAAGCATCTGCCACTCGTCCAGATGGCCGAGTTCCTCCGCCGTACTGCGAACCTCCTTGAGCCAGTTGTTCGACAGCCACGACTGCTTGACTGTGACCCGGCCGTCTTGAATGCACAGGTCGGACACCCAGCGCAGGCCGCGAGTGACCTGCACCTCCACCGAGAGCTTCCGCAGGATGCCGATGAGCCCGTCGACGCATTTGACCTGTCCGTGCGCGGCGGGTGACCAGTCGTCGATCAGCCCAACGAGGTCCTCAGCACGGACCCAGTCGATGGGTGCACCGATGACCTCGTTGTACAGGCCTTGCGTCCACGGAAGCGGGTCCGGCAGGAGGGCAGCAGCGGCCCAGTCGCCCCAGTGGTGGTCCTGATAGGGGCTCGGGTCGTCGCTTAGGTACCCAATGGCGTGGCGCAGCAACAATGGCCAAACATTTCGGGCAGCCTCAGCCAGGCGTTCGTTCTCTGCGCCGACTGCCGCGAGACCGTGCAGGAAGTTCGACATCAGTCCTGCGTCCGCGCGAAGGACATCGAGGTGTTCGAGCACCGGCCTGCCGTCACCGTTCTTTGCAAAGCCCTCGAGCAGGGCTCGTGCGGCGACGAGGGTGTGCGTCCCGCGGTCGTCCGCGGTCCAGCCCTTCTCTTCCTGTTCGACCATGGCACGTCGCTCGACGTCGAGAAGGGCGGCGAGCAGCGTAGCTGCGTCGTCAGTGCAGCAGTGGTCCGAGGACGCGGCTGCGCCGAGTCCGCGTATGGCTGCGTCGAGCACGGCGATGTCGATGGAGTCTCCAGCCAACTCCTGAAGGCGTTCGGCGACGTCGCCGACAATCTGGACGTTCGGCCGCCGCTGGGCGTGTTGGTCCCGCGGTCCGATCTCTGCGATACGAGCGGACTCGGCCAACCAGTTCAACGCTGTCCGGTGGACGCATGGGTCGCCGTGGCAAGGCGCTGCCCAGACGACATCGCATCCGCGCGCCAGGTATAGCCGCGTCTCCAGGGACGCTTTGCCTGCCATCGCGAAGCCGGCCTCGGCAACATCATCGGTCGAGCCTCCCGCGGCCTCTAGGGGTGGGGTCATCGCAGATGTGAGGAACGCCGGCAGGGCCTGGGCCACGGCCCGGTCGGCGCCGAGGTCGAAGTACTGACCCTCGTGGCGCTGGTCCTTGGCGGCCTGGAACGACAACGCAACACCGAGAACGAACTCTGTCGCGAAGGTCCCCTCGCCGCCCAGCGCGTCGATGTCACCGACCGCGGCTCGTTCGACCGCTGCGCGGACGACGTGGGCTACCGCGTCCATGGGTCGGGTCGGCATCTGGTCTCCATCGGACTCGAACAACGATCTGGCGGCAGCCAGGTCCGCGGCGATCTCCTTTGAGGAGGGTGGCACGTAGTCGGCTTCGTACTTGGCCGAGCCCCAGTACCGGTTCTGCAGCCGCATGGTGGTCTGCACGAGCTCCTGGTACGCCGCGTGCATCTCTTGCGCGACCTGGATCTCAGGTGGCGAAACGACCTCGATGTAGTACTGATCGCCATGCCGAGTGATCCGATACTGATCGGAGTCCAGGCTTGCGGCCCAGTTCTTCGTCAGCTCGGGGCTGATGCCGAGGCGGTCTCCGTTCTCGACGAGTTGCTCGGCGACCTTCTTCAAAACCTCGGCGCGCTCCTGCCCGCCGTGAGTCATCAGCCACGCGGCCACCTCACGCGGTGTCCACTGGCGACGTTCCAGGTTCACGAGGCCTTCGGTTGTAGCTCGCAGTCCAAAGTACTCACTCATCCGGCGGCCGAACTCCAGCTCCCAAACGACCGGCTCAGCGAGGAACGGGTCGAGCTCGCTGCCGACGTTCTCTATGTGGCGCACCAGCAGACCGAACAGCATCCCCGGGACCGCCAGGTTCTCGCATCCGTTCAGAAGTACCTCGACGACCTTCTTCGGCGGCACACCCTGCCTCAGCCATCCGTCAGCGAGGCGTTCCATCGCCTGGAGCGCGCTCATTGCCGAGTGCGGGCCGCCTGACGTGCCCCGGTACCAGCTCCAGACGTGGCTGTCGCCGACGTACAAGCGGGCGGTGCCGTCGAGGTTCAGGACGGCACCCCGGTCTTCACCTTCTTCGTCTGCGCCGTCGGTTCCGGCAACGGATTTTGCGCCCGGTTCGGCGACCGGCTCAGCGAAAACGCCGGTTGAGTTGAGTCGAGACGGGGTTTCGACCCGCGCCCGTGCACCACTG
Organism: Nonomuraea recticatena; assembly: GCF_039533245.1. Taxonomy (NCBI): domain Bacteria; kingdom Bacillati; phylum Actinomycetota; class Actinomycetes; order Streptosporangiales; family Streptosporangiaceae; genus Nonomuraea; species Nonomuraea recticatena. The sequence continues at coordinate 45,242 of NZ_BAAATE010000049.1, read as the reverse complement.
TTCAAGACGTTGTTCAGCACCCGCACCGATGTACGCAAGCGTGCGGTCTGGAACAGCTGCCAGAATCCACCAAAGTAGTACTGGGAGAACGGTGGTCCAAAACTGGTCCAGCGGCCTTGATGCCCCCGGACGCCCTCATCTCGGTGCCAACCATGCTCGTCGTCGATGTAGTAGGCCTCCATCAACGTCGCTAACATCTCCGGGTTCTTCTGCGCCAAGGCTCGGGCGCTCAACGGCGAGTCGGCAGCCGGGGCCAGGAACGCCGGTGCGTCATCGGCGATTGCCCGAAGACACGCTATGGCGGCTTCGTCGATGTCCGGTCCGAGCAGCGCCAAGGTTTCAACGAACTCTGCCTTTGTGAGGTGGTAGTCCAGCTTGCGCCGACGTCGACGCCGTTCGGACATCCAGCTGGGCAGAAGGTCACCGCTGGTGTCGCGCGGAGGGAACGAGTCCCAGTAGGCAAGTAGGCGGCCCCGCAGCCTGATGCGCAGTTCGTTTCCCGCCGGTACGTCCGCCAACGACAGAGCCTGCAACCAGTCCGCGAGCAGCTCGAACGACTCCTCTGACACGTCCCACGGCGCTTTTTCATCGAGGAGAATCTGCACGACTGGGGCCGAGATGACGGGGTCGACCAACGCGTTGACCTTGTGCCTCTGCTGAACCACCCGAACCACGTCACTGAGTACGAGGTCAACGGACTCATCCGCGAACGCTGCCTTCAGGCACTCGTATGCGGACGGCGTCTCCAGAACCGCCTCTACGGGGACGTCAGCCCACCTGGGCCCGTGCGATGCCGCGAACGGCGTGAACTGCGAGAGCAACTGGACGAACACTCGGGCGGGTTGAGCGCTCGGTGCTTTCAGTAGTCCCTTGCATGCGAGCGTGGCGGCTGACAGCGCCCACCGGGGCACGCCAGCTGCTCCCAGCAGCTCGGTCGGTATCTGGCCGCGGACTAGAAGGATGGCAGTCGCGTACCGCCGGACTTCGTCGTGCGCAAACTCCGGCTGGTCTCGATAGGGGCTCGCGGGCGCGAGCAGATGGTCCCGCCTTAATGCATCGACCGCTGCAGCGTCAATGCCGGCACCAGGTCGTCGGGTTTCGGGCAGTTGCATTGTTGACGCTGCCACCGCGAGCAAGGTCTGTTCGCGGGCCTCCGCTGAGCCGACGCCCGGGCGCCCGTCGCCTCGTACAACCTTGCTCCACACCAGCTGCAGGCACTCCCACTCGCCCAGTGAGCTATCAGGTTCCAACCCGGTCCGTGCCAAGAGGTCCAACACAACGGGCCGTCGCAAAAGCGAGTTCGCAGGCATGTCCCGCAGGACTGCACGCAGAAGCGGGAAGTGGTCCGAGACGACCGAGATGTCCTCGTCCTCCAGCGGCTTCATCGTGAAGGACGAAATGGCCCTCCCGAAGCCCAGCTCCACCTGCTCCCGTACGAAGCTGGATGCCTGGTCAGACGTGACCGCGGCGACCCCGACACCCGCGGCAGCCGCGGCCAACACAAGGTCGCTCAACAGGCCAGCGGATCGCTCCAGTGCCGCATCAGCAGCGTCGACAACCAGGACCCGGCTTGGTGCCGAAAGTTCCGCGAGCACGTCCTCCATCGACATCCCGAGCACTGCACGAAGCTCCAAGCTCGACTGCGGCAAGCTGCGGAAGTTGACCACCACCGCCTCGAATCCTGCTGGGTCCGCGGCTTCAAGCTCTTCGATGGCTGACAGCGTCAACGCGCTCTTACCGATGCCGGACTCACCAGATATCAGCAGAGCCGACGCTCGAGCTCCGGCTGCGCGCAGAGCTTCTGCGAGCTCCTTGCGGCGGTCGGCGAACGCGATCTCGACCGGCCCACCGGATGACTCATCACCGATGGTGGTCCGCACACCGGCAACGGCCAACTTTCGGTGTTCAGCGATTACCGTCCACGCGCGCCGGCTTCGCGTCTCGGCCGAGTCCAAGACGCGGTGAAGGTCACGACGCAGGAGCTTGAGGTCCACCACAGCGCCGGTCGCGTCGTAGCGGGTTGCCTCGACCTCAATCCGGTCCCGGACCACGGCCCCGTCGACTCGTGCCGCAGCGACACCGGCCAACGATGTCGCCACCGCCGTGCGGTCCCCCTCGTCCGGACTCTGAACAGCGAACGCGAGCACGTGCAGCCGACCAAGGAGCCGCCACGCCAGCCAAAGCACTTCCTCGGGCGAGGTGTCGTCTTCGACAGCCCTATCGACCATCTTCAGAAACTGGCCGAGCCGCTCACGCACCGGCTTAGACCAACGGCCACCGACATCCATGGACGCTTGGAACGATTCCGGGTCAGCATTAGCTCGCGCGATGTCGCACACCGTCGCGAGCTGTTCCCATTGACTGGACCAGCCGGCGGTCGCGACCGCCACCTGATGGGAGTCACTGTCGAACTTCTCCACCTCGGCGAGCAGTGACCCGACGAGCTTCACCGTCTCGTCATCACTCTGGACGAAGTTCGGCGTGGCCCGACAGGCCACGGCGAGCGTCATCTCTGCTGCGTGGTCGCCACACTCGATAAGCAGGTCATCGACCGGGTGATCTGGACCGGTCTGAAACGACACCCTCCGCACCGGCAGCTCAGATGCCTCGGCCCGCCGGGCCTCGGTCAATATGCTGGCCAGGTAGACCGTCGCGACGCGATGCGCGAACGAAACCCCTCCACCACCGGTCGCGTAGGTACTCGAACCCCGCTCAGTCGCACGCGCAGTCTTGGCGCCCGCGTCCTGGGGAGCAGCAGCCAACGCAGGCGTCCCCTCACCCTCGGGTCCAACGGCATGGTCTGGCGCAACGGGCTCGTTCATGTGCTCCTCAGATGACATCGTCCTCGCGATGGCCGGTCCATTGACCGTAGCGGTGCGCCGCGAACGATGCAGCGCTAGTTGCAATTAGACCGACGCAATCAGATCGGCCCAATACCCGCATGAGGTCGTCAGTTTCTGACGGTCGGCACTGCACTGTCATCGGCATGAGCGGAAGTGTCGCGGGCGACATGATGGCCAGTCCGCGCAGAGCGGGTCGGTAGCCATGCACGTGATCATGTAAAGCTTCAGGCGGGGCCGAAGCGTCAAGCATCAACCGAGGTAGGACACGGGGGTCATCCACCGTCCACGACTGGACCCGCCGCACATGGTTGGGCGGCCATGGCTGCGTTGACGACAGTTCCGGTCCGTGCTTCGTACCTTTAGGTTTCGGTGTCCGCCCTGCCAAGGCGCGCGACGAACTCGACCTGAGGTGAGCCGAGAGGGCCCCACTCACTGAAGCTGGCTACTGCGTTTTCGACCATGACGCGAGTGGCCTGTGTCCATTCCTCTGCTGTGGTGGCAAACAGCAATCGGTCGGCGCGTAGCCAAGCGGCCGCACGGCACTTCTTGAGGACCTCCTGCCTGCCCTTCTTGCCGGTTAACTCGCCTGGCGTCTTGCACTCTGCCACGGTCAGAACATCGTCGGTGTACGCCACCAGGTCCACCTCAACTTGTGGTTGGTTCCCCCGCAGAATCGCGACCTCCTCCAGGTCGTCGAACATTCCACGCTGTCCCTTGCGCTGCTTCCGCAGGTACGCCGACAGCAGGGCGGGTACCTCGCCGTGTTCGCTCAACATATGGCGGCCCACTGGGTGCAGGTCGTAGTACCACGTCGGTTCGTCTGCGGGAAGCTTCCATGCGTGTCGATCAAGGTCGTTTAGCGCATTGCAGCGGACACAGCTCCAGCGCTGGCTGAGTTTCTCGACCGTCTGGAACTGCTTCTGCTCACAGGCCGCGCACCTGAGTACCATTCCCCGGCGCAGCACTCCGGCGCGGAGTGCGGCATCGGCAAGCTCGCGGACGTCGGCCAATTTCATATCAGCCACTCGCGCGTAGATGCCGGCGAACGTCAGTACACCCTCGGTCGACGAGAGCGAGACACCGTCCCCATTGGGGTACGCCTCCTTGGTCTTGGCGCTAGTCGCCAGCATGGCGCGGAGAGCCGGCAGTAACGGGCCACCGAAGAGATCGATATATCGCCGACGCCCGCCAAGCATGCTAGCCAGTAGTGAGGCGCGCCGTCCGGCCTCGCTTGGCAACGCGGAGAGGTCGTGCTCGGCCGCTTTTGCTCGGACCCAGGCGGCGAGGCTGAGGTGTCGGAGTGCGACACGTGCGAGGGCGTTCTCCGGTCGGGCCCCTCCCCGGACGAGGTCATACCGTCGTGACCCATATGTCACGCCGTAGCGACTGCTGCGTGCCCATGTCAGCATGAGCGGTGGCTGGTCGGCGAAGAGTTCCCGGCTGTCCAGCCCACGTCGGCGCACGGTGTGGCCCGGCTGCCAATGAACGTCGACCTGCCATTCCAGATCCGCGTGCGCGGCCAGTTCCCCGTTAACCATTACCGGTGCTGGCAAAGGGGCGGCCATGCGGCTCGTGCCGTCCTCCGCCACGGATATCGGTACGGTGACCTGACTGTCCCACTGATCCTGCACGGCCAAGCCCACTGTCGCCCCCTGCCGCCACGGCAGCTCCGTGCCCAGGATGACGGGGATGACATCATCGTTCTGCGGGCTCCTCATCGGGTACGCCGTCAGAAGCCGTTCACGCCAAAGCTTGAGATCATCTTTCGGCCTCGACATTGACGTAATCACGAGGCGATTGGCGCGCTGGGCGAGGTCCCGCGCGATCCTCGTCACGCCATATCCGATGGACCACGGAACGGGCTCCTCGTCCGCCCCCAGCATCGACGGGAGCCAGTAGGTGTTGCCGTATGTGAGTTGCCAAAGGCGCGACAGCGCGAAATCCTCGGCGCTGTCGCCCACCACCAAGAGCCCGCACGGTGGAAATCGAGGCCAGTGACGATTTCGACCAGATGCGCCTTGGTGCGCTCATGCGCGGTCGGCGTTGTTCGTCTGTCCACCCCGAAAGCCGGGCCCGGATGCCACACCAGCTCGTTGGGCACCAAGCCGTCCGGCTGGCCTAAGAGCCAGGACGTTAGCGTTTTCCGGGCATCCTCATCAATTTCGGGTTCTTCCGCGTCGCGCGACGGTGGGGCGGCAACCCCGGCATAAGAGGCCACCGCGGCACCGAGTACGCCACCCCAGTCTGTCGGGCAGGCAAGGACAGATGCCTGCCATGTACCCGGTATGTCGAGGACGTTCGCGAAGTGACCGCTCGACTCCTCGCGCAGTGACATGACGTGCTCATGCCACTCATCACCTGCGAGTCGGGACCGGTAGGGTGAACAGGCGGCGACGACCTGCTTCCGGGCAGCCTCGTCCTCCGCGCTCGGCACATCGTCAGCATGCACCATGGCGAGCAATCGCTCGCGATCGACTCCTTCGAGAGGCTGGCCGTCATCTCCGCTAAAGGAGATGAGACCGGGACGGAAGTGCTCCATATCCGCGACCGTTGGGCTGTACGTCACGACGAAGTCGGGGTCGTATGCCTCGCACGCCCGTAGAAGCACCGCGTTCACCTGCCCCTTCTGGTGCGGGACAACCGCGAAGCCAGCACCGCCCCAGACCTTGTCCGCACGATAGAGCGCGCGGCGCACCCAGTAGCTCCAATGCTTGCCACCTTCGACCACGATGATGACTCGCGGCGGACGAGGGGTGATACTGACCGAGGCGTAGGACAGGGTCTCGTTCGAAGTCACTTCCGAACTAAACCACGACCTACCGACAGTCGCTCCATTAATACAATGGCTACACGGTTGAATAGCCTGCTGACCTACCTCAGTAGCGGCGGCCATGAAGGCTTCGCAGCCCAAAGGTTCCGCGAATCGGCGCGCTCGCCGACCGAGATCCCCAATCTCTGGTCCGCGAAGCATGTTGCCACCGGATTATCCGTAGACCGTCTGCCGATCGGCTCCACGGGGACTGGCTACGTTGTCCTCGTGCAACGACTCGCGCTCTTTGATCTGGACAACACCCTCGTAGACTTTGACGCGGCGTTCCGGGGGTGGGTTGAGGAGTTCGCCGATGAGCACCGTCTGGGACTCGAAGCGGTTGACTGGCTGATCGAGCTTGATAGGGCTGGCTATCCACACCGAGAGGTGTTCTTCGCCAAGGTTCGTGAGCGCTTCGCCCTGCCTGACTCCGCCGAGGAGCTATGGGGGCGCTACCGGCGGCGAATGCCGTACCTCGTGCACCGTCGGCCCGAAGTGCTGGACGGCCTGGCCCAGCTGCGGGTGTCCGGGTGGCGAGTGGCGATCGTGACCAACGGGACCGCGGACAACCAACTCGGAAAGATCCAACAGACAGGGTTGTCCGAAGCGGTCGACGCCTACGCGTTGTCGGGAACCGAAGGTATCCGTAAACCCGAGGTTGGTCTATTCGATATAGCGGCCACGCGTTGTGGCGCGACTCTCGCCGAGGGCGGATGGATGATCGGCGACAACCTCATCGCAGACATAGCCGGTGGACGAGGGGCCGGCCTCCGAACAATCTGGATCGACCGGGGGACCTGGCCCCGCGTCGACCACCAAGCCGATCACGTGGTCACGGACGTACTCCAGGCTGTCGAGATCTTGCAGGCGAGCAACGAGGGTGGCGGCCCGCGATGACAGCAGTAGTGACAGCAACATCGGCCACCAAGGGCACCCTAGGGCAGCCGTCTACCACCCTCTGACCACGGTCTTCGACAGGGGAGCAGGGTGATTGTTCCGCCTGAAAAGCGGACGGTCGGGCTGCCGCGCCGCTTCCGGTGCTCGGGCCTGGCGGCCCTGTGCTCCGGGTCGGCTTGCCACCGGTCACGCGGGTTGCTGTGGTCTGCTGTACAGCAGGGAAGTACAGCAACGCCGCTTCACACAGCCTGATCGTCCCGTACAGCGTCACACGGTTGAACAGCAGCGCTGGCTCTCGACCACGGCCCTCCGCTTGACTCGCAATTAGGTGCTCAGGACAGGGACGCTTGCGAAGCCTGAGGCGAGATGAGCCATGGAGGAGACGGCCACTGCGTCGGGAGGCCCACTGAGGTGCTTACGCGTACCACGCTTGTTGACGACTCCGAGGGAGCGGAGGCCGGCATTCTTGGCCCTGAAGATTCGGTGTGGGGTCAGGGTGACCAGAGCGGCGTCGGAAGGTTCGGCGTTGAGAGCTTGCACAGCCTGCTGTAGGAGGTTTTCGCCCGTCTGGAGGTGTTCGGGCAGCGTGAAGAGATGCTCACGGCCGATGACTGCTCCTACGAGGTGCCGTAGGCCGTGCAGGTCGAGGTAGGTTTCCATGGCGTCGGAGGAGATGTCGTCGACTACCGCGATGCTTCGGCCGCTGGCGTGGCAGGCATGAATCGCTTCTTGTACGTCTGGTACGGGCACGGCCGTCGTGGCCGCCGTAATCTCGATCTTTCGCAGGAGTTCGGTAGCTTCGGCGCCGATGTCCGGGGCGACTTGTCGGGCGTACCACATCATGCTGATCGGGTTCTGCTCGATGGCGACGAAGAGTGACATCCGGTGTCCTGCGGCGAAGAGTCGATCGTGAATCTCGCGGGCGATTGCTGCGCCGTGCACGCTGTGGAAGAGGTCGCACAATGCGTCGTCGAAGGCGAAGAGGGCAGCACGGGTCTGCTCCAAGACACGGGCGACATGGGGCCGTGGTGTCTTGGGCGTCAACTGGACTCCTCAGGGTGCGACAAACGTGTCACTCGGAAAGACGTTCGCCCAGAGTAGCGTTGAAGGGATCACGGCCGATCTTGCTAACGCCGGTGCTAACAGCCGTCCTGGACGATCTTGGATGGTTGTGGACGGCTGGTCCTCCGAAGTAGGGCGTTACCTGGGGACCAAGAGAGCCATAGACGGCCGTGGACGACCTCGAAGTCCCTTGTAAACAGAAGGTCAGGGGTTCGATTCCCCTCGTCGGCTCGCATGTAAAAGGCCTCTTCCTTGATCGGGAAGAGGCCTTTTCGATCTTGTACAGCAGTGGAATACAGCTACGGGGTCTGATGATAGAGACGCGGATGCTCTCGTTCGTCGCATGGCGTGACGGCCATTACCCGGGGCTCGGGGAGCTGCTCGCCACTCTGAGCCCTCTTGTTGCGGGATATGAGTGGCGGATGATCATTGACTGGTCGAATCCCTCGGTCGAGGTTTCTGCGGATGCGTGGCTGAATTCCGCTGAGGTCCTCCGCCTGTTCGACGCTCGTGTTCAGCTTATAGACGGAGAAGCGATAGGACGCGGGGTTAGTTCGTCGGCGTCGGATGTTCGCCTTCGCGCCTTCGACAGCGGTTCGTGGGATGTGTGGACGACGAGGCCGGACGTTGCTTGGAGGGTCAGCCAGCTGTACCCGGATGCGGCCGAGCTCGAAGAATGGTGAAGGCGCTCCAGGCTGAAGTGCCTGTTTGGGAACCCCTCTATTGTCATGCTCCCCGCCGAACGCACCGCGGTGTTCGGCGTCTCGGCGGGTGGAGAACTGGCGCTCGCGATGGCGCTTGGGCATCCTGACATCTACGGTGCGGTCTTCTGCGCCTCACCGGGCGCGGGGGTTCCGGCCACCTGACGTGATGCCTCGTACGGTTCCGTGCGTGTACCTCGTCGCTGGGACGCTGGAGCCGTTTTTTCTGGAGAACGCGGCCCGGTGGGCGGTCGCGCTGCGCGATGCGGGTGTGGACGTTGTCATGACGGAGCGGGTCGGGTCGCACGGCGGTGCGTTCTGGCGGGAGGAGTTCCCGGTGATGGTGTCGTGGGCGTTCGGCCCGTGATCACCTGGGTCGCCACCAGCCCGGTTCGCCCGTGGGCCCGGGGCCTGACCATCCGGCTTCAGCGGTCTCGCTCCGGCAGGCGCACCCACAGATCCGGCGGGCCGATGATGGCCCGGGCGTCGAGCAGTCGCAGCCCTGCCTTGGCGCACACATATGCCACGGCCTCGCCCTGATAGAGGTATTCGGCCAGAATCTCGTCGGCCGTCAGGTGTCCGCCCGCGTCGCCGCCGCCGGGAAGTGTGTCGGAGTCCTCGATCACTCCATCGCGGCTGACAAGTCCTTGGTCGCCGCTCTTGGGGTTGGCGAACAGGCTGTAGCAGACCGTTCCCTCGGACAACGGCAAGGTCACTTCGGGAGTGGAGGGGATGTACCCCCAGGGTTGGGTGACGACGCATCCACCGGGGACGTCGGTGATTCCGACGATTCCCAGATGGGCGTCGGGATCGGCCCAAGGATCTTCCAGGACCGGCTCCATAGTGGTGTCGTCCACCGGCCCGGCTTCCAGACGCCGCGCAGCCTCAGTCGTGGTGAGATCCGCCACGCAGGCCACACCCATGTAGTCGTCGATGTCGGCCAGCGCGGCGATCAGCCGGTGCGCCTCCGCGGCCGTCGCGGCCTCGTCGGGGGTCAGGCCGGGGTGCCCGGCGGGGATCGGGAACAGGTCCGGGGTCGGACCGGCGAGGGCGAGCCGTCCAGGAGACCATCCGGCCATCATGGGCCGCCAGGGGTCCGCACCGGCGGCGACCAGGGTGCGGGCGTTGTCCAGGCGATGGGCGAACACCGCCGTCCACAGGGCGGTCCGGTCGTCGAACTCGGCATCGACGTCGTCGACGCGACGGGCCAGCTCGGCCACCGTCTCAGGAGTCCCCCATTCGGCCGCGAAGTGCAGGGGCCTTCCCTCGTAACCGCCGAAGGCGTAGACGCCCGAGTCGGGGTCGGCGCCCGCTTCCAGCCTGGCGCGGATCGCCGCTAGGTCAGCCCATCCATGCCCATCGATTCCTGACCATCCCGCCGGTAGAGGCTCGGTCATGACGCTCCCTCGGATTGGCATGTCATGGACGGGGACGATTATTCCGTATCAGAACGGGCCGCCGAACCGCCTCGGCCCTCTGCCGAGTGACAGAGGGCCGAGGTCGGGTTCAGCTTCTGGTTCTCACCAAGAAGGGGTCCTTGTCGGCGAGTCTATTTCTCGAGTAGAAGGTTCTGAGCCAGGTCCATCCATGGTTCCTGTTCTGCAGGCCATTGATGGGTCTGACGGAGTAGTCGTTCCCCACTTTTCCCTGGTACGTGCTGGCGAAGGGGAACTCATCGCACTGCAGACCGGCCTGGGTGTAGTGCTGTACCCACTTCAGGCTCGGGTTCAGCTCCCAGTAGTACAGGTCGCATTCGCCCTTCGTCAGATGGCCGTTCACCTGCCTTTCCCAGTTGAACTTCTTCCGATTCTCATCCGCGTTCTTCTTGCCCAGGAGACGGGTCAGTGGATTGGATCCCGGGACGTCGGCGTTGCCCGGGATGGTCTTGACCTGGCGCACGTTGTTCACCAGTTTGTAGGGCCAGGTGTTCTTGTTGTCTGGTGTCTTCAGGGCGTCGGCGATATGGTCGATGACCGCGTCCATGGGTTTCCCGGCCGCTGTCGCCGCGCTCTTCGACATCGTGAAGACGGGGGTGACGGTGAAGATGCAGGCGCCGGTGTGCACGCCATAGGTGTTGTTCGCCGCCGCTCTCACCGTGCTCGGGGGGTCCTCGTCCTCCTGCCCGAGGGTGAGTTCGTCACAACGGGTGGTCGGGGCGTACGCGTGGCTGGGGCCACCGCAGACGCGTGTGGTTCCGATGACCTTGCCCACGTCCAAGCCCTTGTCGTCGAAGCAGCCGGTGTTCCACAGCGGGATCGCCTGCTTGTCCCAGGTTTCGTCGACCTCGCCGTCCGAGTCCCACTCGTCCAGGGTGTTGTACAGCCGGGGACGAAGCGTGCAGGTGCTGACACGGTCGCTGTCGGGGTCGGAGTAGAAGCGGAAGAAGGTGTCACCGCTGGCCTTGAACTTGGCGATGCTGTCCCGGAACGTGTAGATGCCGTCCGCGTGCTCCTGCCAGCCCTTGGCCTTCATCTGGCTGAGGACGGCGGGAGTGAGGTTACACGTGGAGCCGCTTTCGCCCTTCGAGCTGATCACCAGGCCGATCCGGTACTCGTCGAGTTTGTCGGCCGGGATCTCCTTGCCGTCGAGGTACGCCACGATGTTGCCCAGCCGGGTCCACATCGAGATCGTCTGCGGAGTCAGGCCCGTTCCGCCGATCACCCCCGCGCCGTCGGCGGTCCCCAGGTAGGTGTGGTAGACGGTCGTGGCCTCCACGAGATAGCCGTCCTCCACCTGCGGCCGGACGTACTCTCCCTTCTTGATGTAGTCGCCGACGCCGATGAGCTTGCTCCAGCAGGCGTTGTAGCGGGAGGACTTCTGCCAGCCGAAGCTGGCATTCGGCTGCGGCGCGTTCCGGCGGCCCTCCGAGCACATTTCAAGGCTCATGTGCTCATAGTCGAAATCGGCGTTCTGTACGGCGGTGGCCTCCGCCTTATTCGGAGTGCTTGCCTGGCCGGAGTCACCGAGATCGATCTTGACCGACTGCCATTCCGTCCACGAGGACACCGCGGCGGCCGATGTGGCGCGGGCACGCCATCGCACCTGCCACCCGTCCTTCAGCTTTCCGCCGGGCACCCGAGCGATTCCCACAGATCCAGCGGCGATCTCTGCGCTTCCGGACCAGATTCTGCCCTTGCCCTGCGACCGGGCGCCGGGGTCGTGCTCGACCTCGACTTCCACGGTGGAGTGCCGCGTCAACCGGCCGGACACCTTGACCATGAGCTCCGGAGCCGTGGTCGGTACGACGGCCTCCTCAGCCTTCGAGGAGCGGGTCCACAACCTGTCGATGGACAACAGGGCCTTGGCCGTAGCACGTAGTTGCCGCGGTTCGGCCGAGCCGGCCAGGAAAGTCCACCCGTAGGGCTCCTCGATGGCGTTGCCCGCGGTGTCCGAGGCCGCGGTGATCTCAGCCCAGTAGTAGAAGTCCAGCGGTTCGTCCGGCGTGAACGTCAACACCGTGTTACGGGCGCTCATCGTGACGCTGCCGGGAACCTCCTCGTCGTCGATGTCGGTCAGGCCGAAGTTCACGTTGGTCACCGGCTCGCTGAAGGTGACCTTCACCGTGGCGTCGGCCGGCACGTTCTCGGCTCCGTCGGCCGGTTCCACCGCGAGGATCGTCGGCGGTGTCGTGTCCGAACCGGGGGGAGGTGTCGTGGGAGTCGGGCTGGGACCGGCGTTGTCGGTGTAGGTCACCTTCAACGTCGGCGGATGGGCCTCGGCCTCCTCGGTTTCCGACGCGTGGAAGCCGCGGTCGTACTGGGGGGCGCTGGTGGATTCGTCAACCCCGCGCACCATCAGGCCGTGGTTGTCCTGGCCCGATGCCCAGCGCCGCACGATGTCGGTTACCGGCCACGTCCACGCGACATCGCTCGGCGGCGAATCGCCGATGCATCCGCCGGGGTCCTTGGCGAGCGCCTCGCCGTTGGTGGTGGTCTGCGGCTGATTGCGCCAACTCAGGGTTTCGGCACTCCACGCCCCGGTGACCTGCTGCGCCTTGAGACCCGAGTCGGCGGCGCCACAACCGAAGGAAGCCGAATTCCACAGCTCCAGCTTGGCCTCGGTGATCGTCTTACCCGCCAGCGCCGAGGTGTCGAACTTCAGGTAGGTCCGCTCGATGGCCCTCGGAGCGCTACTGCCGTACGCACCCGCCCACACAGTGGGGCCATTAGGGCCGACCGTCCCTTGATCATCGAGCCAGGTGTCGGTCTGCACCGGCAACGTGATCGTCTTCGGAGCCGATGGCGCCTGTACCGTCGTGAAGGACCAGACATGCGGGGTGGCCATGATGTTGCCCGCGGTGTCTTTGGCTTTGCTCGCTTCGGCGGTTGGGCTTGATCCGGTTTGACGGACATCTGAGATCAGGGGTTCGTCCCCGGAAGGATGTCCATCATGGAGAGCATGGGGAAGAAGAAGCGTCCTCGCCGCTCGTTCACGCCGGAGTTCAAGGCCGAGATCGTCGAGCTGTGCCAGCGCGGTGATCGCTCGATCGGTCAGGTGGCCAAGGATTTCGATCTGACCGAGACCGCGGTGCGTGGCTGGGTCCGCCAGGCCGAGGTCGATACCGGCCGACGGGACGGGCTGACCAGCAGCGAGCGAGAGGAGCTGGCGGCGCTGCGGCGGGAGAACCGCCGGCTGCGTGAGGACGTCGACGTCCTCAAGCGAGCGACGGCTTTCTTCGTGAAGGAGACCCGGTGAGCGTTCACCCGTTCATCGAGGCGGAGAAGCAGGGCGGCCACAACGTCAAACGGGCGTGTGAGCTGCTAGGAGTCTCCCGTGCCGCCTTCTACGCGCGCCGCCAGGCCGTGCCCCGTCCTCGCGCGGCGCGCGACAGGGAACTGGGCGAGCGCATTAGTCAAGTGCACCGCCACTCGCATGGCACCTACGGCGCCCCTCGCATTCACGCGGTCTTGCGGGGCGAGGGCGAGCGGTGCGGGCGACGGCGGGTGGCCCGGTTGATGCGCGAGGCCGGGCTGCGCGGCCGTCATCGGCGCCGCCGCCTGGTGACCACGATCGCCGATCCCGGTGCCGCAGCCCGGCCCGATCTGATCGGCCGGGACTTCGAGCCGGACGCGGCCGCGGTCGATACCCGCTGGTGCGGCGACATCACCTACATCCCGACCGATGAAGGCTGGTTGTATCTGGCCACCGTGATCGACATCGCTTCACGCCGGGTGGTCGGCTGGGCCACCGCCGACCACCTGCGCACTGAGCTGGTGGTCGAGGCGCTGCAGATGGCGTGGTCGCGCCGCCGGCCCAACAGGTCGGTGATCTTCCACTCCGATCGTGGCTGCCAGTACACCAGCGCCGGCTACGCCCAGCTGGCCGAGCGGCTGGGCGTCCGTCTGTCGGTCGGTCGCACAGGTCAGTGCTGGGACAACGCTCTGGCCGAGTCGTTCTTCGCGACGTTGAAGGGTGAGCTGCTGGCCGGGCGTGCCTGGCCGAGCCGGGCTGCCGCCCGCAGCGCGATCTTTGAGTTCATCGAGAGCTGGTACAACCTGCACCGGCTCCACAGCAGCCTCGGCTACCGTAGTCCGGCCGCCTACGAGGCTGCCATTGCGGCTTGACCGCCACACCAACGGTGTCCGTCAAAGCGGAACAAGCTCAAACTCCGCGACTTCCGAGTGGCTTTGGAGCGCCTCTACGCACAGGTCGGGGGGAGCGCCACCCTTTCCTCCATCGAACATTGGATAGAGCTCACCGTCGAATGTCATCCCACAGGCTCGCTGTCGGTCTCCGGGATCGTGGCCGATGATCCGGGGATGCGGAACACCCTTCACTTCGTGGTCGAGGGCTTGGATCAAACAGACCTCCCGCCGCTTGTGGACGCGCTCGTTGCGGTGGAGGAGCGATTCCCCGTCCTGGGACGCCGATGAGTGCCTCCCGGGAGCCACCTTGAGAGCCACCCGAACAGACGATCATGACCTGAGCCGACGGATCGGAACGGCCGGAGTCCCGGCGAGCAGCAGGGCGAACGGCTCTGAATGATCCTGGAGGCCGTTTGGGACCTTGTAAACAGAAGGTTCGGGGTTCGATTCCCCACGTCGGCTCTGCAGCTCAAAGGCCCTCCCGGGTGATTCGGGAGGGCCTTTGTGATCTCCGTACAGCGGCTTCGTACAGCAACCTCTCTGACTCCTGTCGGTCTCGCCAGCGATGATCTTCCCCTCTGACCCTGGGTAGATGGAGGTCAAGCGTGGTTGATGATCAGGTGGCGCGTGAGGCATACCTGCACTACAGGCAGTTGCTCGATGACAGCTGGATGGGAGTGGCCATCTGCTGGACGGTGCTCGTGCCCCACGGTGGGTCTGCGTTAAGTCTCGCGGAGATCGGTGAACGGGTCGGTGAGACGGGGCACTACGAGGTCTACGAGACGGACACCTTCGAGCATGAGGAGGTGTTCATGCACCTGTCGGATGACGCGCCCTGGGCGATGCTCGTCGATCGTTCTGATCGGCATGTCGCGCTTTTCGAGAACAACGGGTTTCAGGGCGTATATCCACCGGTGCTATCCCGCCTGAGTATGGGTGGGCGAGCCTACAGCGCGTACTGGAACGCCAACGCCACCAATTCCGTCGGCTTTGCCGTCGATGGCGAGATGGTGCTCTCCTTCGACGCCATGTTCACCGAAGAGGCGGTGGGGCTGCCTGGTTGGGAGCGGTGGCCGCAGGTGCAGGCGGTCCTTCCCTCTTTCGATTGGGAGAGGGGGGAAAGCTGGCGGGCTGCCGCTCTGACGGCTATCGAGCTCGCCACAGGAGTGAGGCTGAACGAGGAGTGGGTTGGCGAAGCGCCGTCCTTTCTGACGGGATGAATTGAGTCGCTGCTGTTCGGCCACCGCGTCACTGAGCAGACATGAAGCAGGACCCCTCATGGTCATGCGAGGCCCAGCTCCTTCAGCGATGTCAGCCTTCGAGGCTCTGGTGGGCTTGTCGTGGGCCTTGCGGTTCTAGGGATCTCACTGTGAGTTGAGAGTGACGGAGGATGCGCATCGCCACACGCAGGAAATCGAACAGGATGCGCCTCATGGTGACCCTTGCATTCAAGACCAGCTCACTATGGCTGCCTGGTCGGGCAGATGTCGCGGTAGGGCACGTCCTTGAGGAAGGTGGCCCAGTCGGCCGGTGAGAGCGTGTGCCCGGCACGGCGGCACACGTCCTGGACGATCCGTTCGGCACCGATCGGGATCTTGTAGACGGAACCCCAGTCGGCGGCGTAGAGGGTGGAGTCGTCCGAGCTGAAGGCGAGCGAGGTGATCTGGGAGCCGTGCAGGTTGAACGCGCCGCCGAGCCGCCGCATGGCGTTGACGTCCCAGATCTGGAGGATTCCTTCCATGGTCACGCTGGCGAGCAGATCGCCCTTCGTGGAGAAGGCCAGTTCCGTGATCTCACCCGTCGTCCCGCGCAGGACCGGTGGGATCTGGGCCGGCCCCTGGACCGTCCACATCGCGACGCGGCCGGCCGGACCGGCGCTGAACGCCAGCCGCCCCTGGCCGCTGACGGCCACTGCCGAGGCACCGCGTACGACGTCGAAGGCCGCGTCGACCGGCTTGCCGGTGGTGAGGTCGATGAACCTTCCGAAAGTCGAGGCGAGGCGCCCGTCCGGCGTGTACGGACCGCCGCCGATCTGCGAGCTGAACGTGCGCAGGACGCGCCCACGGGCGGTGTCCACCTCGAGTAGCCGGAAGCTGCCCTCCTGGGAGGATGGCTGGAGCGTGAGCGCGATCGTCTTGCCGTCCTGGCTGAAGTCGACACGTTCGGGGTTGTTCGTGTTCGTGTGGGGCGTGGAGATCTGCCAGAGCTTCTTGCGTGTCGCGAGGTCGATCAGCCGCACGCTCGTGAAGTCGGCGATGAGCATGCGTGTGCCGGTTCGGTCGAATCCCCATGCCCCGAATTCGCGGAGCGGGAACGTCGCCACCTCCTTGCGGCCGCGCAGGTCCCAGAGCCCGAGGCGGTTGTGATCCGGATCCTCCATCGCCACCCACCGTCCTCCGGGGCTGAGCTTCGCCACTCCCTTCCTGACATGGGTGACGCCGGCTCTCGGCGACAGGTCGAGGCTGATGACCATGTTGTCGTAGAGGTATCGCAGGGTCCTGCCGTCGGGGTCGAACCGAAGGTCGGTCAGCTCGTCCTCGGCCCGGTAGGTGAGGATCTGCTTCCGGTCGGCGACCTTCCACACGCGCAGCTCGCGTGCAGCGAAGGCGGCCAGGTAGTCGCCGTCCTGGCTGAAGCGCAGCTGGGCCCCGGGTTTCGTGCAGATGTCGCAGGCCCAGTCGTCGTCGCCCAGTTTGTGCTCACGACCGGTCGCCGCGTCGACGAGCGCGATCGTGGCGGCCGCGCAGGCGATGGTTTTGCCGTCCGGAGTGAAAGCCGCCACGTCCGCGTGAATGCGGCAGGGCGCTAGGCGCCGCTCCTGGGTCCAGCCCGGCAGGGCCAGCTCGTCGAAGCGCCCACCCGTCAGCAGCAGGTGTTTGCCTGTCGGATCGACGAGCGGAGCCTGCCACGGCGCCGTGCCGCCGTCCGTGTAGAGACTCTTGCCGAACTGCTTGCCGGTCGCCACGTTCAACAGGTAGGCGATGTCGCCCTGGTACATCACGGTGAGGATCGACTCGTGCTCACCCCAGATCGCGCTGTACCCGCCGCGTTCGGACAGGGAGCGCCGCACCAGTTGCCTTCCCGAGGTTAGGTCCCAGACTCCGAGCTCTGAACCGATCGTCAGGGCGAGCAGGCGGCCGCTCTTGTTGAGCGCCGGCTCCTGAGGAGTCCCGTCCTTCAGCCTCAGCCCGGCCCAGCCACCGGTGCGCTTGCCGGTGCGGACGTCGTAGACGTTCACGCCGGCCTCGCTGACGCTGACAAGTGTGCGGCCGTCAGAACTGAGGGCGCGGTGGGCAAGGCCCTTGACCAGGGGATCGCGGAAGACCACCGTCTCCTGCTGCTGCAGGGAGGCGATGAGACTGGATCGGGCCTCCAACTGCGGTGAGACCCGCCAGGCGGCCACGCTCAGCAGCATCGCCTTGACCGGGTCGGTCGTGCGCATGCGGTCGGCCTCCGTCGCCACCTGCTTGGCGGTGAGGATGTCGCGCTGTTCGGTGGCCTGCCGCTGTTGATAGACGGCCAGCCCTCCGGCGACCATGGCCACAACCAGCAGCCCGGCCAGCGCGATCGTGGTCAGCGTTCTGCGGCGGGTCCGCTTCCTGGTCAGCTCTGTGCCTGCCCGCAGGAAGTTCCGCTCGGCGGGGGTGAGCGTCACGTGACGGCGACCGGTCGCCGCCCAGCTGAGCGCCTGCTCCAGGCGGCTGCCCTGGAGCAGGTCGCCGTCCCGCCTGCCGTTGTCGGACCAGCGCCGTGCCGCCGCGGAGATCTGGCTCAGTACGGCCAGGCCATCGCGGTTGGCGTCCACCCACATGCGCAGCCGCGGCCAGGCCCTCAGCAGCGCGGGCCTGGACAGGGCGACCGAGGTGTCCTTCGTGGTCACCACGTACGAGAACGCCCGCAGGATCCGCTCGACCGCCGCCGCCTCGCGCACTGGGCGCCCGCCGTAGAGCTCCTCGCGCGAGGCCCATCGCCCGCTCTCGTACCCGTCCTCGTCCACGGTCACCATCCGCAGGAACACCTCGGCGGCCAGGTCGCGCTCCTCTGGCGCGAGTGCAGCGTAGGCGTCCTCTGCGATCGTGCCGAGCGCCGGATCACCCTGGTCGGACCCGTGGACGCCCTGCGCCGAGCGGCTGCCCGCGGCCAGCAGGCCCCTGATGTCAGCGGCGGTGCCGCTGACCAGCGCGAGCAGCAGGTCGCGTGCCGCGGGCCTGGCGGCGGGATCCTTCGCCATCGCGGCCGCCACCAGCCGGGCCAGCCGCGGCGGCAATGCCCGCAGATCCGGTGCGGAGGACAGCACCTGGTGCATCACGGCGCCCAGGTGGTCCGCCTTGAACGGATCCTGCCCCGTGGCGGCGAACACAACGACGGCACCCCACGCGAACACGTCGGCGGGCGCGCCCGCGCGCTGCCCGATGAACACCTCGGGCGCCATGTAGCTGGGCGTGCCCGAGATTTCGCCCGTCCTCGTCAGTGACATGTCCAGGGTACGGGCGATGCCGAAGTCGATCACGCGCGGGCCGTCCGGGCCGAGCAGCACGTTGTCCGGCTTCAGGTCGCGGTGGATGACGCCCGCGTCGTGGATCGCGGTCAACGCGGTGGCGATCGCCGTCGCCAGCCGGTGGAGGTCGTCCTCGGTGAACCTGCGGCCCTCGTTCACGGCCTTGCGCAAGCTCGGCCCCGCCACGTACTCCGAGACGATGTACGGCTTGCTTCCCTCCAGGTCGGTGGCGAGCACCCTGGCCGTGCAGAACGAGGCCACCCGGCCGGCCGCAGTCGCCTCCTTGGCGAAGCGGTCACGGCTGCCGCCGTCGTCCGACGCGTGCAGCACCTTGATGGCGACCCTGTGTCCTTCGGGGTCGTAGGCCTCGTACACGACTCCCTGTCCGCCCGAGCCGAGGCGTCCAGCCAGCCAGTAATCCCCGATGTGCTGCGGATCCCCCGCGCTCAATGCGTCCACGGCGCGTTAGACGAAGAGTCTTCGCCCAAAGTTGTCACATCTGACCGCCTTGTCCCGTCTTGTCGGCGTAGCCAGGAAACCGCGGAAGGTCCGATGACCCAGCGGCTCACCATCGCGGAGCTCGCGACCAAGGCGACATCGACCGCAGATCACTGAACGACTTCGTCAACATGGCCGGAGATCTCGACCGCGTCCTTCGTCAGCGCTACCGGCGCGAGTCGCCGAGGCATTTCACGAGCGGTTCGTGACAGCTCGCCGCGTCCTCGACAACCGACGTCCGGACCGGCTGGACTGAGCCATGATTCTGTTGCTCTGAGTTGGCAGTGCTTGCAGGTGGTCCTTGCAGCACACGAAGAGCCGAAATGTTGGCGAGGACGGCTCGGGCCGGGAGAGTCATGATCAGCTTCGGATTCTGCGACTGGAGATCGCAGGAACACCTCGAACGCCTGTCACGCGTGCGAAGTCAACGCCGAGTACGGTCACGGTGGACAGCCCGATGGTCAACTTCGATCTGGACGAGAGCGGCCGGGTGATCGGTATCGAGATCCTCGCCGCGTGGCCAGAAGAACAGCGTTTCCTGCCCCGGGCGCCGGGATCACTCTGAGGCCATTAACTGCCCGCTGTAGTACTGCACGTCGTGGCTCTCGCTGCCGTCCCCGAAGCGAGCTGCCCACTCCGCCAGCTTCCCGGGCGTTGTGGTGCCGGCCAGCACGGGCACCACCAGTGAGGGCAGAGAGTCGGTGCACTCCCACAACTCCAACCACTGCTCGTATCTCAGCGACAGATACAACAGACCCTTCATCTCGGCGAGCACCTCGATATCGCGCACCGAAGCATGCGACAGATCCAGCCCGTACAGCTGCGGACAGCTCCGGAGCGGAGCGAGAGACAGGGGAGCGGCTGTCTTGACCGTTACCGTGCGCAACGTCGGGTGCTCCGCCAAGGGTGCCAAGTCCACTGAGCCGAGATCGAGTTCGAGGCTCTCCAGCGGCACACCACATAGCGCCGCCAACCCGACAGATGCAGCGTCGGACAGCCGTACACGCAATAGCCGTCTCGCTGCGCGTAGTGGCTCTAGATCTGTCTCTCCGGTCGCAACCAGTTCCTGGACGTCATCAAGGGATGCCGCCGCTTCCTGGACACTCGAGTGGCGCAGCGCGCTGGGACGTCGGTCTGGCAAGCTCGCTGTTTTGATCCACAGCTCGCCGTTCTCGACGTCACACTCATACTCGCCACGCTCCAGCGCCTCCAACTGCAGACGCAGCAGTGTGGTCATGGAGTCGGCGACATAGACGGGGCCGTCGTCGTAGTTGCGGCCGACCCTGATCACCTGTCCCGGACGTCCGCCCTCGGCTGGATCCAGGTCAACGGCAAGGAAGTCGCCGCCCGTGGTCTCCGCGAACGGGATCCAGCCGGGGCGACGAGTGGAGCGCCGTACGATGCCGTAGGGGATGGCGTCATGGCGCACCGCATGGAGGTGGTGATTGCGCCATGAACTACCCGCCACCCACCAAGGGTCGGAGTGATACCTCGCCACCAAACGCTCGAGGTCGAACCACAGGTGACGATCCATGAGCCGCGCGCCATCGTCGCCGCCGTCGCCGTCCGCCACGGCGTAGAGCGCGCGCAGATCGCCGGGGAGACCGAAGCCGAGGGCCTGCTCCAGAGCGTCAATCTCCGCTGCCTCCAGCGGAGCAGGCATCCATTCGAGGTCGCCTTCCGGCAATTCGAAGATCTCCGCCCGCTTCTTGAGATACCTGCCCAGAAGCCGTACCGCCTCCTCAGGATCCCCCGACCACGTCGCATTCGATGGCCCCGGCTGGTCAGCGCCCGCGTCGGGGGGAAGGACATCAGGCCTGAGAACGTAGAGACAGCGGTCCGTTCCAGGCACCGTGCCCGGCTGGCTGATCAGCGCCCGGCTGATGACCGCTTCGAACCGGCCGGTGGGATCTACGGCGAGCTCGACACCCAGCTCGTCGGCGCCGGTCTTGTCAAGGTCATACAGCTTGCTCAGCTGCTTGCGGAAATCCTGGGGACCGGGACGTGCTCTACCGCTGGCCAGCACGTTCGTCACTGCGGCGCTCACCCCATATCGGTCGACATGGGCGCTTAAACAAGCCCGTCGATAGCCCTGGGGCGCCCCCTTGGACATACTGAGGGCCATCCGCTGGAGCAGCCCCGCTGTCTCAACGTTCTGGTTGCTTGCCATACGAATCCCCAGTCGCTCGCGCAGAGCAGTTGCGTTCCTGCCGTGGTCACCATTACCACGGCGCACTGACATCCGAGGTGGCCTCGTTCGAACCCCGCCCGCGAGGACCGGGCATGGCTTGGCGCGCACAGAAGGCGGCACGGGCGTCCCGCTCGCCCCCGTCGATGCCGGAGAGCCGTTACGCAGAGCCGGAGCAGCGACAGCGCTGTCGAGTGTCCGTCTTGGTCCGGTCGCGGTGGAGAAGCCAGCCGCTCACCTGCGTGAGCTGGTGGGTGATATGCGGCCATTGGTGCCGGAATCGGGAGGTTGGTCGCGATCGTCAGCCCGCCGGCAGTGCGAGCTTCTGCTCGTATCCGCTCAGATCGCTCATCGGCGGACCCGATAGCGCAGGTGGAGCACCCGGTTGCCCTGGATCACCACGTGCGGATCCTCCAACAGGTGTTGTGCGGCAACCGACCCGAAGTAGCGCTTGCCGGACCCGAACACCACGGGCGTGACGTCCATGGCGACCTCGTCGACGAGCCCTGCGGCCAGCACCTGGCCGCCGACGTCGCCGGCGGCGACCTCGACCGTTCGGTCGCCCGCGAGCTTCTGCGCCTTCGCCATGGCGGCCTCGACGCCGTCGACGAAATGGAACGGCGTCTCGGGGTCCCAGCTCTCGGGCATCGGCCGGTGCGACACGACGACCACGTGGGCGATCCCGCCCGGTGGCTTGCCGCCCCAGCCGTCCGTCATGTCGAAGACGTGGCGGCCGACGACCGTCACTCCGATCTGGTCCCAGTACGGCCGGGTGTAGTCGTAGGACGCCTGCGACACCTTCACCTCCCCCGTCTCGTCCAACGGGATGTCGCCGCTGGACAGCCAGTCGAACAGCGGTCCGACCTGATCGTTCTCGTCCGCGATGAAGCCGTCCACCGACACCGTGCTGTACATGACCACCCTGCTCATGGGCTCTCTCTCCTCTGCTCGGGAAGTGCCCATACTGGCGTGTCGGGCGTTGCCGGCTCTTGTAAGAATTCAATCGGCTGGCAGCGGCCCGACGTCGAGCGCATGGCTGGGATGTTCGCGCAGGAACCGCCGCCGGCGGTCGAGGTAGCGGGTCGGTGTAAGCCCCGTGAACGTACGGAACTCGTGGCCGAAGTGGGCCTGGTCGAAGTAGCCGGCGCGACCGGCGAGGTCGGCCCAGTCGACCGGTCCGGCGGGGTCGATCGCGAGCACGGTGGCGGCGAAGCGGTAGGTGCGGGCGAGCCGCTTCGGCGTGACGCCGATGAGCTCCTTGAACCGCTGTGCCAGATGGGTGCTGCTGACGCCGGCCGCCACGCTCAGGTCGCCGATCGCCACCGCTCCGGTGGCCGCCGCGATGACGCTGCTCGTGTGGCGGACCAGCCCCAAGCCGGCGGTTTCGCAGAGCCGTCGCATCAGCTCCTCCTCGAGCAGCGTCAGCATCTCGTGCGGTCCTGCCGCCGTGGCCAGCCGGTCTTGCAGCTCAGCGGTGGTGGGGCGGCCCCAGTCACAGCATCGCCGATGCGCGGGTGGGCCGCCAGGTCGTCGCACGCTGTCGGTCGCGGAACTGCGGGCGCTCTTCCGGGGCTGCCTGGCTGGGAGCGGTGGGCGCAGGTGCAGGCGGTCCTTCCCTCTTTCGATTGGAAGAAGGGGCATGGTCTGCGGCCGATCGCCGGGCTCGCCTGGAGCCCCTGGATCCCTGACAAAGATTTCCCGATATGCCAGTATCTGTCGGGTGACACTGGGGGATCTTCGGGACCACATTCCCGGTTACCGGCTTATCGAACCTGTGGGCCAGGGTGGTTTCGCCGTGGTTTACCGCGCCCTGCACGAGCGGGTCGGGCGCGTGGTCGCCGTGAAGATTCTTTCGGTGGCGGACCTGGACGAGCGGGCGCTGCGCAACTTCCGGCGGGAACTGGAGGTCATGGGCCGGCTGAGCGGCCACCCCAACATCGTGGCCGCGCTGGACACCGGCACGACCCCCACCGGCCGGCCGTACATCGTCATGGACTTTCACGAAGGTGGGAGTCTCCACACCCAGCTGCGCGCGGCGGGAGCGCTCCCAGCGAACGAGGTGCTGCGGATCGGCGTGAAGGTCGCCGCCGCCCTGGCGGCCGTGCACGATGCCGGCGTCTTCCACGGCGACATCAAGCCGCAGAACATCCTCGTGTCCAAGTACGGCGAGCCGGCGCTGGCCGACTTCGGCGTGGCACGCATGCTGGACGTCGGGCAGCTGTCGTCCAACACGCTCATCTTCACTCCGCACCACGCCGCTCCTGAGGTGCTCAACGGCTTACCCCAGAACGTCGTCTCCGACGTCTACGCGCTCGGGTCGACTCTCTACCAGTTGCTGGCCGGGCGTCCCGCCTACTATGACGCCGCCGATGTCGGGGTCGCCCCGTTGCTGCTCAGGGTGCTCAGGCAGCCGCTGCCCCCGCTGCCGGAGCCCGGCGTCCCCGCTCCGCTGCGCGCCCTCGTCGAGCGGGCGATGTCCAAGGAGCCTGACGCGCGGCCGCAGAACGCCTGGGCCTTCGTCGAGGAGCTGCAGAAGGTGCAGCGGGCTCTCGGGCTCCCGGTGACCGAGCCGGCGACCGCCATTCCGGCGCCACTTCCCGCCGCCGTCACGCCCCCCGCACCGGCAGCGGCCCCTCCCCTTCGCCCTGGGCCTGCCGTGACGGCGCCCACGAGCGCACGCCGCAAGTCCCGCCGATGGATTCTCGCGACGGCCGCGGCGCTCACCGCGGTGGTCGCCACCGTGGCCGCGGTCAACCTGACCGGCGGACCCGCCGCGAAGGCGGTGCTCGCCACCACCTCTTCCCCGCTGCCCGTGGCCACCGGGCACGAGCCTGTCACCCCTTCGCCTAGTTCGGCTGAACCCTCGGCGAGGTCCAAGAAGCCCACCCTCACCAAGGTGTTCGTGACAACGGACGCGAAAGCCCAGACTCCTGGTCAGACTCTCCAACTGAAGGTGACCGGCCGTCTGTCCAACGGGCGCGCGGCCAGCCTGTCGAAAGCCGCCTTCGACTTTCACAGCGCCGATCCTCGCGTGGCCACCGTCAGCCCCGACGGCCAGGTCACCGTGCTCGCCGCCGGCCGGGTCCGCATCACCGTCAAGGTGACCATGAACGGCGCGTCGCGGGTCGCCGCCCTCCCTCTCAGCATCGCGGCCTCGGCGACGCCCACCCCTTCCACCTCGCCGAAGGCGGGTCCCCGGAGGCTGCGCGTGCCCGCCACGATGACCAACATGGTCCGGGCAGGCGGCTACTCCGGCGACGCGTACGCCGCCTGCATGAAATGCAAGGTCAAGACCGGTAACCCGGGCTACTACCGCGAGACGTACTTCCGCTTCGACCTCGGCGCCGTCAAGGTCGAGCCTGCCCGGATCGCCAAAATCGTGCTGCACGCCCACATGCACGTCGACGACAGCGGTGACGTCCAGGGAAGGGCTGTCGCGTACGCCATGGGGAACAACTGGACCTCCGGGGTCACCTTCGACACCCGCCCGCCTCTGAGCAACAAACTCGGCGAGTTCCCGCCGGTGGATGAGTCCGGCAGTTGGGTGAAGCTGAATCTCACCAGCTACCTCAAGCCGAAGCTGGGCGGACCGGCCAGCGTGGGGTTGGCCGAGAGCGCTGGAGTAGGCGTGGCTGTCGGCGGCCTCTCCTCCAAGACCGTCCCCTATCTCGAGATCACCACTCGCTGACGCCTCGAGCCCGGGCGGTCAGGGCGCGGTCGATGAACGATGTGACATCGTCCAGGACCTCGTCCTTGTTGGTCTCGTTGAACACCTCGTGCCTGCCGCCCGGGTAGATCCGCTCGGACAGGTCGGTCCCCCGCACGGCGTCGATCCCGCCCCTGCTGGGCCCGAGCGGCACGAGCTGGTCGTCTTCGCCGTGCACCCACAACGTCGGCAGCGCCCCGAACGTGTCGCCCTCGGCGAGCGTGGTCAGCGTCGCGGCGAACGCCTCCAGCGTGGGTCGCGGTGACCCGGTCGCTCAGCCAAGCTCATGGAGTTTGACCGTGGCGGTGTTCCTGCGGCGACCTCGCGGCAGCGGAGCAGTCTCCCGTCCCGTTGTGGCGACGGTGGGGAGGTCCTGTGCGGGTCGCGTGCAAACGGTCGCAAGGGTGCGGCCTCGCTCCTATCGTCGCAGAATATGCAGACAGTGGATGTACTGGTCGTGGGCGCGGGACTGGCCGGTCTGCGCACAGCCCAGCTGCTCGCGCGACGGCAGCTGAAGGTGATGGTGGTCGACCGCCGCAGGTCGCTGTCGGCGGGCATCCGCACCACCGGGATCTTCGTGCGTCGTACCCTGGACGACTTCGACCTGCCCGACCATCTGCTCGGGCCTGGTGTGCGGGACGTGCTGCTGTATCCGCCGTCGCGGCGGGCGCCGATCCGGCTCACCAGCGACAGGGACGAGTACCGCGTGGCCGACATGGCGGCCGTCTACGAGCACGCGCGCCGCGCGGCGGAGTCGGCCGGGGCACAGGTCCTCCTGGGCGTACGGTACGTCGACGCGTCGATGGGCTGTGTACGGTTCACGGGTGCGGAACCGGTGAAGGCCCGGTTCATCGTCGGCGCGGACGGCGCCCGCTCCAGGGTGGCCCGAGATCTCGGTCTCGATGTCAACCGGCGCTTCCTCGTCGGTGCCGAGCTCGTCCATCCCATCGCGTCAGGCACGACCACTCCTGCGTTCCACTGCGTGCTGGACCCCCGGGTCGCTCCCGGGTACCTGGGGTGGGTCATCGACGACGGCCGGCATGCGCATGTCGGCGTCGCGGGCTACCCGGACGCGATGCGCGCCGGCATCCGTCACCTGCTGGACGCTTTCGCCGTGGACGCGCCAGGCCGCGCGGCGCCGGCAGGTCCGGTCGAGCGTCGAGGCGGTCCCATCCCGGTCGGCGGGGTGCTGCGACGGTTGGCCTGCCCCGCAGGGTTGCTCGTCGGAGACGCGGCGGGCGCGGTGTCGCCGCTGACGGCCGGTGGGCTGGACCCCTGCTTCCGCATGTCGGAATGGGCAGCGGCGGTCGCCGCCGGCTACCTGCGTACCGGCGACCCGCGCGTGTTGCGCCGGTACGACGGGAACGCGTTGCGGAGCCGGTTCCGAGGGCGGCTGGTGCTGCGCCGCGTGTTCGCCGGCATCCGATCACCCGCCTTGGCAGAGGCGGCGGTGACCGTGCTGCGCGGTCGTGCCGGTCGGGCACTGGCGGCGCGGGTCCTGTTCGGCGACGGCTCGTTTCCTTCTGTCCATCCACAGCTCGCGGACCCGGCGATCGACCGCCTACGCCAGTAACGTCGGGGGCCGGCGGCGGCTCATGGGTGGTGAGACAGCCGTTCGGCCAGGATCCGAGCGCGGGCGAGCTGGACCTTGCGCGCCTGGCCTGCGGCGAACCCGGCCAGGAGCCACGGTGCCGTCAGGTCGAGCCTGTCGCTCACCCGTGTGCCGGTGCCGTCAGGCTCGAGGTCGAAGCGGTAGGCCATGCGGACGCATCCGGGGCTTCGCACCTCGCCGTGGACGGACAGACCGTCGGTGTGGAGGGCCACGGTGATCGGGTTGTCGTGCGTGTGAAACACGTGGGTCAGCACCCTGCTCGACACCCGGCCTCCCGTCCCCGCGCGTTCTGTCGCGGAATTGTCGCAAGGTTCCTTGTCGCCGGGAAGTGCAGACTGATCACGAAAGCGAAGGGCTCGGATGACTGTGTCGTTGACGCCAGGTTTGGTTGAGGGTGGGTCCCGTGAGCTGAAATGATCACATTTGTCCCTGTCACCCCTCTGTATCGCAGGAGCACTCTTGTTCAAGCGTCGTGCCTTCACCTTGTCCGCAGCCCTCACCGCCCTGCTGGTCTCCGTCGCAGTTCCCGGTGCGGCGGCGGGCGAGGAGCTGGATGATCCGACAGCCCCTGGGCCGGTCTACCGCACGGTGACGGACAAGAGCGGGCTGCTGTCGTTGCAGACCAACGGGCGTCCTGACGGGCGGGACATGGTCTTCAGGATCTCGGGATCCGTCTACGCCAACATCGAGGGCAACGCTCACGACCCGCAGCTGCGCCATGGCCAGAAGCTGTTCAACATCGAGGGCTACAACATCCGGCGGCTGTACCGGGTACCCGGCACCACGCAGCTCTACCAGCTCTCCCGCGAGATCGTCTTCTACACCGACCCCGCCGACCCCACGAAGATCGTGCGGGAGTGGACGAACCCGATCGACCTCCGGACCTATCCCGTCGTGCCCATCAACAACGACACGGTGAACTTCGGCCCGTTCAACGTCACCCCCTCCTACGCGGGCCCGCCCCTGCGGCAGATGCACGACGAGACCGTGTGGACCAGCGACATCCCGGTTCGGACCAACTTCGGGCTCACGCTGGGCGAGTCGTTCGGCCTGGTGAACGGCGTCTACGCGGCCCAGGAGATGTTCGACTTCTACGTCGACGACCGCGAGGTCGCGGCCCGCACGGTCGCGGGCACCGTCCCCAGGGGCGCGATGAAGACCAAGATCAGCTGGTCCAGGACGAGCCCGTGGGCGCCGTTCATGTGCCTGCCGGAGACCGGCGTCCGCGGGCAGCTCACCTACCACGCCCGCAGCTGGTCGCTGCCGTCCTACCTCGACATCGAGCCGTGGCTGCGCGCGGAGGTCGACGCCGCCTACCCGCTCTACAAGGCCGCTCCCACCGCGCCGGGCCCGAGTGAGAACTCCTGGACCTCCTTCTACAACAAGCAGCTGGGCAAGGGCGCCACCACGTGGGCCGACTGGTGCGCGGCCAACGGCAGGGCATGACGCCCTGCTACCCGGAGGGATGCGAGAGCTGCTAGGCCTCGACGCGGTAGCCGCTGGCCTGGGTTTCGAACAGATGGGCGTAGCCGCCGCGCGCGGCGATGAGGTCGTCGTGGGTGCCCTGCTCGACGATCCTGCCTTCGCCGAGCACCACGATGAGGTCGGCGTCCCTGACCGCGCCGAGCCGGTGCGAGACGAGGAGGCTGGTGCGTCCCGACCGGTGCTCGCGCAGCCGCCGGTGCACCTCGTACTCGGCCTCCGCGTCGAGCCCCGAGCTGGGTTCGTCGAGGATGAGCAGGTCGCGTTGCTCGCGCACCAGCGCGCGGGCCAGGGCCAGCCGCTGCCACTGGCCGCCGGATAGCACCACTCCGGCGTCGTCCTCCGGTCCGAAGAAGATCCGGCTCAGCATCGTGTCGTATCCCTGGGGCAGCGACCGCACGATCTGGTCGGCTCCGGACATCTCGGCGGCGGCCTGGATCCTGGTCCGGTCGGACATCGCCTCGAGTTCGCCGACGCCGATGTTCTCCGCCGCGGTGAGGTCGTAGCTCATGTAGTCCTGGAAGAGCACGCCCATCCTGGCGCGCAGCTCGGCCGGCGGGACATCGCGGATGTCCACGCCGTCCCAGAGGATCGCCCCGTGGGACGGATCGTAGAAGCGGCACAGCAGTTTGATCAGCGTGCTCTTGCCGGCTCCGTTGAGTCCCACGAGCGCGACCGACGCGCCGTGGGGGATCGTCAGGTCGACGCCGCTCAGCACCCAGGGATGGCTCTCGTCGTACCGGAACCACACGTCGCGCAGTTCGATGCCGCGCCGGAGGGCCGGCAGCAGGGCCGGCCTGCGCGGTGGTGAGAGGTCGTCGGAGAGCGACATCACCCGCTCGTGGTGGTCGAACAGGAGCAGCGCGTGGCTCGCGTTGGCCGCGTTCTCCACGGTCGCGATCAGGGCGGCCTGGGTGCCCGCCACGGCCGCGGCGAAGGCCGTGACGTCGCCCAGGGTCAGCCGCCCCGCCAGGGCGGCGTACACCGCCCAGACCAACCCCGCGCCGCTGACCACGGCGGACAGGCCGGCCAGCGCCGACTGAGTGAGCGCCTCCCGCCGGTCCAGCCGCCGCTCGGCCGCCTGCATCGTGCCGAGCTCGCCGATGACCCTGCGCCTGAGGAAGTCGCCGAGCCCGAAGAGCCGTACCTCCTTGGCGGCCTCCACGTCGGTGATCAGCGAGGAGTAGAAGATCTGCCGCCTGGCCGCCGTCGACTGCCCGGCGATCATCCTGGTCCGCCGCTTCTCCAGGGACATCCTGGCGGCGAGGGTGGGCAGCGCCGCGACGGCCACCAGCCCGGCCATCAGGGGGCTCAGTACGGCCAGCGCGCCGAGGAGCCCGGCCAGGGTGATGATGTTGCGGCAGAGGTCGAACAGGCCCGAGGTGATCGGGCCCATCGCGCCGCCCGTGGCTTGCGTGGCCATCCGCAGCTCGTCGAGGAAGGCCGGGTCCTCGAACCTGGACAGCCCCTGGAACCCGTTCACCCTCGTGTAGAGGCGGTCCTGCAGCAGCAGGTCGAGCCTGCGGTCAGACTCCGCCCGCAGGTATCCCGTGACGTGGGGCAGCACCCCGGCGGCCAGCCCGAGCGCGACGAGTCCGACGACCGGCCCCAGCACCCGGTCCACGAGACCCGCCGCCAGCCCGTCGATGAGCAGCTTCGTGACCCACACGGTGCCCGTGGGCAGCAGTCCGGCCACGACGGTGACCACCAGTTGGGACACCGCCAGCACAGGTCCGGCCCGCCAGCACAGGAGCCCCAGGGTGGCGGCCCGTCGCAGGCGGTCGAAGGTCATCTGGCCGTCGCCACGACGGGCAGTTCGGACAGTTCCGTGTGCGCGGCGGCGACCGTGCCCTCCTGGTCGGCCCAGAGGAAGGTGGGGAACGCCTCCACGCCGAGGTCGTGCGTGAGACGCGCGGCCTCCTCACCCGTGATCACGCTCGACACGCCGCCGACCATGGCGACGAGGTCGTCGACCTTCGCGCCGTCGCCGGTGACGACCGCGAGGGCGGGCTGCTTCCCTGCCGCCTCGGCGAACTGCGGTGCGCGCTCGTGACACGTGCTGCAGCCGACGTCGAAGAAGCCCACCAGCCGCGCACCTGCCGCGGCCTCGGGCAGCGCGCGACCGACCAGCACGGCGGGGTCGTACGGCATGAACATCGAGCGTTCGTTGAGGCGCGCGAGCTCAGCGGTGTGCTCGCGCAGCCGGCGCAGCACCCCGAGACCGAGCACCAGGTTGAACAGGCACAGGAGGCCGACGAACACGACAGCGGTAACCAGGAAGGGCATCAGGCAACCTCACTTCAGACGGTGAACAGCTCCATCAGGTCGTCGAGGCGCACCACGAGCAGGGCGCCCACGCCGGCCGCGACGAGTGCGAGGACGACACCGGCCGGATGTGGCGTGGACGCGCCGGCGGTGATCCAGGCGATGAGCCCGACGCCGCCGAAGCTGGCCAGGACGAGGTTGCGCACCACGTGCACCCGGCCGAGCGGTGTGACGGAAGCGCCGAAGCACCGGCACGGCGCCTGCCGTCCTCGGCGCAGGGCGGCCAGGATGCCGCCGGTCAGGACGGCGAGCGTCCCCACAGCGGCCACGAACCCCAGCGGTACGGTCCACGGCAGCGCCAGCAGCAGGACCGCCGCGGCCTCGGCGGCCAGCAGCGCGTGCGCGGCCGCCACGGACACGCGCCTGGGGAGGACCTCGAGAACCACGATGGAGGACACGAACTCGTCGAACGCCGCGCGGCCACGGACCTTCCCCGTGAACGCGATCGCGAAGACGGCGGCCAGCAGGACTCGACACGCGATCATGAGATACAGCACAGTCTTCACCTCGCGCCGGGTCTGGCGGCGGGCACCGCCGCCAGACCCGCGTTTCTACCTAGCCGCCACAGATGCGGAACGCGTAGCAGGACCCACAGCGGGTCTGGCCACCGGCGGTGGTGCAGATCTTGCGGAAGTCGGAGCGCTCCCTGCAGTAGCAGTGGACGTACCACTCGGCGGCCGCCTTCGCGGACGCCTTGGGCACCAGCTTGTCGAGAATCCGGTCGCCGAGCCTGCCAAGAACAGCAGTCATGGATTCGCTCCTTTCGTTGCGATGCGGTCAGCCGAAAACCTATGCGGGGGGCATACAGCGCCTCATACAGCCGCGCTACAGCCGGGCGGTGAGCAGCCTTTCCAGCACCGGATCGCGCCGCGTCGCGAGATCGGCGAGGAGCTGCTCGGCCTTGCCGGCGTCCGCCGCGGCGCGCGGATCGCCGAGTGCCGCCCTCGCCCTGGCGAGCTGGCGGATGCCGGCGGCGTGGCCGTACGCATCGCCGATCCTGGCGGTCAGCTCCAGGACGCGGGCCAGGTCGGCCTCAGCAGCGGCCGGATCACCCTGCCGCAGACGGATCTCGGACCTGCTGAGCAGAACCTCCCACTGATCCTCCCTGTTGCCGGTCTCCTCGCAGCGGGCCAGCGCCTCCTCCAGCACCACCAGCGCCTTCTCCCGCTGGTCGAGCAGGCAGTGGGAGCGGCCGAGCGCGGCCAGCGTGATGCTCTCGCCGTACAGGTCGCGATCGGCCCGCCGGATGGACAGGCACCGTTCGAAGCGGTCCACCGCCTCGGTGTGCCGGCCCAGCCGGAGCAGGACTTCACCCAGGTTGTGCGCGACCAGCCCGACGCGGTTCGACCCGTGCGCCTCGAGCAGCAGCAGGCCCGCGCTGATGTGGTCGAGGGCCGCGTCGAGATCTCCCGACTGCATGCACAGCCAGCCGAGGTTGTGCAGCGCGAGCCCTTCCTCCCTCCGATCGCCCACGTCACGCCAGAGTTCGAGCGCCCGGCGCAGGAGGTCGTGCGCCGCCTCGGCCTGGCCGGACTTCCACTCCACCAGCCCCAGCGTCGCCAGCGTGGACGCCTCCACGGTGCGGTCGCCGTCGCGCCGCGCGACCTCGATGGCGAGCCGCGCGATGGTCTCGAGCTCCCGCCAGTAGCCGTTCTTCATCGCGATGGCCTTGATCAGGGCCATCAGCTCGACGGCGAAGCCGCCCTGCCTCCCTTTCGCCGCCTGTACGGCTGCCGCCACCAGGCACGGCAGCTCCGTTTCCAGCCACCGCACCGCCGTCGGGAGATCGCGCAGGTCCACACCGGTCGCGCGGGCGCCCCCGCTGACGGGCACCAGGTGCGGTTGCAACAGAGCCTGCAGCCGGCGGCAGTGGTCCAGGTACCAGTCCAGGGCCCGCCCGACCGCCCGCGCGCGCTCCTCCGGCGCATGATGGGTGACGGCCAGCTCGGCGGCGAAGAGGCGCAGCAGGTCGTGCATGCGGAACCGGCCGTCGCCGACCGGCTCGAGCAGCCGTGCCTCGGTCAGCTCGTCGAGCGCGGCCTCCGCCGTCGTCGGGTCGAGGTCGGCCAGCTCGGCGGCGAGCTCGACGCCGACCTCTGGCACCTCCAGCACGCCGAACGCGCGGAAGGCCGCCTTCGCGGTGCTCGTCAGCGTTCCGTACCCGACCTCGAAGCAGGTGCGCACCCGCAGGTCGGCCGCCTGGAGCTCGTCCAGCCGCCGCTGCTCGTCGCCCAGCCGCAGGCCGAACCTGGCGAGTGACCAGTCGGGCCTGCCCGCCAGCCGAGCCCCGGCGATGCGCAGCGCCAGCGGATGGTAGCCGCACCAGCGCGCGATCTCCGCAGCCGCCTCCACCTCGGCGCTCACCCGCTCCTGACTGGCCAGCAACGCCAGCAGGCGCACCGAATCCGCCTCGTCGAGCATGCCGACGGCGATGGGCACGGCATCCACGGTGGTCAGCGCGGCACGGCTGGTGACCAGCGCCGCACAGCCGCCTCCCGCCGGCAGCAACGGCCCCACCTGGGCGGCGCCGACGGCGTTGTCGAGGACGACCAGGACTCGCCGGTCGGCCAGCAACGACTGGTAGTGGGTGGCCGCCTCCGCCGGTGCCGCAGGGACCTCACCGGGCGGCACGCCCAGCGCGCGCAGGAACCGGCCGAGTACCTCGGCCGGTTGCAACGGCGGCAGGCCGGGCGTGGACCCCTGGAGATCGACGTAGAGCTGGCCGTCGGGATAGCGGTCGGCCACGCCGTGTGCCGCCTTCAGGGCGAGCGCCGACTTGCCCGCACCGCCGGGGCCGTGCAGCGCGACCACGGAGGGGCCTGGCCCGCCGTACAGGACGGTGTGCAGGCGGGCCAGCTCGGCGGACCGGCCCACGAACACCATGGGAGCCCGCGGAAGCAGACGCGGACGCGGACGCCCGTCATCGACAGGCACGGCGGGGACGTCACGGTCGGGGGTCAGCAGAGCGGTGTCCCTGCGCAGGATCGCCTGCTGCAGCCGGCGCAGGTCAGGCCCTGGGTCGATGCCCAGTTCGTCGGCCAGGATCCGGCGGGCGGCCCCGAAGGCGTCCAGCGCGCCGACCACGTCGCCACTGCGGTACAGGGCCACCATGAGCTGGGCGTGCAGCCGCTCGCGCAGCGGGTACTGCCCGATCACCTCGCGCAGCCGCGTGGCCGCCGTCGCGTTCTTGCCGAGAGCGAGCTGGACGTCCGCGTGCTCCTCCACCACGCCCAGATAGTGCTCGGTGAGGCGGGCGACCACCTCGCGCAGGGCGGGCCCGAGCGGCACGTCCTCCGCCGCGGTCCCGTCCCACAGCGCCAGGGCCCGGGTGAAGGCCTCCTCGGCGGCGCCCAGATCCCGCCTGGCCAGCGCCTGGCGGCCACGCGCGGACAGCGCCTCGAACTCGAAGAGGTCGAACTCCTCAGGCCCGACCCTCAGCAGGTAGCCGACGTCCGAGGTGACCAGCCACTCCTGCGCACCTACCTCATGCAGCAGCTTGCGCAGCTGCATGAGGTAGGTGCGCAGGTTCGCCACAGCGGAGCGGGGTGGCCGCTCGTCCCACACCTCCGCCACCAACGACCTGATCGGGACGACGTGGCCGGCCCGGGCCAGCAGCATGGCCAGGACGGTCCGTTGCTTGGGCGCCGTGATCTTGACCGGCGACCCGTTGACCTGGATCCGCATCGGGCCGAGAAGTCGGAAACGCACGATGTACCGGCTTACAGGGGTGGCCCGCCCAACCGGCGCAGGGCGACGCCGAGCAGGCGGTCGGCATCGAAGAACCCGCGCTGCCGGGAGTCGACGCTGTCGGTGTTGTCACCCAGGACGACCAGTGCGCCGGGGGGCACCCGGGTCACGCTGTCGTCGATGCCGGGCGGCACCGGGTCGCCGGGTAACGCGACGGCGCGCTTGATGTTCCACTGCCGGCCGTCCCGGCCGGGCGGTCCGATCTCCGCGGGAGTGAGCGGCGGCTCGAGCACGACCACATCGCCCGTGCTGACCTGGTCGATGCGGCGCCTGCGCACCAGGACCCGATCGCCGTCGGACAGCGTCGGGGCCATGCTGGTCCCCTCGACCGTGACCACCACGTAGCGCCTTCGCGCCCACAGCGCGCCCGCCATCGCCGCCAGTACGAACCCACCGAAGATCAGCTTCATGGCGCTCTTCCCCGTCGATCCCCTGGAGGGGGGAGTCCTCCGCGAAACGATCTCCGTTGGGACGCGACCCTGTCAAGGCACCGCTCTCCGGGAGGACCGGGCGCAGACTTGGGCGATCCTCGCCCGCACAAGGGCTTCATGCGGGAAGGAAGAGAGTGTCCTCTGCCAAGGAGTCCTGCCGCCGTGGACTGGAGCCTTCGCGCCTGTAGCAGGCGCGGTCACGTCACGTACGCCCCCGACGAGCCTCACCTGCGGCGACGGCTGCGCGCCGACACCGCGCTCGGCGAGGCGTGGCGCTGTCTGCGCTGCGGTGACTTCACCCTCGGCCCGCCGTACGGCGAGGGCCCGGCCGACGAGGCGCCGCTCGTGCTGCGCGGCAGGGCCCTGCGCGACGCCGCCGTCCTCAGGCTTCTCGCGCTCGAACGGTGCGCCAGAGGGCTGCTGCTGTTCCTTGCCGCCTACGGCGTCTGGCGCTTCAAGGGTGGCAGGGAGGCCGTCGACAGAGCCTTCGAGGAGTACCTCCCCCTGCTCGCGCCGCTGGCCGACAGGCTCGGCTGGCGCCTGGCCGACTCCAAGCTCGTCCACACCCTGCACCAGCTGCTGGCGACCGGCACGGGGACGCTGACCTGGCTGGCGATCGGCCTCACCGCGTACGGCCTGCTCCAGGTCACCGAGGGTATCGGGCTGTGGCTGCTCAGGCGATGGGGCGAGTACTTCGCCGTGATCGCGACGTCGGTGTTCATCCCGTTGGAGATCTACGAGCTGAGCCACAGGGTCACCTGGGTGCGCGTCGCCCTCTTGGCGCTGAACCTCGCGGCGGTCGCCTACATCGTGTACGGCAAGCGCCTGTTCGGCGTGCGCGGCGGCCACGCGGCCTACCAGGCCGAACGGCACCAGGCCAGCCTTCTCGAGGTCCGGGCGGCCGGAGCCCCCTCAGGCGGGAGCGCAGGGCCTCCGGACTGAGGACGTCCAGGCCGGCCGGAGCGGGCCGGCCTGGACGTCATGATCAGACGAGGTCGAACCGGTCGAGGTTCATGACTTTGTCCCACGCCGCCACGAAGTCGTTCACGAACTTCTCCTTCGCGTCGTCGCTCGCGTAGACCTCCGCGAGCGCACGCAGCTCGGAGTTCGACCCGAAGACGAGGTCGGCACGGGTGCCGGTCCACTTGACCGCGCCCGTGGCGCTGTCGCGACCCTCGAAGGTGTTCGCGTCCTCGGACGTCGCCTTCCACGTCGTGCCCAGGTCGAGCAGGTTGACGAAGAAGTCGTTGGTCAGAGAACCGGGGGTCGTGGTGAGGACGCCGAGCGACGACTGCTGGTGGTTCGCGCCCAGGACGCGGAGACCACCGACGAGGACCGTCATCTCGGGGGCGCTCAGGGTCAGCAGGTTCGCCCGGTCGAGCAGCAGGTACTCGGCCGGCAGCCGGTGGCCCTTGCCGAGGTAGTTGCGGAACCCGTCGGCGGTCGGCTCGAGCGCGGCGAACGACTCGACGTCGGTCTGCTCCTGCGACGCGTCCACGCGGCCAGGCGTGAAGGGGACCTCGACCTCGAAGCCGGCGTCCTTGGCGGCCCGCTCGACCGCCGCACCGCCGGCGAGCACGATCAGGTCGGCGAGCGAGACCTGCTTGCCGCCGGTCTGGGCGGCGTTGAAGGACTGCTGGATGCCCTCCAGGGTGCGCAGCACCGTCGCCAGTTGGTCGGGGTCGTTGACCTCCCACCCGCTCTGCGGCTCGAGGCGGATGCGCGCGCCGTTGGCGCCGCCGCGCTTGTCGCTGCCGCGGAAGGACGAGGCAGACGCCCACGCGGTGGACACGAGCTGGGACACCGACAGGCCCGAGGCGAGAACCTGGCCCTTGAGCGCGGCGACGTCGGCGGCGTCGATGAGCTCGTGCGTCACGGCGGGCAGGGGGTCCTGCCACAGCAGCGTCTCCGCCGGGACCTCAGGGCCGAGGTAGCGCACGACCGGGCCCATGTCGCGGTGGGTCAGCTTGAACCATGCCTTGGCGAAGGCGTCCGCGAGCTCGTCGGGGTTCTCGAGCCAGCGCCGGGTGATCTGCTCGTAGATCGGGTCGACGCGGAGCGCGAGGTCGGTCGTCAGCATCGTCGGAGCGTGGCTCTTCGACGGGTCGTGGGCGTCGGGCACGGTGCCCGCCCCCGCGCCGTCCTTCGGCCGCCACTGGTGCGCGCCCGCGGGGCTCTTGAACAGCTCCCACTCGTAGCCGTAAAGGATCTCGAGGAAGCTGTTGTCCCAGGTGATCGGGGTGTTCGTCCAGATGCCCTCGAGACCGCTGGTGATCGTGTCGCCGCCCTTGCCGGTGCCGAAGGAGTTCTTCCAGCCGAGGCCCATGTCCTCGATCGAGGCGGCCTCGGGGTCGGCGCCGACGTGGTCGGCCGGGCCGGCGCCGTGGGTCTTGCCGAAGGTGTGTCCGCCCACGATCAGGGCGGCCGTCTCCTCGTCGTTCATCGCCATCCGGCGGAAGGTCTCACGGATGTCGCGGGCCGCGGCGAGCGGGTCAGGGTTGCCGTTCGGGCCCTCGGGGTTGACGTAGATGAGGCCCATCTGGACCGCGGCGAGAGGGGTCTCGAGCTCCCTGTCGCCGGTGTAGCGCTCGTCGCCGAGCCAGGTGGACTCGGGGCCCCAGTAGACGTCCTCGTCAGGCTCCCAGACGTCCGCGCGACCGCCGCCGAAGCCGAAGGTCTTGAAGCCCATCGACTCCAGGGCGACGTTGCCGGTGAGGATCATGAGGTCGGCCCACGAGAGCTTCTGGCCGTACTTCTTCTTGACCGGCCACAGCAGGCGGCGCGCCTTGTCGAGGTTGCCGTTGTCCGGCCAGCTGTTGAGGGGGGCGAAGCGCTGCTGGCCGGCCCCCGCGCCGCCGCGGCCGTCGCTGATCCGGTAGGTGCCCGCGCTGTGCCAGGCCATCCGGATCATGAACGGGCCGTAGTGGCCGAAGTCGGCGGGCCACCAGTCCTGCGAGGTGGTCAGCACCTCCAGGATGTCCTGCTTGACGGCCGCGAGGTCGAGGGTCTTGAACGCCTCGGCGTAGTCGAACTCCTCGCCGAGGGGGTTGGCCACGGCCGGGTTCTTGGCCAGGATCCTCAGGTTGAGCCGATCCGGCCACCACCGGTGGTTTCCGCCGCCCTGAGTCGGGTGAGGGGCGCGCTCGTGCGCGACCGGGCAGCCACCTCCACCCTCCGTCTTCGGGTCTGTGACGATCGCGTCGTGGTTCTCTGACATGGGAATCCTTCCGGACTGGCAGATCACGGTGCTCAGGAACTGCGGGTGCTGGAACAGCCGGGGCACAGGCCCCAGTAGATGACCTCGGCCTCGTCGATCGAGAAGCCGTGGTCGTCGGAGGCGGTCAGGCAGGGCGCGTGGCCGACCGCACAGTCGACGTCGGCGACGGCGCCGCACGACCGGCACACGAGGTGGTGATGGTTGTCCCCGACGCGCCCCTCGTACAGGGCGGGGCTGCCGGGTGGCTCGAGGCGGCGTACGAGCCCTGCGGCGTCGAGCGCGTGGAGGGCCTCGTACACGGCTTGCAGAGAGATATGACCTACGCGATCACGCACCCCGGAGGCGATC
Source organism: Nonomuraea recticatena (assembly GCF_039533245.1). Lineage (NCBI taxonomy): Bacteria > Bacillati > Actinomycetota > Actinomycetes > Streptosporangiales > Streptosporangiaceae > Nonomuraea > Nonomuraea recticatena. The sequence goes on along the minus strand of NZ_BAAATE010000049.1, from coordinate 7,293 downwards.
GCCTCGACGCCGAGATGGTCACCGTCCCGGACGGTCTCGAGCAGCGCGACGCGGGCGGCCGTCACCCGCAGGCCGGCACCGCGCAGCTCCTCGGCGATGGTCGGGGTCCCGGAAGCGGTCATGTCGCCAAACCTACCGTCATAAACACGAATGATACAAGAGAGCGAATTATCCAAGTTTAGTGTCGCCCGCTCCAGAGACATACCATACGGAATGGTATGGTCAGCGTTCCGGGTGATCGGACATCCCTGAGGAGGGCGAGCATGGCGCCGGAACCGGTACCCCTCGAATACGACTGGCCAGGACTGGACGCGGAACGAGACGGCGTCGTCTACGACGAGAGAGCGATCGCGAGATCGGCTCAGGCGCTGAGAGACGTGCTCGGCCGCCTGACCGGCGAAGGCGGGGGCGGCGAGGGGAGCGGCCTGACCGCAGGCCAGGGCTCCATCGACGATCTCGCGGACTTCCAGCGTCCCGTCGACTCGCACGGCACCCCGCTCCACTCGACCCCGGCGAGCCCGCTCTCCACCCCAGCGAGCCCGCTCTCCACCCCAGCGAGCCCGCTCTCCACCCCGGCGGGCCCGAACCACTCCCCGTCGGGCCGAACCACTCCCCGGCCGCCACCTTCGGCGTCCCCGGCGCCGGCACGGAGCTCGGATCAGACCCGGTCAACGGCAGGGCCGCCGCCTCGCACGGCATGGGCTCGCCCTTCATGCCGATGAGCGGGACGGGCGGTGCGGGCGGTCAGGAGGAGCAGGATCGCGAAACCGGCACCTGGCTGCACGAGGACGACGACATCTGGAGCGGCGATGTGGGCGGTGTGGTCGACAGCAGGATCGGCTGACCCGTGCGCGGGCCGTTCATCGCGGCGGTTCCCGCAGGACGCCGGCGATGACCGTGGTCACGACCTTGTGGACGGCCTCGGCCTCAGGTCGGGTGACCTGGCGGTCGGCGAAGAGCAGGTGCCCGGCCCCGATCAGCGTGGGAGCGAGCGTGTCGACGTCGGCGTCGGCGGCGATGCGGCCCAGGTCGCGCTCGACGGCGAGATAGGAGGCGATCATGGCCGTGGCTTCGGTGAGTACCGGGACGCCGGTCGGGGTGGCCTGGCGAAGCCGGGCGCGCAGGTCGTCCCTGAAGGTGATGAAGCCGACGATCGCCACGGCGACCGACCCGAACAGCTCCATCAGCGCGCCGGTGAGGTTGCCGGCGATGGTGCCGGTGCCTGCCGACTCGCGCAATGAGGTGGCCTGGCTGCCGATCCGGCTGATGCGGTCCTGTACGAGTTCGGCGACGAAGGCGTCGAAGTCGGCGAAGTGCCGGTGCAGGACGCCCTTGGCGCAGCCCGCCTCCGTGGTGACCGCCCGGCTGGTCAGCGCGTTCGGCCCGTCCCTGAGCAGGATGCGCTCGGCGGCGTCGAAGAGCTGGGCGCGCGCGTCGTGGATGGCCACACCTGTCGGCACAGTGCATCGCTCCTTCGCTCTCGGGGGCCCGCCCGGTTGACGAGTGGGCGAGCGCCCATTCATAGTGGGCACATGCCCACTATACCGCCGAAGCGAGCGCGTCTCGCCGAGAACGAGCGTCATCCGGAGCGAGCGCGTGTTACCGAGAACGAGCGTCATCCAGAGTCAGCGCGTGTCACCGAGAACGAGCGTCATCTGGAGCCGGCGCGTCCTGCCGAGAACGAGCCTCATCGATACCGACAGGCGGCGGAGTCGTTCGGATCGGACGCCGAACGCTACGACCGCGCCAGGCCCCGCTACCCCGAAGCCATGGTGGACCGGATCGTGGCCGCCAGCCCGGGGCCCGACGTCCTCGACGTCGGCGTCGGCACCGGCATAGAGGCCCGGCAGTTCCAGGCCGCCGGCTGCAAGGTGCTCGGGGTCGAGCCCGACGCGCGGATGGCTGACTTCGCGCGGCGCGGCGGGGCGAAGGTCGAGGTGGCGACGTTCGAGGACTGGGACCCGGCCGGCCGCCACTTCGACGCGGTCATCGCCGGGCAGTCCTGGCACTGGGTCGACCCGGTCGTGGGAGCGGCGAAGGCGGCGCGGGTGCTGCGGCCAGGCGGACGGCTAGCGGCGTTCTGGAACGTGGGCCAGCCCCCGCCCGAAGCGACGGAGGCCTTCGCGGCGGTCTACGGCCGCGTGGTGCCCGACTCGCTGGCCGCGCGCGGCTACCGGAAGGCGATGTCCGCCCTGGATGGCTACGCGGTGCTGTTCGGCAAGGCGGCCGACGGGATGAAGCAGGCGGGCGCGTTCGGCGACCCGGAGCAGTGGCGATTCGACTGGGAGCGGGACTACACCACGGACGAGTGGCTGGACCAGCTGCCCACCCAGGGCGGCCTCAGCCAGATCCCACCGGCGAAGCTGGCGGAGGTGCTGGTGGGCATCGGGGCCGCTGTCGACGCCATGGGCGGCGGCTTCACGATGCACTACACGGCCGTCGTGATCACCGCGACGCGAACCGCCCCCGCCTGATCCGGTTGCGCCTGAATCGGCGCCGCCTGAATCGGGGGCGACGATTCCGGCCGTGGCAGGTGGGAGGGTGGGCGGATCTGGGGCCTGTACGGAGTTGGGATCAGAGGGATCGCCTGCGCTTCGGTTACCGGTCCTGCTAGTGCACTTCCCCTCGTAACGTGGAGACCGAACCAGGAAAGGTTTGGTCGTGGCAGCAGTCACGCGGCGGCGCTTTGATCGGTGCCAGTGCCTAGCGCTCGCCCGGAGTGACAACGCCGGATTCGTACGCCAGGACCACCGCCTGGACCCGGTCGCGCAGCCCGAGCTTCGTCAGGATGCGCCCCACGTGGGTCTTGACCGTGGTCTCCGACAAGAACAGCTCGACCCCGATCTCGGCGTTGGACGCGCCTCGGGCCAGGCTGAGGAAGACTTCACGCTCGCGCTCCGTGAGCACCTTGAGCACGGCGTCCGGGTCGGTGTTGGCCTTCGCGACGAGCCGCCCGATGAGCCGCCGGGTCGTGGCGGGCGCGATGATCGAGTCGCCCCGGTGCACGTACCGGATCGCAGCGATGATCTCCTCTCCTGGCGCGTCCTTCAACATGAACCCGCTCGCACCGGCGCGCAGCGCGGCCAGGACGTGCTCGTCGAGGTCGAACGTGGTCAACACCAGCACCTTCGGCGGATCGTCCAGCCGCTGGATCTCCCGGGTGGCGGTGACACCGTCCATTCGGGGCATACGGATGTCCATCACCACCACGTCGACGCGTCGCGACTCCAACGCCTTCAGGGCCGCCAGGCCGTCAGCGGCCTCGGCGGCGACCTCCATGTCGGGCTGGGACCTGACGACCATGGTCAGGCCGTTGCGCAGCAGCTCATGATCGTCGACGATCATGATCCTGATGATGGGAGACTCCTCGGCTCATAGGGCACGGTGGCCGACAGTTCGAAGCCGGCGCCGGGACGTCTGCCGGCCTCCAGGGTGCCTCCCACCATGCTGAGACGTTCGCGCATCCCGGTCAGCCCGACGCCGGCCTCTTCGGCGGGCGGCCCGTCGCCGTCGTTCGTGATGGTGATGTGCAGTCCGTCCGGGCGCCACGCCAGCATCATGTCGGCCGCGGCCGTCGCCCCCGCGTGCTTGATTACGTTGGTCAGCCCCTCTTGGATGACGCGATAGGCGGTCAGGTCGACGGCTGGACGCAGCGGTCGGGCGTCCCCGACCTCCTGTACGGCGACGCGTACGCCCGTATCACGCACATGGTCGAGCAGGTCGGAGAGGTCGCCGAGGCCGGGTTGCGGAGAGGTGCCGCCGTCGGTGCGTAGCACCCCCAGGAGCCCGCGCATGTCGCGCAGGGCCTCGCGCCCGACCCCGGCGATGGTGGCGAACACGCCCGCCCCGGGTGAGTCCGGATCGGACAGCCTGCCTCCCTCCGCCTGGCTGACCATGACGGCGAGCGAGTGGGACACCACGTCGTGCATCTCGCGGCTGATGCGGTCGCGCTCCGCCCGCGCTGCCTCCTTCCGCTCCCGCACACGGTCGGCCTCGGCGCGCTCGGCCTTCGCTCTGAGCTCGGACAAGAACAACACCCGCATGCGGCTGAGGCGGCCCAGCGACCAGAAGCACGCCACCGCGGCGACCAGGCCGACCGACAGCCCGATCCGCCACGCGACCAGCTCGTAGGAGCCCGAGGAGCCGCCCCACGAGGCCGGATTCCACAGACGCGACAGGACCAGGACCACACCCGTCAGGGCGACGGCCAGGCAGACCAAGCTGGGCAGCAGGCCGAGCCGGCCGGACGCCGTGTAGAGCAGCAGCCCGAAGACCAGCGTGCTCGGCAGCAGCACCGCCGGATAGTAGGCGCCGCCCGTCGGGTCGTGCAGGGGCGGCAGCGCCACCAGCAGCAGCATCGCCACGGCGGCCACTCCGTACGCCGCCAGCGGGCGCAGCCGACGCGGAACGACGCAACCATGCAGCACCAGTAGGCCGAGACCCGCGAGCAGGCGGAGCGACAGGGGACTGTCCGAGGCCCGGAGCAGGCTCAACGAGACCAGGCCGAGCGGCAGGACGAGCAGGACGGCGAGCATGGCATCGGCGCTCACCTGATGCCGGTTGAAAAACGAGTCCACCACGGCGCCGGCAGGTGACGGGGACTCTCGCACGCCCACCATTATGGTCGGCGTGCGTGAGCGAGGTGCCGGCGGCGGGAGAGGTACGCCAGCGCGGCCACCGCCAGGGCCACACCCCACAGCGGCCACAACATCTCCGGCAGCCAGGCGCCCAGCTCGTCGGCCGCCCCCGCCGGGCCAACCTGCTCGCCGGTGAGCTTCTTGCGGACGTACATCAGTCCGGCGGAGGTGATGGGGAGGGAGACGGCCAGAGCCGAGTAGGCCGGGAGTCGCGCCGGAATCGGCCGCCCGCGCAGGAACGGCACCCAGCGCGGCCAGACCTCGCCCCACGGCCGGACCAAGCCGACGGTCAGAACCGCGCCGACGAGACCGAGCGTGCTGAGACCGGCGCCGATCGGAGTGATCTCGGCGATGTAGGCCAGGAACCGGTCGCTGATGCCGACGGGCACGCCCAGGAGCCAGCCGAAGCGGGTGACGGCGTAGACGACAGGGACGGCGACCGCGACAGCGGTCGCATACCGCCCGATCCGTAGCGCGCCGGCGGCGCTGCCGGGCCGCCCGGGCCCTCCGATCAGCGCGCGCGTCCCCAAGAGCATCAGGCTGACGCCGGCCGCCATCAGGATGAGCAGGTTGACGCTCGGCCACGTCAGCATGGTCGCGATCATCGAGAACTCGGCCTGGCCGGCGAGCGCGGCAGCCAGCATCACCGGCAGGTACCCGGCGGTCATCATGATGCGCACGTCGGGCAGGAGCACCGCCAGGCCGACGCCGGCCACGACGGCCACGACGGCGGGGGCCCGGTTGAGCGGGCCTCTGGCGGCGAGCACGGCGACGACGCCGGCCACCAGCGCCGACATCGCCAGCACGCCCCCGCCGGCCGCTGCCGGAAGAGGGTCGAGCAGGGTGTTGCCCGCGCCCGGACGGCTGGCGTCGAACGGATATCCGGGCCCTCCGAAAGCCCAGAGCAGGCCGAGGGCCAGATAACTCGCCGACCAGACGACGACGATCAGGGCCGGCACGATCGTACGGCGGCTTCCTGGAGGAGAGGTGTTCACCCTGCCTAATCTGCCGCCGCGGCGGTACCCCGCACATCGTCACCGGGTCTCGGCCGGCTCCTCCGGAGGTCGCGACGGCGTCGTCCCAGAGGAGGACCTCACACCGCGCATCGCCGCCGGATTGCAGTCCTGCGTTCTGAGTCCCTGCCTCACCGACAATGCGGCCGCCGACCACGACTACCGTTTCTGGAACGCCCTCTGACGCCTGCCGGGCAGGACGGGCACACGCGCTCTCGTCCGAGTCGCGTGAGGTCCATTCGCTCGTGCCAGGAGTTTCCATGGTCATACGGCAGAGGCCCCGGGCCTCGCGCGCCCGCCTCTGGATGACGGTCCTCGACAGAGTCGCCTACATGCTGTTCGGCGCCGCTGCCACGTTGATCGGGCTGGCGATCGCCATCGGCTACGGCGATATGACCGAGCTCGAGCTCTACAGGGACGACCTGAGGATCCTCAGCAACGTGGTGTTCGTGGCCGCACTTCTCCTCAAGGGACTGCACACCGCGGTGGTGCGGCGCAGCGGCAGGACGGCAAGCGAACCGGGCTCGTAGGAGCCGTCGCCCGATCTCGCCCCGGCTCCCCGACGGTACGCGCTCCCATGCGCAGGGGCGGCTGTGGGTACATACGTGATGGTGCGCGGTTCATCGCGACGGGCTTGAGGAGGGGTGGGATGAAGGATGTGGCGGTGACCCTCTTCGATCTGAGTGAGCCTTTCGTGCGCGAACACGTGGTGCGGTGTGAAGCGTGCAAGCACACCCTTCGTACCCCCGAGTCGCGGGCCGCGGGGATCGGGCCCGAGTGCGCGGCCAGGTTGGGGCTGGCGCCTCGGAAGCCGCTGAGGATCACCGGAGTGCCGCGAGGCTGGAACTGCGAAGGGCAGATCGACCTGTTGGAGGAGGAATGGTGACGCGGCGGCGGGTCGCGTTCGAGTCGGTGGCGTGACGAGCCCGCCCGCGCGCCATGGCTTCCTCGAGCGAGAAGACGCGAAGACGGCTCGCGTAGCGTCCTGACGTGGGACAGTAGACGTACTGTGATCTCATCCCCCTCGCTTCCACTCGACCTGGTCGCGCTTCCGAACGGCGACGTCCTCGTGCTGCCTGCGGTGTGGCCGGTACGGCTCACGCCGGAGCAGAGGCGGCAGCTCGGCGAGCTCCTCCTCGACTCGGACACCCGAGGGCTGAGCGTGCAGATCGCGGAGAGGTCCTCCGACACGCAGGAGTAGGGCGGCGTCCTCGCTCCCGAGGAGCGCGGGATCGACCGAGGAGCCTGGTACCCGCCTCCGCTGAGGCCAGGCATCGGCCTGACGACAAGGCGAGGCCGTGTCCTCACCGGCTGCCGGCATGCCCCAGGGAAGCATCGCCCCCGAACCGCTGGCCGACTTGTGGGCCGGCCAGCGTGTCTTGCGGACGTCATGCGGACAGTCGATGAACCGGTGCTCGGTCCGGGCACGATGAGCGGAGCGGTGAAGAGCCGGGATCCGGAGAGGATCCCCGTGACCAGCAGTGGCGACGCGGGTCGACATCCCCGTCAGGCGGCGTCGAGGGCTTCGGTGATCTTGCGGATCATCTCGGCCATGGTGGGGCTGGGCCGGCCCTTGTGGGTCTGGGCGGCGGCTTCGATGGCGACGATGACGGTGCGGCGGAAGTTGTCGGCCTCGGCCGGGG